>JAFVWO010000097.1 GCA_017501625.1 Alistipes sp.
CATTCTATTATGCTTTTCTTGAATCTCGTTAGCCGGATTAACATATAATTCCAGATTGAGATTTTCATATCTAACACATTCACCATTAGGCGCGACATATGGAGGCATAAATTCTAAGTATAAAGACAACATTGCTCCCTTGTTCTTTTTTCTTTCACGTACTTTTACTCTATAACTCATTGTGGTAATTTATTTGATTGACTTTTATAATCCTTAATACATCTTTTTGTGAGAATTGCATTATTCCGCTATGGAATCGTGTTCTGACTTCACGTTTGGCTACGCAGGAATATAGAATTGCTTTTGAAATGTGTAAGTAGCTTTCTATCTCATCAATATCAATCCAATCTTTAAAATATATTGATTCTTTCTTCCAGCCCTCTTCTACATCATATTTATTAAAACGTCGGAGTGAACCGATGAAGAATGTTTGAATATTGTACCTTGAGGCAAATATTAATGACCACGAGCGGCTTCTTCCCATATAATTCATCATCCCTTTAAGTGAATAGGAGGGAGGACCGAATGGAGAAGCCGGCAATATATCAAAATGTGAATACCACATAAGAAATCTTCGCCATTCGATTTGAAGACTTTTGCTGTTTATATGTTTTGATATTGGGTCTTTGTCAGTCGATAATAATTTCATGCTATGGATCTGTGCATAGATGAAACGTTTACTGAAACCAGATAACTCACTTGCTTGGGAAATTGAAAGAACATCACCTGTGATAATCTCTTTCCATTCATTACCCAAGGTATCCCATTCTCTTGGATAATGATTAAAAAACTTTGTATTCATTATATATTTGAGCCACATTTGAGCGGCACAATAATATATAACTCACCCTATTGACTATTCTCAATCTGATGAAAATAGAAGGTGTATTTAACAAGAAACTTACAAATTGCAACTATATATTGAATGCGAAAATTTTGAATTTTCTGTCAAATATATGCTACGTAGTAAAATCGCTTTTAGGTGCAAATGTTAAATACTTAATACAAAGCATTTAACGAAATTCAAAATTATCACATGGGTGCCCAAGGGACAAAAAGGGACAAAAAAAACTGCGTCCCTCGAATGTCTGGGGCACAAACGAGGGACAAAATTGATTCTCATAATAGAAAAGAAACGAGAGTAATAAACCACTATGAAATACAAATATCACTATGCTGAATATATGTACATATTGAAGGTTTTCATGTTTGTAGATAGAGATTGTAAGCGATTTGCAGTAAAAAAGGGCTTAATTACATTCTAAATCTGTGCACAACCCCTAAATTTCGTCGCATATACGTATCGTAATTGTAAAAACTATCGAAAATCTGATGGAAAATATGTAAAAAAGCCTGAATTTTAACGAAAAATTCAGGCTTTACATTTTCCAGGATGGAAAATTTATTGTATATCTTCAATTTTTAGACTTAATTATGCAATATTCTGAAATACAACAAATTATAATCTCATTACAAATCGAAAAAATTGCTGATTTTTACACGTGAAAATATGTCGTAATGCATTGTGTATCAATGCGTTACAAGCGTTATTTGCCGATGCAGAAATGAGAGAAGATGGTGTGGAGGATGTCGTCGGAGGTTATCTCGCCGGTGATTTCGCCCAAGTGGTGAAGGATGCGGCGGATATCTTCGCTTATAAGGTCGCCACTGAGGTCGTTATCAACAGCCTGAAGGGCATCGCCAAGGGCCTCATGAGCGCTCTTCAATGCCGCGTAGTGGCGCATATTTGTGACAATCACACTCCCCGAATCAAGACCTCGGGTATCCACAATAGAGCGTAGGCGCTCGCGTAGCATCGTCATGCCCGTGCCTTGTTGCGCAGAGATGGGGATAACGTCGCTGTCGTATCTATTATCCTTTGCGTACCTATCTATCTTATTTACCACGCGCACGTAGTGTTGCTCAGGGCCAAGTTCTACATCTTCAAACGTGGGCTCGTCTGCCGTCGTGAGGTGAAGGATGATTGAGGCGTTAGACATTGTACGATGTGTACGCTCGATGCCCATCTGCTCGAGTCTATCTGTCGTCGCGTGTATGCCTGCAGTGTCGATGAAGCGGTAGCGTATGCCGTCAATGATTGTCGTTGCCTCTATCGTATCGCGCGTAGTGCCCGCGATGTCGGAGACCATGGCTCTGTCATCTTCGACGAGGGCATTGAGCAGTGTGCTCTTACCTACATTTGGGCGGCCTATAATTGCCACGGTGACACCATTCTTCAGCACATTGCCTATGGCGAAGGATGAACATAGTCTGTTTATTTGGTTGTCTACCTCCACAAGCAGTGAGCGCAACATTCTGCGGTCGGCAAATTCCACATCCTCCTCCGAGAAGTCGAGTTCGAGTTCGAGGAGTGAGCATAGTCGTAGCAACTCACCGCGCAGCGCACCAAGTTTTGCGGAGTAGTCGCCGCGCATCTGCGTGGAGGCCACCATGTGCGACCATCGCGAGTCCGAGGCTATGATGTCGGCAACAGCCTCAGCGCGACTGAGGTCCATCTTGCCGGCAAGGAAGGCGCGGCGTGTAAATTCTCCTGCCGTAGCCATCATGGCACCGCGCTCTATGGCCATGCGCACTATCTCTTGGGTGATATACTCTGAGCCATGTGCCGTTATCTCCACAATGTCGTCGCCCGTGTAGGAGTGTGGTGCGCGGAAGAGTGCCACAACGACGTCGTCAATCGTCTGCCCCTTGTCGTCGACAATATGGCCGTAGTGCAACGTATAGCCCTCGGCATCGCTAAGGGGCCTGCGACCGCGAAAGAGGCTGTCGGCAATGGCTATGGCGCGGTTGCCGCTAAGGCGTATGACCATAACGGCACCTCCTGGGGCTGTTGCCGGGGCTACGATGGTTGTCGTGGTGTCTAATGTGGCTATCATCGTTAGTTGGGGCTCACGCGCAGGCGCTGACCTATGCGCAGTGAGTTTGCATTCTTAATATTATTCCATGTCATTAGCTGATTCACCGTGCGGCCATACTTGCGAGCTATGGCGCCCAGCGTGTCACCTCTCTTCACGGTGTAGTATGTTGCCGGAGGAGCTTCGTTACGCTTCTTTTCGATGTTGGCATGTATGGTATACTCCTTAAGGTAGGTGGTATCCTTCGCATGTATCGCATCCTCATGTATAAGGTACTCCGAGATATACTCTGCGGGGAGAGTAAGAGGGTAGCTCTTCGTCGTCGCGGGGATTATCGATAGTCGATACTCTGGATTGAGCATCTGTAACACTTCGAGGCTCACATCTATGGTCGATGATACCTGTTCGAGGTGTAGCGGACGGTTAATCATTATGGTGTCGGTTACCAATGGCATAGGGGGTGTGGGGTAGTCTACACCGTGTGCCTTATGGTATGCGAAGGCGTATGTGGCACCCATGTATAGGGGTACATAGTTGCGTGTCTCGCGTGGGAGGTGCTCGTAGACATCCCAAAATGAGCCGTCGTAGTCCTGTTTGTTGCCTCCTGAGCGTGTTATAGCCTTATTCACGTTGCCCGGGCCGCAGTTGTACGATGCTATAGCGAGGGTCCAGTCGCCATAGTGGTCGTACATGCTCTTGAGGTATCGACATGCGGCGCGTGTGGCGAGGCGCGGGTTGCAGCGCTCGTCGACGAGAGAGTTTATCTCAAGACCATACTCCTTTCCCGTCGTCGGCATAAACTGCCATATACCCTTGGCACCGCGGCGTGACTCTGCCAACGGGTTTAGCCCCGACTCCACTACGGCCAACGTGCGTAGTTCTACGGGGATGCCGGCACGGATAAGCTCCTCCTCTATCATCGGGAAGTAGTAATATGCGTAGCTCATCTTCGTGGCGTATGCCGGTGACGAGAATCGCTCTATGGCGGTGCGCACCTCGTGGTTGTACTCCAGCGGCACGGGTGACATGAGAGCCTCGAGACGTGCAACATACACCGAGTCGATGTTGTCTGTCGTTATGGTGGTGTCTATGCGCTCGCTCACGGCGAGGAAGTCGTTGAAGTAGCGCTCGTAGGCCTCCACCGTGGCTGTTGCACGCCACATGGCGATTACGGAGTCTATCTGCTCGGGGGTATTGCGACGAGGTTCACACGCTGTCGTTGCCGCCGATATTATCTCGGTGATGACAATGGTGTCACGCGCTATGCTGTCGCGCTCGGCCTGTATCTCTTCGGGCGAGGTATACTGCTTTTGGCTACGGCGCTTCTTGGGACGTCGTGCTTCGTAGTCGGCATAGGCTGTTGTGGCGGTTAGCAGTATGAGGAGTCCTACAAGAAGGCTCTTAAGCGTGGATGACTTCATCGTATGTTAGAATTTAAGGCTCATATTCACGCCATATACGGGTTGTGAGCCTACGGGTGTATAGTCGAAATAGGGCTCAAGGTTCATAGATAGGTCGTCCGAGATGTCGTAATCCTGAAGGTGGGCATCGACATGTGCATCGAGGATATTCAGCAGGTATACGCCCGCGGTAAGGATTATACATAGGTCTCGGTTACGGCGATAGCTATCCTTGAGGTTTTTAAGGAATGTGGCGGAGTATGCGCCGTGGAACTCATCGGCGGCACCTCCCGGGTATTTGTCGGGGTTCTTGTCGAAGTCCACACGTAGTGCGTAGGCTGTCTTGAAGCGTTGGTAACCGCGGTTGTTCCAGTCAATCGTATATATCGTCGAGGCGAGGCCTCCCACGACAATGGGAACACGCCAATAGCTCTTATTAAACACCTGTCCTGCGCCCGGGAAGATTGTCGAGAGTGTCGTCGCCTTCTTTATACGCGACACCTCGTTTGTCGAGTAGTTCACGGCGGCATCACCTATGAAGTATAGGTATGTTGCGATAGCCACGCCTGCGTATATTTGTTGCATGGTGTTGTGGCGAATCATCTTTGTCTGTAGCTCGTCGAGTTGGGGAGTACGCATGTATCCGTTGTCGATGAGATATTGGTCGTACTCCGCCTTGAGGGGTTTGTACTGCTTGTTCTCGTATACGAACATACCTATCGATGCTCCCACAACGGGATATAGGATGCCGAGCTTCCAATATTGCTTGTTGTATATCTGTCCGAAGCCGGGCAGAGGTAACGACAGCCAGCAGACCTTCGATAGTCCCATGGAGTCGCTGATGAAGGGCTTGCGCACCTCGCCACGCTTGTTCAGACGTATACGACGACCATCCGGAGCGATGCTGTCACCCTTGCTATGTATCATTGAGTCGCGCTTGAGTCGTGCGCCTATGGCTAAGCGTATCGAGTCGCGTGCTTGGTCGGGTAGCTGGTCGTAGACGACACCCTCGCCCGCAGCGATAGAGTCGACATGATGATAGTATATGGAGTCGCGGCGGGCGATAGCCTCGGCCTCGGCTTGTCGTATGGCCGCGGAGTCGATAGGCACAAGACCGCCCTGATTTATGGTGCGTATGTTACCTCTCAGGCGCTCGCGACTAAGCTCCTGAGCAGAACTATCGAACCCCGTAGCAACGAGTGCCACGATGGTCATTACGACAGCTATGATTACTCCTCTCTTCATCCTCTATTGCTAACGTGCAATATTGCTCTTTTATTTTATCTTGCCAAGCTTCGTTATCAGCTTCTCGACATCCTTGTCATTCGCGCACTCTATCGTTATGCGACATGTGCCACTCTTCGTGCGTTTTATGGCTATGTTTTCGGCTAATACACGCTCAAACTCCATAACAAGGCGCGAGTACGACTCGGGATACTCCTCCTCCATCTCCGCATCCTTGCCGTGTTTATCCTCCTCCGCCATCTTCTTTGCCAACATCTCGGCCTGACGTACCGAGAGGCCCTTCTTCACGCAGCGCTTCAGAGCCTTCAGCTGTAGCTCCTCCTTAAGCGTGGCGATGGCCTTCGCATGACCCATAGATATGATACCCTCCTTAAGTGCCAACTGCACCTCCGAGGGTAGCGACAAAAGACGCATATAGTTCGACACTGTCGAGCGTTTCTTACCCACCCTCTCGGCCATAGCCTCCTGTGTGAGGCCGCACTCGTCGATAAGGCGCTGCATGCCGAGGGCTATCTCTATGGCGTTGAGATTTTCGCGCTGGATGTTTTCCACAAGAGCCATCGCGTGAAGCTCCTCGTCCTCCACCTCACGTATATATGCCGGCAGGCGGTCGAGGCCAGCCATCTGTGATGCTCGCCAACGGCGCTCGCCACTTATGATGGTATAGCGGCCGTCGTCACGACGTCGGAGGGTTATGGGTTGTATTACGCCGAGTTGTGCGATGGACTCCGAGAGCTCCTTTAGAGCCTCCTCGTCAAAGGTGCTGCGCGGCTGTAGGGGGTTGGGCTCAATATCCGTTATCGCCACCTCTGCCATCTCGGTCATGGGCTGCGACTGCTGTGTCGTTGTCGTGCCAAAGAGGGCATCGAGGCCACGTCCTAAGCCTCTATTCTTGTGTGCTGTCATCGTTGTCTTACTTTTGCGTTGCTTGTTTTTTGTTTCGCTTGAGGAACTCTCGTGCAAGGTTCAGGTAGTTCACGGCACCCGTTGCTGAGGCATCGTAGAGCATGATGGGCTTGCCATGCGATGGAGCCTCACCGAGGCGTATGTTACGCTGTATGATGGTGTCGTAGGCCATGTCGCCGAAGTGCTCGCGTACCTCGCCTACAACCTGATTGTTTAGCTTGTTGCGCATGTACATTGTCATCACGAAACCCTCGATTTGTAGCGCGGGGTTGAGACGACTCTTAACCATCTTTATGGTGTTGAGCAGCTTGCTAAGACCCTCCAAGGCTAAGTACTCGCACTGCACAGGGACAAGTACCGTGTCGGCTGCCGTGAGGATATTCACGGTAGTAAAGCCGAGCGATGGCGAGCAGTCGATGAAGATGTAGTCGTACTTCTCGCGCACCGAGTCGACAATGCTCTTAATCACGTGGTGGGCATTCTCCATGGTTGCAAGCTCCGTGTCAGCCGCGACAAGGTTTATAGAGGAGGGTAGTAGCCATAGCTTCTTGATATCCTCCGAATGGAGTATGACATCCTCGGCACGACTCTGACCCACGATGCACTCATATATGCCCGCAAGGTTGATGTCGAAGCCCAATCCCGACGTGGCATTTGCCTGTGGGTCGGCATCGATGAGCAACACCCTCTTGCCTAAGAGTGCCACCGATGCTGCGA
>JAFVWO010000098.1 GCA_017501625.1 Alistipes sp.
AGTGAGTAGTAACAGGGGTGGGATGCCTGTTAATTTTGTTGCCGCCGTTACTGTTTTTTTTGTGGGTTTTTGTAGGTTCTTGTGGGGCTGGCGCGGATAACGAAAATACAGAAGTCAATAAATTACTCACTCCTCACTCCTCATTACTCATTAAAAAAAGTGTTATCTTTGTCGCCGCAAAACGTAACGATGATGGTATATACCCCCTATTATAAGCAGTTGTTGCACCTTGCGCTACCGGTGGTTGTGGCGCAGGCAGGACAGCTCACAACGCAGTTTGCCGACACGGCGATGGTGGGCAACTACGGAGGCAGTGACCCTGTGCCCTTAGCGGCAGTATCGCTCGGCAGCTCCGTATTCCTTCTGATATATCTTGCCGCTTTGGGTTTGGCTCTGGCAATTACGCCGCTTGTTGGCGAGCACTACGCACGTGGCGACAGGCGCATGGTGGCGCTGCTCTTTCAAAATGGCGTGTCCTACTGCGCGATAATAGGTGTCATAGGCACCATCGTAGCTCTCGCGCTGCGCCCCTTTATCCGCACCTTGGGAGTATGGATGTCCTCCCCGGGCGAGGATATATCGGCAGTTGTAGATATGGCATTGCCCTACTACGATATGCTTGTATGGAGTATCATGCCGCTAATGTTGTTCCTTGCCGTCAAGCAGTTTCTCGAGGGCATAGGCAACACCTCCACGGCGATGTGGATAACGCTCGGTGGCAATGTAGCAAACCTCGTGCTTAACTACGTCTTTATCTTCGGAGAGTGGGGTGCTGAGGCTATGGGTGCTGAGGGCGCAGGATTGGCTACGCTACTCTCGCGCGTGGGGCAGATGGCGGCCATAATTGCCTATTTTTTCCTCTCGCGACGACTGCGTAAATATAGAGCTCTATTCGATGTCAACCCATTTAGAATTAAGTACATGAGGAGCCTGTTGCGTGTGGGCTATCCTATATCGTTCCAGATGGTATTGGAGTCGGCGGCCTTCATCCTCACCTCCATCCTTGCGCTCTCCTTCGGCACGGTGGCAGGAAGCGCCATGCAGGTGGCCTTCAGCATCGCCAACGTGGCATGGATGATAACCGTGGCTATAGGCTCTGCCTCGACAATCCTCGTGTCGCATATCTACGGTGCAAAGGAGCGCGACAGACTGCGCCCCATGGTTGCGGCAACCTACCACCTCGGTTTGACGTGGGGCGTGTTTATGGCGGTGGTCTTTGTGCCCTTCAGGGAGCCTATATGTGCGCTCTTTACCGGTAATGCGGAGGTTGCAGCGCTCAGTGCCGAGCTTATGCTTCTCATCGCTGTATATCAGCTCTCGGATGCCATTCAGGGATTGTCTATCAGTATGTTGCGCGGTATTCAGGACGTGCGCATTATCATGCCTATAGTTCTCTGCTCCTATCTCCTTATAAACATACCAGCCGGGTGTCTCTTGGCCTACACATGCGGGCTCGAAACGCACGGCTTGGTCATAGGTCTTATCCTCGGCCTCTCGACAGCAGCGCTTCTCACGGCACTGCGCCTTAGACGTAGGGTGCGATGCTTTACGCTACAAGAATAGTTTCACGCCTACGAAGTATGTACGTGGAAGCGATGGTCCATAGATATATGCCGAGTCGCGTCCCGCACCAACATCTATATCGCGCTGATACGAGTCGAAGATGTTCTTTATGCCGGCATTAACCTCGAGGTTGACGATGCTCGACAGGCGGAAGGTGTAACCCACCTTGAAGCCGAAGTCCCAGAACGAGGGTGTCATAACCTCTGAGTCGGGATGCTCCACACCGAGAATGTCGGTATAGGCGGCATGCTGCACGAGCATGGGGCCGGTGAAGGTGCCAAAGAGCGAGGCATTGAGGTTCTTGGTGATGTAGAAGTTAGAGTTCAGGTAGCCGTAGTGGTCGGGCGAGCGGAACATTGTGCGCTGCGCCTCGACATCGTCGCTCCATGCCTCCGGCTCGACATATTTGCTCTTCTGGAAGGTGTAGCCGAGCTGTACATCGAAGATGTTTGTTATACCCAGCTTAATCTCTGCGGTGATGCCACCAATGCGTGCACCTGCGGCATTACGACGTACTTTATATATATAGTTGTTACCCTCCGCATCGCTCTCCTCGCGCATATTTTCCAAGGTAAAGACATCGTTAAGCATAGTATAAAAGCCCTCGACGAGGATGTTGGTCTGTAGGCGCCCGAAGTTGTGGTAGTAGTCTGCCGAGGCACTGAACGAGTGCGAGAACTCGGGGCGCAGGTCGGGGTCTATCTCAATAATCGACACCGAGTGGTTCAGCGCGTCGATGTGTAGGTCCTCGTTGTATGCCTGTGGAGCGCGGTAGCCACTCGAATACGATAGGCGTAGTCCGAGGTTTTCGATGGGACTGTAGCGCACGTTGGCACGTGGCGCAAATATGGGGCGCTCAATCATGTTGTGCTTGTCGAGGCGGAAGCCGATGAGGATGTTTATCTTGTCGCTCTTCCACTCGTTCTGTGCGAAGATGCCGTAGGTGGATGTCTCCTGCTGGAGACGACGTCCCGTAGCCTGATATATGTCATCGAGGGCGTTGTAGTTGTACTCTGCACCTACGGTGAGCTCCGATGGCAGCCCCGCCTTGTAGTTTAGCGTATACTGAGCGCCACCCACGAGCGTTAGGTCCGATGTCGAGCCGTAGGCGTTGGGGTTCATGTCGGTGCCGAAGTAGCTTGTGCGCCCTATGCCTTGTGCCGAGGCGTATACCGACATACGGTGCTTGGTGTTGGGAAAGTAGTCGAACTTAAGACCTCCGCCGTCGATGTTGTGGTCGAGTTGCTCGCATATCATGGCGAAGTGGGGTGCCTCGTCGAGGTTGTCGCCACCGCGGCGGAACTCATGAATATGGTGGTACTCGGCCGTGAGGCGCGAGTGTGCCGAAGTCTTGTAGTAGGCGCGAAAGCCGGCAGTCTCCGAGCGTAGCTTTGTGATATCCGAGAAGCCGTCATCGTTGCGATCGTAGGCACCGCGGTTCTTCACCTGACCGAAGATGTAGGCACCAAGTTTGTAATAATCCGACACGAAGGCGCCACCGAGCGATGTGTTTATGTCGGGAGTGCCATCCTCCATTATGTTCGAGGTGTTTGAGAGCGATAGGGTGTTGCGCACGGGGTCTTTGGTGATGATGTTGACCACGCCACCAATGGCCGATGAGCCGAAGAGTGCCGAGCCACCACCACGTATGACCTCCACGCGCTCGACCATAGCCACAGGCATAAGGTCGAGGCCATATACTCCCGCCAACGACGAGAATATGGCGCGGCTGTCGAGCAATATCTGCGAGTACTGACCCTCAAGGCCGTTTATGCGTAGCTGTGGTGCTCCGCAGTTGCCACACGTGTTCTCCACGCGCAATCCCGACTGGAAACTCATCGCCTCCGAGAGATTGGCTGCTGCCGTACCCTCGAAGAGCTTTGCCGAAGCGACGTTTACTACGGTCGAGGTCTTACGACGGTTTGTCTCGTTGCGTGTTGCCGATACTACAATCTCGTCGACCATCGTCGTAGATAGCGGGAGCGAGAAGTTTAACTCGGTAGATGTGCGTATCTCGGCCTCAAACTCTGTCTCTATGGTGTCGTAGCCTATGGCCGACACGACGATAGTGTATGTGCCCTCGGGGATGTTGTTCAGCTGATAGTGTCCTGTGCCATTTGCTGCGCAGCCTATGGTTGTGCCCTTAATTGCTATCGTGGCGTAGGGTAGATGCTCGCCCGTCGAGGCATCGAGGACGTGTCCAAAGATGTTGATGTCGGGGTCTTTGATGGCCTCACGCTTGACAATCTCGACATTTGGCCTCTTAATTTGGGGCTCTTCGGCCGTAGCCACTAACGGAAGGATGAGTAGTAGTAGGGTGATGATACGTTTCATATATATAATAATAACTGTTTGCTTTATTGAAATTTGGGTACAAAGGTACGCGCTATCATGGCGTGTGTCAATCGCCATTATGCGGTAAATTACGACGACGACCACCCCTAAAACAAGGGATGATGTCCGTGATGCTCTCTTTCTCTTGGATGTGAGTGCTACGCCAATGCAGGAGGTGCGCGTAGCGAGTGATGTGTGACGGGTGCAACCGCCACCTCGTATGCAGAGCGTATAAATAACTCTGCTATGCAGACTGTTGGTGTGACAGAGGTCGTTGTCGCTGCCGACAATGCCTCGTAGTATGTCGAGCGCTCGATGCTCTCGGCGCTATCTGTCGTATGGCTGTGCTCGGTTACAGGACCCGCAAAGATGTGCGAGTGGACAACCTCGGAGCCGTCGATGATATGGCTGTGGACAAAGAGTGTAGAGCTGCATAGATGGAAGAGCACTTGTATCAAAAGCACCCATCCAAGCAATATGCGTCTATGTTCTCTCGTGAGCCTCATCCCTCGACCTTATACCTCTGACGTAAACTTAAAACGTATATCCTTGAAGTTCTCCTCGGCCAGTGCTAAGGCGTAGCTTGTGTCGGCGAGGAATACATCACGGCCATGCTTGTCTACGGCCATGTTCGTATGCTTGCGACGCTTGAAGTCGCTGAGTTGCGCCTCGTTATCGGACTCTATCCAGCACGCCTTGTGTATCGAAATAGGCTCCCAGCGACACTTGGCACCATATTCGTGCTCCAAGCGATACTGTATGACTTCAAACTGAAGCGCACCCACCGTGCCGATAATCTTACGACCATTGAGCGACGAGGTGAATAGCTGCGCCACACCCTCATCCATGAGCTGGTCGATGCCCTTGGCTAACTGCTTGAACTTCATGGGGTCGGCATTCTCGATATAACGGAAGTGCTCAGGCGAGAATGAGGGTATTCCCGTGAATTTAAGCTTCTCGCCCTCGGTGAACGTGTCACCAATCATGAATGTGCCCGTGTCGTGAAGACCTACGATGTCTCCGGGGAAGGCCTCGTCGATAATCGACTTCTTCTCGGCCATGAAGGCTGTGGGCGACGAGAACTTGAGTTGTTTGCCACTGCGCACATGCAGATAGTTCTTGTTGCGCTCGAAGCGTCCCGAACATATCTTCATAAAGGCTATGCGGTCGCGGTGGTTGGGGTCCATGTTGGCATGTATCTTAAAGATAAATCCTGTGAGCTTGGACTCCGCGGGCTCTACAAGACGTGTCTCTGTCGTGGCGTTGCGCGGTGATGGTGCTATGCGTATGAAACAGTCGAGGAGCTCTCTTACGCCAAAGTTATTCACTGCCGAGCCGAAGAATACGGGGGCAACCTCACCTGCGAGGTACTCCTCGCGGCTGAACGTGTCGTAAACACCCTCCACGAGGTCTATGTTCTCGCGCAGCTGCGTGGCGAACTTCTCGCCTATATAACCATCAATATCGCCTGACGATAGGTCGTTAATCTCCACTGTTGAGGCATCGGCCGTCTGTCGCTCGTTGGAGGTGAAGAGCGATATGTTCTTCTCGTAGATGTTGTACACGCCCTTGAATGTGTCGCCCGAAGATATTGGGAATGCCAATGGTCGCACCCTGATTTTAAGCTCGCGTTCCACCTCGTCGAGGAGGTCGAAGGGGTCCTTCGAGGGGCGGTCGAGCTTGTTGACGAAGACAATCACGGGGGTCTTACGCATGCGACACACCTCCATGAGTCGTCGTGTCTGTGTCTCCACACCCTTGGCGCCGTCGATGACGATGATTACAGAGTCTACGGCCGTGAGTGTACGATATGTATCCTCGGCAAAGTCCTCGTGACCCGGGGTGTCGAGGATGTTAATCTTAACATCCTTATACTCAAAGCCCATTACGGATGTTGCCACCGATATACCACGCTGACGTTCAATCTCCATAAAGTCGGACGTAGCACCCTTCTTAATCTTGTTGCTCTTCACCGCTCCGGCCACATGTATGGCGCCACCAAAGAGTAGCAGCTTCTCGGTAAGCGTAGTCTTACCGGCATCGGGGTGTGCAATCACAGCAAATGTTCGTCGACGTGTAATTTCATCTATAAGGGCCATATCTCCATATATATTGTTTCGCGCGATAAAGATACAAAAAAATATTAGTAAAGAGTGTTTGGTGGTAAGTAATTAGTACTGAATTTACAATATTGTCCTAAATAATTTTGCGTTTGTGATGCTACGCTTCAATTTTAGAGCGATAGATGCCTTGTAAATAAACTTATAATCATATATTATTCTCGCAAACAAAAAGCAAAAGGAGCTATCTTATTCAAGATAACTCCTTAGTGCCCAGGATAGGACTCGAACCTACATGCCGTTAAGCACTCGCACCTGAAACGAGCGCGTCTACCATTTCGCCACCTGGGCAATGGTTTCGATGCGCAAAAGTAGTATATTTTTTTTAAATTTCGTATATTTGTGCAAAATTTATTTGGTAACGCAGAGTTTTAGTATAGAGAAAATCATATATATCGCTGATTGTTATGGGACTATGTAATATACCGCGTGGCTATAAGGTCGCTTTTTGGGTCGTTGTGCTCGTCGTTATCGACCAGCTCGTCAAGATGCTCATACACTTCAATCTCGAGGTGGGGGATAAGGTTGAGGTCTTCTCGTGGTTTAACCTCTGTTATGTTGAGAATAACGGCTTTGCCTTTGGCATGCAGCTTGGCGGTGGCGGCGGTGGTGTCGACTGGGGCAAGATTATCCTCAGTCTCTTCCGTATCGTCATGATTGGCGCCCTCATCTATGGTATACGCTACCTCTTGCGTAAGGGCGATGAGGTACCCAAGGGTGTCGTCGTAGGCGCTGTTCTTATACTTGCGGGTGCTATAGGCAACATGGTAGATAGTATGTTCTACGGCATGCTGCTTGACACGCAGGATGGAGGTTTCCTTATGGGTAAGGTTGTGGATATGATACACTTGCCGCTGTTCCGCTGGGATAGCTGTCCTTCGTGGCTCAGCTTCCTCGTTGGTGGCGATGGCTACTTCTTCGGTGCTGTATTCAATGTCGCTGATGCCTATATCTCTGTAGCTGTGGTATACCTCCTGTTGTTCCAATATAAGTTCTTCAAGTAGGGTAGCGCGTACCTATAATATATATCACCCATGATATGTCGGGCTTTGGTATGAAGTGTGCAGCCCGCAGTATGTAGTATGAGCATTGTTGACGACTTCTATGTATGGCTTGAGGCCGAGCGCCGCTACTCGCCACTCACGGTGCGTAACTATCGTCGTGACGTGTCGGCATTTATCGCGTGGCTCGGCATTGCCCCCGAGGTGTTCGACCCTGCTGTTGTCACACGCGAGGATGTCTGCGACTGGGCTACATACCTCTTCGAGAGGCGTAAGTTGAAAGCCTCGTCGGTAAATCGCTCTATCGCTTCGTTGCGCACGCTATGGCGCTGGATGCTCAGCCGCGAGCATGTAGATAGGGATATAATGAAGGGCATGCGCGGTTATAAGATGCCTAAGCGCCTTCCTGTTTTTGTCCCCGAAACACGTATGGACGATGTTGTCGCAGAGCTGCGCGAGGATATCGCCTCGGAGGATTTTGAGCGTGTGCGCGATGCTCTTATGGTGTTACTTATATACACCGGAGGGTTGCGCCTCTCGGAGCTTGTCGCTGCCAACTGCGACGACCTCGCTGCGGACTTCTCGTCGCTGCGCGTTATGGGTAAGGGGCGCAAGGAGCGCGTTCAGCCTATCGTTGGCTCGCTGAAAGGTGTGCTAAAAAAGTATTTTGGTCTAATTTCTTCACAAAATATTTGCACAGCTCAAAAAAAAGCACTAATTTTATCGAAGAAAGGAGAGCGTATTAATCGTCGCACCGTGGAGCGCATCGTTGAGCGCAAGCTCAAGATGGTGGGTGTTGAGGGCAAGGCCTCGCCTCACGTGCTACGCCATACCTTTGCAACACAGCTTCTTAACGATGGTGCCGACCTTCGCGAGATACAGGAGTTGTTGGGTCACGGCTCGTTGCGTGCCACACAGGTGTATACGCACAACGACTTTGAGCGCCTCAAGGATGTTTATCACTCATGCCACCCTCGCGAGAGGCGGGAGCCGTAGATTAGAGCATGGGCGTGATGGGTTATAGCTCTTCGATATGTTGTTTGGACAGTGGGAGTCGCGCGATGCCCCCACACTATATATAAACTTAATACTTTATGACCTATGAACGTACAGATTCAGTCACTAAAATTCGATGCGAGCAAGCAGCTCATTGAGTTCATTCAGAAGAAGATGGATAGATTGGATCGCTTTGTCGATGAAAGGGCGGGTGATGTAGAGGTTGTTTTGCGCCTCGAGCCCGACTCGGAGAAGGGCAACAAAGTAGTAGTAGTGTCGCTCCATGTTCCGGGTGGCGATATCCGCGTTGAGGAGCGAGCATTTACCTTTGAGGAGGCGATAGATAACTCTATGGATATAATCAAGCGACAGTTGGAGAAGGCTAAGGCAAAGTTCGAGAAGTAAATTTCCTGTGATAAGGGGTCGCTTGCGGCCCCTAACAAAAAATGCCACCAGTGGGACGTACACCAAGTACTACCTATCGGTGGCATTTTTGCCGAGTGCGATGATGCGTATCAGCGTAGCCGTCGGATGCAATTCTTCGCGATGACGGCTTTTTAGAGAGTTTAAGTCAAAGTGCTATTAGGTATTTCTCTAACCTCACTAACCTCCCTAAATTCACTGGGGAGATTGGGGAGATTGGGTAGAGTGAGTAGAGTGAGTAGAGTGAGTAGGTTGGGTATTATTACCCACAATACCCACATTACCCATACTCCCCATATTTTTGCTTAACTTTTTTGATACCCCACTGGAATTTTACTGTGAGCCGTTATATCGGCACACCGTGCTTGCACGTGGTGATGCAGATATAACAAAAAACGACCGAGAAATCTCGGTCGCAACAAACTCAAAAAAAGCGGAGGGCACTGGATTCGAACCAGCGGATACCTTACGATATCGGCAGTTTAGCAAACTGCTGGTTTAAGCCACTCACCCAACCCTCCTTAAACCACTTTTTTGTAAAAGAGCGGTGCAAATATACTACTTATTTTTATTTTAGCAAAATTTTTTCATCGCGATTTACAAAAAATGTAGCAAATGATACCACGGACTCCATTGGTCGAGAGATCTGTTTTCAGGGATTACGTGGTGGAAGAGGTCGTAAAATTTGCGTAGAAACTAAAAATAATATACATTTGTATATTCTAACCCCTAAATTATTGATGTTATGAAAAAGTTAATTTGCTCATTAGTTGCACTCTTGGTGCTATCGGTAACCTCGGTATCTGCTCAGCAGAAGGGTGATGTCTACGTTGGTGGTGACCTCAGCTTTGGCGTCTCTTCTGTGATTATTTCGGGCAATAGTGTCACGGCCACGGAGTTCGGTATTCAGCCGAGCGTGGGTATTTTCCTCGCAGATAGGTTGCTTTTGGGCTTTGGCCTCGGTTACAATGTCTCGGGTGGTGATGGTGCTACGCATACGCTTACTCTGGGCCCAAGATTGGGATATTATGTCCCATTGTGCAAGAACCTATACTATACGCCTACTCTCGATCTCCAGTTTTGCTACGTGGCATCTGAGGGCTATGGCGTTCCGGGCTTTGGCTTGGGCGTGAATCTCTTTGGCGTGGAGTATCGCCCGACAGAGCGTATCGGCCTATCGGCAAATCTATTGTCGTTGGATTATGTTCTGCTCTCTAAGGAGGGAATTACCGTTAATACCGTGGACTTCGGTCTGTCGTTGAGTCCGCGTGTTGGTGCGAAGTTCTATTTCTAAAGATATATCGCATCGCGATAGAATAATGAGGCTGAATAAAAAGTGTATTTTGTCGTTATACTCGCCCTCAAAATGCTCATTTACGCCAAGTAAACTCCGCTTTTTCGGGCTTCGCAAGCCTAAAACTACATCTTTTTATTCAACCTCTTAACAAAATGGGGATGACAAATTTACTTTTTAGTCATCCCCATTATCTATTTATACTACTTTAATTGTCGAAATATCTCCCACATAACCACGCCTGCCGACACCGAGACGTTCAGCGAGTGCTTCGTGCCCACCTGTGGTATCTCTATGGCTCCATCGACAATGTCGGCGACGGCTTGGTCTACGCCCTCGACTTCGTTGCCGAAGACTAAGGCGTATTTCGTGCCACGCTCCATGCGGAAGTCGTTGAGCATCGTGGCTCCCTCAATCTGCTCTATGGCGATGATGCGGTAGCCACTCTGGCGTAGTTGCTCTATGCACTCAAGGGTCGTAGGGTGGTAGCTCCACGCCACGCTTAGCTCCGAGCCGAGGGCGGTCTTATGTATCTCGCGGTTGGGAGGTGTCGATGTTATGCCCGCGAGGGCTATATGCTCGAAGCCGAAGGCATCTGCCGTGCGGAAGAAGGAGCCTACGTTCTGTGCCGAGCGCACATTGTCCAATATGAGTGTTATAGGTAGCTTCTCGCTTTTAATGTACTCCTCGACCGTGGGACGACCGAGCTCGTCGTTGAGTAATTTACGCATATTTTTAAATTCTTTTATAAATTACACTGCAAAAGTAATAAAATATAAAATATTTTGAGTAATTTTGCGCTGAAATGTTTTTATAAGTCATCCCCATGCGTAGAATTACAACATATATAGCTGCAGTTATGGCTCTTTTGTTGAGTGTTGTTGACACTTCGGCACAGGAGCTACGCATAGGTGCGGACTTTACCACGCTGTTCGATAACAGAGAGTATGCCGGCATGGGTATCGATGAATCGGGTACGCTCTTTAGTGCTCGCCTTACGCCTAAGGTAGGTGTCGTGTGGGCGGAGTGTAACGAGCTTATGTTTGCCGTGGATATGGTTCAGGATTTCGGCCACGACTCAAAGTTTCTGTCGGATGCCAACGTGCAACTATACTACGCCTTCCGTGCGCCGCGTGTGACAGCGTTGGCGGGTATCTTCCCGCGCAGCGAGATGCGGGGCTTGGCATCGCCGCTCTTCTTCGACCGCGACTATCGCTATTATCACAACCGCATCGGTGGTGTGCTTGCGCGCTACGAGAATCCCCGCTTTGAGGGCTCATACGTAGAGTTTGCAATGGACTACACGGGCATGCGCGACTTCGATACGCGCGAGGCATTTATGATTATGTCGTCGGGAGCTATGCCCGTGGGGTGGTTCTCCTTTGGCTACGACCTGATGATGGGTCACTATGCCAAGGACTACAACCCTGCGACCATAGACGGTGTCGTGGATAATATCCTCGTGGTGCCATACGTGGGCTTCGATGTCGATGCCGGAGGTTTCGACATAGACCTGCACCTGAGCTACGTGCAGTCGTTGCAGCGCGACCGCATAAACGAACACCTGTGGATGGCTCCATGTGGCGGTGAGCTATATGCCGCTATCAGCCGCTGGGGTGTGACACTCTCGAACAGATTGTATATGGGAGGTGACCTCTTCACCTACTACGGTCGTTATGGCGACGACCTCTACCATGGCGTACCCTTCTATGCTACTACGGAGCATATATACGATGCTATCGCGGCATCGTACAGCCACAGCTTCTTCTCAGACACGGTGAGTGTCGAGGCGGGCATCACGGCGGAGTACGACGGTGTACGTTGGGGTACGCGCCAGTGGATAGAGCTGAGCGTAGACTTGGACTACGACATAAGCCTGAAGCGTAAAAGAGAAGTGATTGAGTAACAAACGATAATACTATCATATTATGACAATGGAGACTACAGAAGTTAAGGAGAAGTCGTTGAACTTCGTGGAAGAGGCTGTCGAGGAGTCGATAGCCAAGGGTAAGACGCGTGTACAGACCCGCTTCCCGCCCGAGCCCAACGGCTACCTGCATATAGGTCATGCTAAGGCCATCTGCTTGGACTTTGGCATTGCCGAGCGTTATGGTGGCGTGTGCAACCTGCGTTTCGACGACACAAACCCCACGAAGGAGGATGTGGAGTATGTAGATGCTATTAAGGAGGATATCGAGTGGCTCGGCTTTAAGTGGGGCAATGAGTACTACGCCTCGGACTACTTCGAGCAGCTGTGGGACTTCGCCATACGTCTTATCAAGGAGGGTAAGGCCTATGTCGACGAGCAGACATCCGAGGAGATTGCTGCTCAGAAGGGTACCCCCACGCAGGCGGGCATCGAGAGCCCCTATCGCAATCGCCCCATTGAGGAGAGCCTCGACCTCTTCATGAAGATGACTAATGGCGAGATTGAGGAGGGACGTATGGTTCTCCGCGCCAAGATAGATATGGCAAGCTCGAATATGCACTTCCGCGACCCTATCATCTACCGTGTTGTTAACCATCCCCACCACCGCACGGGCGACAAGTGGAAGGTATATCCCATGTATGACTTCGCCCATGGTCAGAGCGACTATTTCGAGGGCGTGACACACTCGCTGTGTACGCTTGAGTTCGTGCCTCATCGTCCGCTCTATGACCTCTTTGTCGACTGGGTTAAGGAGGGTGTCGACCCCTCTGACGAGCGCCCCCGTCAGTATGAGTTTAACAAGCTAAACCTCAACTATACGCTCATGAGCAAGCGTAACCTTCTTATCCTTGTTAAGGAGGGCTTGGTAAATGGCTGGGATGACCCCCGCATGCCGACATTGTGCGGCTTCCGTCGTCGTGGCTACTCGCCCGAGTCTATTCGCAGCTTTGTGGATAAGATTGGCTACACTACCTACGATGCCTTGAACGATATGGCTCTGTTGGAGAGTGCTGTGCGCGATGACCTCAACAAACGTGCTACACGTGTGAGTGCCGTTATCGACCCCGTGAAGCTCGTCATCACCAACTACCCCGAGGGCAAGGTTGAGGCTATGGAGGCGGTTAACAACCCCGAGGATCCCGAGTCGGGCACCCACACCATCGAGTTCAGCCGTGAGTTGTGGATGGAGCGCGACGACTTTATGGAGGATGCTCCTAAGAAGTACTTCCGCATGACCCCGGGACAGGAGGTGCGCCTTAAGAGTGCCTATATCGTGAAGTGTACGGGTTGCGAGAAGGATGAGAATGGCAACGTCACTACCGTATATGCCGAATACGGCCCCGATACCAAGACGGGTATGCCCGGTAGCAACCGCAAGGTTAAGGGTACGCTCCACTGGGTTAGCTGCAACCACTGCATTAAGGCCGAGGTGCGTCTCTACGACAGATTGTGGAAGGTGGAGAACCCCCGCGACGAGATGTCGGCTATCCGCAAGGAGCGTAACTGCGATGCTCTGGAGGCTATGAAGGAGATGATTAACGAGGATTCGTTGAAGATACTTAACAACTGCTACGTTGAGAAGTATCTCGCTGATGCTAAGCCCTATGACTATCTTCAGTTCCAGCGTATCGGCTACTTCAATGTCGACAAGGAGTCTACTTCGGACCATCTTATCTTCAACCGCACCGTGACGTTGAAGGATACTTGGGCTAAGTTGAACAAATAGTTTAGTGTGATAAGGGCCGATTGCGGTCTATAACAAAATGCCACCTATGGGATGTGCTTAGAGTACTACCTGTAGGTGGCATTTGTGCCAAATGTAGCCAGCTTGTTACCCTGCCATACCTGTAATAAAAAAATCCTATATACCGATTTTATAGAACACACCTTAAAGAAATTACTCATTTTTATAGACATTCTACCATATATCATTACTTTATTTATCTGTTTTTCTATATTGATTATATATCTATGATGTATGTTATCTTTCTGTTAACCAAAGGTTAAAAGGTGGATTTTTTTTGAATTTTTCTTTGCAGTTTGGGGAAATAATGCTACATTTGCATTAGGAATCTTAGTTCCATAGATAAAGAAACTAATAATCGTAATATATGAGAATAAAAAATTCTGTGTATCGCCTTATGGGTGCGATATGCGCTTTTGCTACCGTAGCTTGTGTCGACGATTCGTTTGATGTGAGCAGTGTATCTACCGAGGTGACCGTTGGTAGTGGTACAACAACCATTCCATTGGGCTATCTCGAGAAGAAGAGTATCGGTGACCTCCTCAGTAATCAGGAGATTGCAGGCTTAGAGACGGACGAGGAGGGTAACCTCTCGTTCAAATTCTCGGGCGAGGGCGACTCTATCGATGTTGAGGGCATCACTACGGAGTTTGAGATTCCGGAGATTGTCAATGAGTTCACCGTGGAGTATCCACAGTTTGCTGTAGGCATGGAGAAAATCGAGATTGATGCCGCGGAGGATATTCAAGTAGACCTCGGTGTGTTGGATGAGTATAAGAAGCCGGATATTGGTATTGACATCCCGAGCTTCGAGATTCCCGACGATGTCGAGCTCCCCAAGATTAAGGGTACCTTCACCCGAGTATTCTCGGAGGAGAGCGATGGAAGCGACATGCACATCGACGTGGAGCTCCCCGAGCAGATAGACAATGTGACGAAAATCTTCTTCAAGGATATGGATGAGATGCATCACGGTGCCCCCATGCATCTACGTGTCGATTTCAACGACCTTGCCGAGATTAATGGTGGCGGTGAGCTGAAATTTTCGTTGTCGATAGCAGGTGGTAAGTTTACCCTTCTCGATGCTGACAATAATGTGATACACGCGGATACAGATGGCGAGTTCTACACTGAGAAGTACGTGATTGAGGATGGCGCCGAGTATATTGACTTTACCATCTTCGTGGAGAGCATCACGAATGATAAGGAGCTTACCGAGGATCACCACTTGGATCTCCCCATGGAGTTGACCTACGATATGGAGTTTGAGGTGCAGGCAAAGCCCGGTAACTTCGACCTTGAGACGATGCCTCACATCGAGCTCGAGGCAGACTTCGAGTATCGCGATGCCGAGATGGATGTGAACAACAGTGTCGCACTCGTAGAGTATCACCACGAGCACTCCGACCCCATCGCTATTGAGGACCTCCCCGAGCAGATTAAGACGGTAAATCGTGTTACACTCACCGATGGCGGCATCTTCGAGATGCATGCTACAGGACTTGAATGGTTGGACGAAGAGGTGACTAAGGATTTGGAGGTTATCATTGATCTTCCCGACTATCTTGTGTTGCACGAGATTGAACATTCGGAGTGTCACTATGACGAGGTGAACCACAGACTCATATCGACCATCGAGCAGATGGGTGATGAGAATGGTCTTAGGGTGGCTATCGAGGCTCTCGACTTCGGTGTCGAGGGTGTAGCTCCCGATGAGAATGGCGATTTCGAGTTGGAGTTTGCACTTGACTTCATTGTTGACTTTACGGAGGATGCACGTTTGCTCGCTTCGCAATTGGAGCACGAGGGTGACCTCGACATTGAGGTTAGCGTGGCACCAACGATGCTTAACATCGCCTCGGTGAGCGGTTGTGTGGAGTATGAGTATGCTGTGGATGAGGTCTTTGAGCTTCAGGGTCTTGACCAGTTGGATGTAGAGATTGGCGGTGTGGGTCTTAAGCCCGTAATTGAGGTGTCGGTATCTAATCCGTTGACTATGCCCGCGGTGCTTGAAGGTAGCATAATACCTATATCTGGTGGCATGGAGGTGGAGAAGAATGCTGTGGAGATTCCCACCATCGAGCTTGCTTCAGCGACATTCGATGATGGCGAGATTAAGCCGGCAGATATTACGCTTATCATCGCTGATGAGAGCCTTCGAAACAACTATAGAGGTCCCCAGTACACGTTTGTTGCTTGCGATGTAGCTAAGTTGTTGCTCGGACGCCTCCCCGAGGCTTTGAACATCAATTTGTCGCTCAGCGTGGATGAGAATACGGTTCATACGATACACGTTGCGGAGACACTCTCTGTTCAGTATGAATATAAGGTAGATGTGCCCATCGCCTTCGACGACAGCTTGGAGATAACCTACAATAGCGCGTTGTCGGGCCTTAATCCTACGTTTGACCTCCTCTCGGATTACGACATTAAGGTTGGTGATGTTGCCATCATAGCTACCGTAACTAATACGACACCTTTGCAGTTCGCTCCGAGTGTGGCACTGTTCGATGTCGATGGTAATAGAACGGAGGCACAGGCCGCTGTCGCTGAAGGCTCCATGATTTTGGGCTCGTCGGATGGCGAGACACCCGCGGAGAGTGTCTTGCGCCTCGACCTGATACTCGGCGGTGATGGTAGTGTGTCGAATATCGCAGAAATAGATGGTGTAAGCATGAAGCTCGTGGCAACAAGCGCTGCGGAGGAGGATGTCGTGTCGTTGAAAGATAGCCAGTACCTCAGCGTTAAGTTGCAGTTGGAGCTTGATGGAGGTATAACGATAGACCTTGGTAGTTTTATCACGGGAGGACAGGAATAAATGAGACAAATTATGAAGAGAGTATTGGTTCTGATAGCTGCGGCTATTACACTTATAGGTACGGAGTGCGTCATGGCACAGTCGCGCACGTCGTACTTCATGGAGGGTTCTATATATCGCAACGATTTTAATCCCGCACTTGTGCCCACGCGAGGTTATGTGACGTTGCCCGGATTTGGTGGTATAGGAGTGAATGCTACGTCGAACTTTATGTCGATAGACAATTTCCTGTATCAGAAGAATGGTGAGATTGTCACGGCATTCCACGGTGCGGTGTCGTCGCAGGAGTTGTACGACAAGCTGCCATCGCTGGGTAAGGCCTCGTTGGATTTTAAGATGCCTATTTTCGGTGCAGGCTTCTATACGGGCAAGATGTTCTGGACGTTTGGCCTTAATGTCGACGTATCGAGCGACATGGCCATGTCTATGGATCTGTTCAAGGCGTTGAAGACGTTGGGTAATGGTGTGTTCGACCTCGGTAAGACGGCCATCGACATGAGTGCATATATGGATGCCTATGTGGGTACGTCGTTACGCCTCTTCGACTTTCTGAGTGTGGGTGTCAAGGCTAAGTTCCTTATGGGTATAGCTAATGCTGAGGCCAACTTCACGAAGCTTGCTGCACATGTCACGCCTGACAACATTAACGCCATGATGCTTGGTACGATGCGCGCAAATGGTATCATGATCGACAAGATGCCTTTGCAGAACGCTACAGCGCTACCTCTGATGGATATGCTCAGATATACCGACCCGATGTATATGCTCAGCAACTTCAAAAACTTCGGTGCAGCCTTCGATGTAGGTGCTGAGGTGCGCCTCTTTGACGACCATCTTAAGGTGTCGGCGGCCGTAACGGACCTCGGCTTCATCAAGTGGTCGCCCAGTGGTCATGTTGCCGGTATTGCCGATGGTCACTTCAGTTTCGACGGTATCAACTTCGCTACTGCGGAGCTCGAGACAAGTGGTGAGATTAAGATGTTGACTACGGATCCTCTAAGGAATAATGGTTACACTACGATGCTTAACTGCGCGTTGAATGTTGGTGCAGAGTATAATATCCTTGACAACCATATCGCCTTCGGACTTATGTCGCACACTAAGTTCTGCAAGACGATGACACTCTCGGAGCTTACCGCCTCGGTTAACTTCCGTCCGTTGAACTGGATATCGGCTACCGTGAGCCACACCTTCCTCAGTGGCAATCGCCCGGGCGTGTTGGGCTTTGCGCTTAACATCCACCCGCGTGTTGTCAACCTATATGTAGGTGCCGACTATGTAGATATGCGCTATGTCAAGGGTCCTATGGGCTTGCCCTTACCACGCTATCAGCAGTCGTTGAACCTATATGCGGGTATATCGTTCAACTTCGCTCGTCCTAAGTTCATGCGAGAGGATAAGTAGTATATGAGGAGTATCTACAACAATAGGGGTATCCGTGAGGATGCCCCTATTGTTGTAGATAATGTTGCAAAAGCTCCACATTTTGTATCATTACCAGACTAAAACCTTACTCCCATGCCATACATCAGGTTGTGTGTGTATTGTGTGCTGTTAAAGCGGTAGCCCACGTATAGGAATAATCGCTGCGTGAGGAAGGCCTTGAGCGAGAATGTGGTGTAGCATAGACTATAGTCGTAGCCCGTCTTCAGCATGTTGAGGCCGAAGCCTACGCCTATGGTAAATATAGGCGCACGTATCTCACCGCGAAGCGATACCCCCACCTCCATCTGTTGCCATAGCGGGGGGCGCGAGTAGCTCACGGTCTTGCTGTCGTCGTCGTTGATGCCGTCGTAGAGGTTGAGGCTGCTGTCGGCCTGTATGTCGAGCGAGGCGCCGAGGCCAAAATAGTTGTTTAGCTGGTATGTAGGTTGGAAGTTGATGCCGACAATGGGCAGTGCCTTGTTTATGACGAAGAAGTCGTTGCCCTCCGAGAAACGGTCTGCACGCCATGCTCCGTAGAGCACTATGTCGTAGGTCATGTGGTCGGCAAAACTCTTAGTGCTAAGCTCCTCGGAGGCGACGATAAAACGTCTTGCCGAGGCCTTCACCTCACCTTCGTTGAAGAGGTATGTGGCACCCAAGCGTAGGCCAAACATATTGGCGCCACTATTCGAGAAGGCCGTGTCGCCATTCGAGAAGTGTGTATAGTCGGGTGTGAGCGATAGCTCCCATTGCGGTGTTATGCGCCATGTGAGGGGTAGAGCGACGTTTATCATCACGTTGCATCGCGCGTTCATCGCCTCGTTGGGGTGCCACCCCCACGAAATGCCGAAGTTCCATTCGTAGCCCAACGATAGCGTGTTGCTGAGGTCTGCAATGCGTGCACCCTGCATGATGTATGCAACCATGGGCGTACCTGTGGTCTTGTGGCTCCAGAGGGTGTATGCTGCAATGCCCACGCCTTGATAGGCCGTAGGGTAGCGCCTGCCGATGCTGCTCTCGGGGTCGAATGAGAAGGCATAGCGCGCGTGAAACGACAGAGCGTTGTTCAGCGGACGTGTGCCATTGTTTAGGGCGTAGTGCGACACCATATTGTAGGCGGGACGTAGCTCTATGCCGACCCTGTGTGACAGCGAGTCGCACCACTTGGGGCTCTCGGCACGGGATGTCGAGAGCCCAAGCAGTGTGGCTATTATTGTGCAGAGTATGATTACTGCCTTTCTTTCCATGAGCGTATGTTCTCTGCGACACAATCTATAAGACGATCTATGGCCTCGGCTGCCGACCATGCATTGTGGGGCGATGCCAGTAGGCGATACCTATCCTTCACATCATAGAGGGGCGATTCGCGCAGTGGCTCTACGGAGAATACATCGAGTGCTGCAGCAGCAATCCATCCCTCGTTCAGAGCCTCGGCAAGCGCTGCTTCGTTGATGATG
>JAFVWO010000099.1 GCA_017501625.1 Alistipes sp.
CAAAAATACACCGTTCAGAGGCTGCCTTTAGCTCCTCATTAGAAGCTTTCGCATCTAACTCGGATCTTGCAACTCCAACCGGCGTCGTAGTGGGAAGAGATGGATTCGAACCACCGAAGGCGTGCGCCAGCAGATTTACAGTCTGCCCCATTTGGCCACTCTGGTATCTTCCCGATATTTGAGCCGATGGAGGGATTCGAACCCCCGACCAGCTGATTACAAATCAGCTGCTCTGGCCAACTGAGCTACATCGGCATTGACCTTATCGAGTTGCAAAGGTACGAACATTTTTCTTATTTCCAAATTTTTTGGAAACTTTTTTACAAAAAAAGCGTTTCGTCCCTGCCTCCAACTTTCAAAGAACTATCCGCCAGCGGTTTTCAAAACTCTAAACGGAAAATCGAGTGCAAATATACAACTTATTTTTTAATCGAGAAATACTACGCCTATTTTTTTTACTCTGAGGCCTATTTTTTTATATTTACCCCTATAACGCAGGCTATACCTATATTATATATGTAGGCTCACAAGATAAAAGCACTATCGTATTGACAAATGGAGTAAAATGAATATCTTTGCATCGTCAATTGACCTTACACAAAATTTGGAGAAGATACAATTAACCGATATGAAACATTTTATACTTATTCTTTCGATTATTCTCACCGGCATATTCACCGCATGCGAGAATAGCACAACGTCAGACGGTAACAGCAACCCCGACAACACCGTAAAATCTTTTACAATCACCTCGGGCAATGAGATGAACGTCTCGATGATGGGTGGTATGAAAAGCATCACCTATACCACTACGGGTGATATAACGATTGACGACATTGAGATTACGCTCTCGGCACAGTGGCTCAAGGTTTTTGATGCTACAAGCGTGGGCGAGATTATCATCTCGGCCGAGACAAATGAGACGGGAGGCACACGCATGGCGGCCGTGACTATCACTCTCGACTCACAGGTAGAGACCGTTGTAATCAACCAGTCGGGCATACCCGATGAGGCTGTTATCTCACCCGCAACACCCACGGAGATAAGTATCGACCGCGCAGGACAAAGCTTCGTGGTAGGCTATACACTTGAGAATGAGACAATAGATGGCTATACATACGCCAAGTTCGATGCCGAGTGGATTTATCGTATAGACACCGCGAAGAAAGGCGAGGTAACGCTTTATGTTGCCACAAACGATACTAACGAGAGCCGTACAGCAACCATAGAGATTGGCTATGCTAACTCATCGTTCGATGTTACACTCACACAAGCAGGTGATGGCGACTACAATTTTACAGCCAGCTACTTCATTGGCGATTATTATGGAGACTTCTACACCCCGGGGGCGGGCAACTACTTCCTTAAGTTCTCGGATAGAGGTTTCACAAGCGAAGGTAGCTCCTTACCCTTTGGCACCTACTATCGCATAGATGCCTATGGTCCCATTTTTAGCGATGAGGAGGAAGTGATAACCCTACCCGAGGGCATCTACACCTTTGATCCGGAGGCCACCTACACGACATGGACATTCGTTGCCGACTACACCGACTTCTTTGTTAACGACAAGGATGGTAAGCACACGAAGCGAAAGATAGAGAGCGGCACGATGCATGTCACGAGTGACCAGATACTCCTCGAACTCGTAATCGACGGAGAGAAACACAACGTAACGTACAATGGTAGCACAGAGGTTGCCGACCTTCGTGGCGATATTAACATCCTTACCACACTTGAGGATGACTACACGCTCGATCTATCGCACCACTCGATGATATATGCCTGCCAGGGCGACTGGTACGACTATGGCTATATGAATTGGGTATTCCAGATTAAGCCCGACGATGGCGTTGGCGACTGCCTACAGATCGACATCATCACCGAACATAGCGACGAGGAGAGTGGCTTCGCAGGCAGATATACTGCATCGGAGGTGCTCGCCACGAATGCCTTTATGCTGGGTTGGATATATGGTGGCTACCTTGAGTGCAGCTGGTTCTTTACGGCCGATCAGGAGGAGATAGCGCCACTACGCGGTGGCGAGGTGACGGTAAAGCATAACGACGACGGCACCTACACCGTAGATATAGATGTCACGGACGACCTCCACAACCGCATAAGTGGTACATGGACGGGCATAGGCCGAGCACAGACAAAATAGTCGACGCTTATTCGGCAATAAGAAATAATAATACAAATTTATCGGGCTTAAATTTGGCATATCCGTCTTTAGCCCCTATATTTGCACTCGCATTAGAGAAGTATTAACTTAATAACTAATATAAAACAAAGATTACTATGAAGGTAGAGAAGAATAAGATGATTGCCGTGGATTATAAGCTCACGGTAGATGGAGCTGTTGCAGATCAGTCACAGCCCGGTCAGCCCTTGGAGTTTATCGCAGGCATGGGCATGTTGTTGCCCAAGTTCGAGGAGGCAATCATGGGTAAGGAGCCCGGCGAGAGCGTATCGTTCACGCTTGAGGCTAAGGATGGCTATGGCGAGGTTGTTGCCGAGGCTATCGTTGAGTTGCCCAAGACCGTGTTTATGATGGACGGCAAGGTTGCCGAGGATATCCTCTTCGTAGGCAACCATATACCTATGTCTACGGCCGATGGTCAGCACATGATGGGTCTCGTTAAGGAGGTTAAGGATGAGACCGTTACGATGGACTTCAACCACCCCATGGCAGGCAAGACCTTGAACTTCGACGTTACCGTTGTTTCGGTACGCGACACCACTCCCGAGGACCTTGCTAAGTTTATGGGTGGCGGCTGCAGCTGCGGTGACTGCGGTGGTGGCTGTGGCGACCACGAGTGTGGCGAGGGCTGCGACTGCGGTGGCTGCAACTAAGATAGAGCCTCGGACTTGGTCCTTATAAAGTAATAGCGAGCAACCAAAAAGGTTGCTCGCTATTACTTTAGACCTTACCGACTTACTCGATAACGACCAGCGGCTGGTCAGCCTGAACGGTGTCGCCCTCAGCTACGAGGAAGCCGAGAATCTTACCCGCATAGTCCGACGAGATAGAGTTCTCCATCTTCATAGCCTCGAGGATAAGCAACTCCTGACCCACAGCAACGGTATCACCCACCTTAGCCTTGAACTCGATAACACGACCGGGCAGCGGCGCGTTAACGGTCTTGCCATCGGCAGCCGTAACCTTATGCTCAGCGCCTGCATCCTCAGCCGTATCCTCCATAGAGTCGGCAACCTCAATAAGGATGGCATCCGCAGCAACAGTGTCGCCCTCAGCTACCAATATCTGCTTAACGAAGCCTGCATAGTCGGTGGTGATAGAGTTCTCCATCTTCATAGCCTCGAGAATCATAACCTCCTGGCCCGAAGCAACCTTATCGCCAACCTTAACCTTAAGCTCGATAACACGACCGGGCAGCGGTGCACATACGGTCTTACCCGTCACGGGGCGCTTAGCAGCAGCACCGGCACCAGCCTTAGCGCTCTCAATCTCTATGATGACACCCTCGGCCTGAACGGTATCACCCTCCTTCACGATAATCTGCTTAACCTTACCTGCGAAATCCGAAGTGATAGAGTTCTCCATCTTCATAGCCTCGAGGATGGCAACCTCCTGACCTACAGCCACGCTATCGCCAACCTTAACCTTAAGTTCGATAACGCGGCCGGGCAGCGGTGCGCAGATGGTATCACCCGTGATGGGCTGAAGCTCAACCTTCTCCTCCTTCTTCAACGAGGGGTCAGCAGCCACCTTCTCGGCATAAGCCGCCTTCTTGACACCCGTGAGGTAAGCCTTAGCAACCAAGGGGAACAACTCCAACAAGAGCTCCTCCTTCTCGTTCTCGGCCAAGAGCACACCACCAGCCTCCTCCAATGCGGGGTTGGGCTGCTTCTGATACTTCGACGTATCGTAGGGGCGCTCCTCTCTGAAGCCGCAAATCTTCTCGCGGAAGTCCTCGCTAATCTTCACCGGCGTGCGACCGTAGTCACCCTTCACGAGACCTACGAACTGTGCCGACTTATTTGTATACATGGCACGACCCGCCTTCTCATCCATAGCGCAGTTTACGGCCTGAGCACCTACAATCTGCGATGTGGGCGTTACGAGAGGGGGAAGACCTGCCGCCAAACGCACGGGAGGAATAAGCTCCATAGCACGAGGAAGGATATCCTCCGCGCCGAGCTGCTTGAGCTGTGCAACCATGTTAGAGTACATACCACCGGGAATCTCGGCATCCTGAACGAGCTTGTTGGGCGCGGGGAAGCCGAAGTATGCCTCGATAGCCTGTGATGCTACGAGAAGCTCATCCCAATTCTCCTCCTTGGCAGCCTTCACGCAGCGGTCGAGCAGAGCATCAACCTCAGCTGGAGTCTCGTCCGTAAGGGGATTGAAGGCCTTAGGCAGGGGCTTCTCGGCACCGAATACCGACAACTCGAGCTCCTTGCGTATATCCTTCAACTCGACGTTAATCTTAGCCACAGCCTCCATGTTTGCACCGAGCTCGATGCCCAACTTCTTACAGAAGAGGTAAACAAGCTCTACGGCAGGGGCACCCGTGCCACCACCAAACCACCAGCAGTTGGTGTCGACGATGTCAACACCCTCAACGATAGCAGGGTAGACCGAGCCAAGACCGTAACCCGGCGTACAGTGTGTGTGGAAGTCAACAGTCACGCCAAGCTCCTTCTTCAAGAGTTTGATAAGGCCTGCAACACGTGCGGGAGGAATCAAACCCGACATATCCTTGATGGTAATCATATCGGCACCGAGCTCTGCCATCTGGCGTGCCTTATCCAAGAAGTACTCATCGGTAAACACCTTCTCGTGCTCCTGGCCGTCGGTGTACTTAGGATCTACGGTGTAACATACAGCGCAGTCAGCGATACCGCCATACTGCTTGATATACTTGATTGTCGACTTAACATTGTCCACATCGTTCAAAGCGTCGAAGATACGCATGATACCCAAGCCGCTCTCGATGGCGTTGCGCGAGAAACCGTCAATAATCTCATCCGTATAAGGGGCATAACCGAAGAGGTTGCGGCCACGCGACAAAGCCGTCAACTTTGACACATCACCCACAGCCTTCTTGATAGTCTCGAGACGTGTCCAAGGGTTCTCGTTAAGGTAGCGCATGACCGAGTCGGGCACAGCACCACCCCATACCTCCATAGCATAGAAACCGGCATCCTTGTAGTAAGGAAGGCAGCGGTCCACCTGCTGCTGAGTCATTCGTGTTGCGAAAGACGACTGCTGGCCGTCACGCAACGTAAGATCGCGAATTTTTAAGATCTTTGCCATAGCTTTCTTTAAGGTTTTATGTAGTTAGTTCTAAGTTGTCTGCCACAAATAACAGATTGTCTGTTATTCGAATAACAAATATAGCATTTTTTTTCTAAAACTCCAAATATATCGTCAATAAATTGATAAAAAAAGCCACCCCGCGTAGTTTTAACCACGCGGGGCGACCGAAAAATACCTATATTACTGTGAAATTAGTCGCGAACAAGAACGATATAATCGTGAGCAGCGAGCTTAGCGCTATATGTCGAGCCGAGCGTAACAGCGGCATCGGTCATAAGATTGCGCCATGTGCCGGCCTGAGGAACATTCACCGTCGTCGTAGTCTCAGCGTTGGTGAAGTTAGCCACAACGATAACCCTATCCATAACAAGGGTCTTACCACCCATATCGCCATCGAGTACCTTCCATGAGTGTACCGCGAGGTTGTCGCTGCCATAGTAATCCTCATGCTCAGTACGCCATGTGATAGCCTTAGACAGAGCCTCGTAGATGTCGTGGCGATTCTTGTCGTAGAAGTATGTCCAGCGCACAGGCTTGCGGTGTGTACGATACTCATCGCCATTACCTACAACACCCTTATCGTTGGCGTTGATAGATACATCGTAGCCAAGCTCGCCGAACTGCCACATCATCTTGGGATAGGGCGTGAGGAAGTGCATGATGTAGGCAGCCTGTATACGCTTAGATATTACAGCCCAGTTGCCCTTGACGTACGACTGTCCCCATGTGATGGCTGCATAGCCCACACGCTCCTCATCGTGAGTCTCGATATTGTTCATGCGGCCACGCTTAAACTCCGCGAAGCTACTCTTGTTGTTGCCAGTCCATCCCATGACAGACTCCTTATAGCCTTGCATGGCATTATTGTTCCAACAGAGGGCGCCCACATTGTCATAGAGCTCGCTCTCCTCCCTCTGGTCGCAGAAGTGCTCGAAGATAACGTAAGCATCGGGCTCGACGGCACGTATAGCACGGGCGTAGTCCGAGAGAATCTCGATACGCTCCGAAGAGTAACCACCGGCATCGTAGTTGCCCGGATTCTGCACAAGACCCTTGGTGAGGTCGAAGCGGAAGCCGTCAACCTTATACTCCTCCAACCAGAACTTCAACACATCCTTGAAGAACTCGCGTGTCTTGGGATAGAGATGTCGGAAGTCGTGGTATACGCTAAAGTTGTGCGGTGCCGACACATTAAAGAAGGGATTGTTCGATGCTGTGCAGTTCTTCGAGCCATCCCACCACATCTTAGCCCAAGGGAAGAGTCCCGTGGCGTGGTTGAACACAACATCGAGGATGACAGCTATACCGCGCTTGTGGCACTCGTCGATGAAGCGCTTGTATGCCTCCTCCGTACCATATGCCTTATCAGCAGCGAAGTAGAAGCATGGGTTATAGCCCCATGAGTCGTTGCCGTCGAACTCCTGAATAGGCATAAGCTCGATGGCATTGACACCCAACTCCTGCAAGTAGTCGAGCTTCGCCGTAACGGCATCTATAGAGCCCTCCTCGGTAAAGTCGCGGATGAGCAACTCGTATACTGCCAACGAGTTCTCCTTAGGACGCTGGAAGTCGGTAACGGTCCAGTTGTAGGGAGTCTCATCGAGCTCGAAGGTGCAGACGATGTCGGTAGTGTAATCCGAAGGATAGGCCTTCAAGTCGGGATATACCGAGGCATTTATCCACTTATCGTTCCATGGGTCGAGAATCTTCTCTGCATAGGGGTCACCCACCTTTATCGAGCAGTCGACAAAGTACTGGTAGCCATACTCAACACCATACTCAAGGTTATCTACCGTAATCCAGAAGTAATCGCCATCCCTCTTCATCATATACTCATTCGACGGAGCATAGTCGTTGAAGTCGCCAAGAAGAATCACCGACTTCTTTCCGGGAGCATACAATACGAATGTTGCCGACGTACCCTCGATATTAACACCATCGCTCACACCTGCGGGACGTGGAGCATCCTGCGTAGAGCCGAGCACCGAAATCTTGATGCTATCCTCGACGCTATCGTTACCACTCACAGCCACAGCCTTAAACGTGATGTCGCCCTCCTCGGTAGGCACAAAGCCATAGTTGAGCGTAGCATTGGCGGTGTTAGCCACCTCCTGCTCGCCGCGATAGAGCGACACCTTATCTGCATCCTGAGCATTTACCACCACGGTGTACTCCTCGCCAACCGTGAGCAACGTACCATTTGCGGGCGATACAATCTTAACGTGAAGACCCTCGACAACCGTTTCGATAAAGATGTCGGCACCATTCTGCTTAATCTCCTTAGAGCCATCCGCAGAACGGAATACGAATGCGAGCTTCAGAATATCCTGACCCTCGGGAACACCATAGAAGGCGCGGGGGCCACCCGTGATTTTCAACACCCAGAGGTCGTTACCGCAATTCATAAGTCGGCATGCGGGGGTATTCTCCGTCCATCCGGCCTTCGTATACTTCCAGTCCGAGTTACCCGTGCTTGCGGAGGTGATAACACCCGTGTGGGCATACATCTCGCCATTGAAACCAGCCATAGAGGTATCCTTGGCATTGACGATGACGTACACATCCTCGGTCATCTCAGCCGTAACAAAGAGGGGATAGGTAGAAACGAGCGGGTAGTCACGCGTAGGATCTATGATAAGATCACCACCGTTGTCATCACTGCCATTGTCACCACCATTACCACCATTCACACCGCTATCATCGGGATTTGTACCCAAATCGTCGGGGTCGGTAGTACAGCCCACAACCGCAAAGGCCATGAGCGCGGCGAACATCAAATAACGTAAAGTCTTCATTCGCGTAATGTTTTATTTAGTTAATAATTTCATGTGTTCCACATTTCGGCTGCGCGTGCGCACGAGTACGCACACAATGCTATGCAAAGTTACAGAAAATATCCGACAACGAAAAAGACCATCGCGATAATTTACCCGATGGTCTTTTTTTATGTACGAATGGCTTGATTATGACTATGAACGGACGAGGTACTCCTCGAGTTTCAGCCTCCACTGCTCGGGGATGGCTACCGTCTGCTGCAACTCGAAATCGAAGGCCACCATCACCGACGAACTCTCGGTGAGCACCCTCTCTCCCGACATGATGCGCTGATGCAGCGTCATGCTCTTTGTGCCTATGCGCGACACATCCGTGACAACAACGATATCATCCTGCAGGCGTACCTGCCCGAGATAGTCCGTGTGTGTTGAGGCGGTGATTATGCGCAACTTATCAAACACTCCTGTTATGCCCAAGACCTCCTGATAGAAGTTCGTCTTGCCCATATCGAAGTAGCTCTGCTGCCATATATTATTCACGTGCATGAACGAGTCCACGTCCGAGAAACGCTTCTGCACAGGTGTTATCAACTGCTTTGCCATACATCAACTCCTTATTATCTCCACTTCACCACCCTCACCGAAGGCTATTATCGCACTGGGACGCAGCGTGGGCTTACCCTCAAATCGAGGATGCACGACATAATCGACACCCCTCAATATCGCCTCGTCTACATCCTTAAGTCTCTTTGCCGCGGGCTCTCCCGATATGTTTGCCGACGTCGAGACTATCGGTCGGCCAAACTTACGCAACAGCGCCTGACAAAAATCGTGCTGCGGAACACGCACACCGAGAGTCTTAGTCTCAGGGATAAGACTCGGAGCCACACCTACAGCCCCCGGGAGTATCGCCGTGAGCGGCTTGTCGGACATCTCCATAACCTCGAAGGCTATGCCCGGGGCACGGTTCACATAGCGCACAATCATGTCGGCATCGCGACACAAGCACAGCATCGAGTGCTTATCCTCGCTGCGCTTCAGAGCATACACCTTAGCTACAGCCTCCTCATTCGTGGCATCACAGCCTATACCCCACACCGTATCAGTGGGATAGAGTATCAATCCACCCTTGCGCAGCACCTCAACGCACTCCTCAACAGCCCTCTGCATACGCTACTTCTTACCTCTAAGTTCGTTGAAACAGTGACGACATATAGGTTGGTAGGTGTCGTGCGCACCCAAGAGCACCTGCTTGTCATCGGCCGTAAGGCGGTGCGAATGGTGCGCGAGGTCACCACAGCGCACACATATAGCATGCACCTTGGTGACATACTCTGCCGTAGCCATGAGCGCCGGCATAGGACCAAAGGGCACACCCATATAGTCCATATCCAAACCGGCAACAATAACCCTCACGCCACTATCTGCCAACTTACGACACACATCCACAATGCCATCGTCGAAGAACTGAGCCTCGTCAATGCCCACAACATCGACATCCGAGGCCATGAGCAATATATTCTGAGCCGACTCCACAGGTGTCGACTGTATGGCATTGGCATCGTGCGACACAACCTCCGCCTCAGAATATCTCACATCTATCGACGGCTTAAAAATCTCAACCTTAAGGTTCGCAAACTGCGCCCTCTTCATGCGGCGGATAAGCTCCTCGGTCTTTCCCGAAAACATCGAGCCACAAACAACCTCAATCCACCCCTTATGCTTATTATTCTCTAAAAACATTTTTAGACTACGTTTATCTTATTACTTATCTTGTTCGTTTCAAGCCAATTGCATCGCTTTACAAACCTTAAGCTATGCTTACCTTACCTCTCCTTACCTTACCTCTCCTCTCCTCTTCTTCTCCCCCCCAGCACAAGCTGATTGCGCCGTAGTACGACCCTTGTTGGCCTACTCGTCCAGTCGCATAATCTTAGCACCCAAGGCATTAAGGCGCTTATCTATATCTCGATAGCCGCGGTCTATCTGCTCCACATTCTGTATGGTGCTCGTACCCTCGGCACTCATGGCTGCTATAAGCAACGCCACGCCGGCACGTATGTCGGGCGAGGTCATATTTGCCGCACGCAACGGATGCTCGTGGTTGTGACCTATGACCGTAGCGCGGTGCGGGTCACACAGGATAATCTGCGCACCCATATCTATGAGCTTGTCGACAAAGAACAGGCGACTCTCAAACATCTTCTGGTGTATGAGCACCGAACCCTTAGCCTGCGTAGCCACAACGAGGAATATAGACAACAGGTCGGGCGTGAGTCCCGGCCACGGAGCATCGGCGATGGTCATTATAGAGCCATCAATAAAACTCTCGATGCTATAGTTCTCCTGCACAGGTATGTAAATATCGTCGCCACGCTGCTCGAAGCGTATGCCCATACGCGCAAACTGCTGCGGGATGATACCCAAGTTGTCATACGACACACTCTTTATCGTGAGCTCCGAGCGCGTCATCGCCGCCATGCCGATGAAGCTACCCACCTCAATCATATCGGGCAACATCGTGTGCTCCGTGCCTCCCAACGACTCCACGCCGTCGATGGTGAGGAGGTTTGAGGCGATACCCGATATCTTGGCACCCATGCGGTTGAGCATCTTACACAGCTGCTGCAAGTAGGGCTCACACGCAGCATTATATATCGTCGTGCGACCCTCGGCCAATACCGCCGCCATGACGATGTTCGCCGTGCCCGTCACCGAGGCCTCATCGAGGAGCATATATGTACCCTTCAACTTCTTAGCCTCGACCGTATAGAACTCATCGCTAAGGTCGAAGTTAAAGTCGGCACCGAGCTTCTGAAAGCCGAGGAAGTGGGTATCCAGCCTGCGGCGACCAATCTTGTCGCCACCGGGCTTAGGCATGAAGCCTACACCGAAACGCGCCAACAGCGGGCCAATCATCATCACCGAGCCACGCAGCTTGCGACAGCGCCTGTGATAGTCTGCCGTGCGCAGGTAGTCGAGGTCTATCTCGTCAGCCTGAATAGCGAAGTCGTCATCCGACAGACGTTCTACCTTGACACCCATCTTCGACATCAGCTCCAAGAGCTGCATCACATCTGCAATGATGGGCATGTTGTGTAACACCACGCGCTCCGACGTGAGCAGCGCTGCACATATAATCTGAAGAGCCTCGTTCTTTGCACCCTGCGGCTGAATCTCACCCTTAAGGCGATGACCGCCCTCTACTATAAACTTTGCCATACGCTCAATTTTTTCCAAAGATACGAAAATTTCGACAATAACAGCAAATTATATTCAAATAAGTTTTCAACAATCAACACATATTCAACCTTTCAACCACACTCCATTTTATTGAATATTTTGCCCGATTAGTAGATAAACTTACTATTTTTAATACTTATAGCACACTAATATTGTCCTAAACGTAGAAAAGCGTTTTGTAGAATAAATAAGTTTTTGTTACTTTGCACCACACAAGCGACCAAAACAATAAATTATATATGGTATGAAGCGATTTTTTGAGCACTTTGACATTGATTGTCAATACGACGAGGGCATAACCATCGGAAACGATCTTATGCTCATGCCATTCAAGGCAAAGAATCCCCAGCCCATCGTACACGAGCCACAGAAGCTGACGAATGCTGTCATTGCCATTTGCACAGCGGGAAACTGCCGCCTGAAGATCAATCTCAACGAGTATGAGGTGGAGGCACCAATGCTCATATCGCTGCTCCCCGGGCAGATTATCGAGCCCATAGAGCATAGCGCCAACATGGAGGGCTACGCCATAAGCCTCTCGCGACGTTTTATCGACATGCTCAACCTCCCCGGATGGCAACAGCAGTATATGCTTATGTATAACAATCCGCTGAGCCCCGTCGATAGCGAGAGGCTCACCGCAATACGCATCTTCTACGCCATACTATACCGCGCAGCAGCCAACGAGGAGAACCCCTTCCGTCTGCAGGTTATCGAAAACCTTATCCGCGTATTCTACTACGGCGGCGTCTATCAGTTCAAGAATCACGAGACAAAGAGCTACGCCACGAAGAACAATATCGTCGAACGCTTCATAGCCCTCGTCGAGGAGCACTACCGCGAGGAGCGACTTATAGGCTTCTATGCCGATAAGCTGTGTATCACACCCAAGTACCTCTCGAAGCTCGTCAAGGAGAACACGGGACGCTCGGCAGGCGAGTGGATCGAGAGCCACGTGATACTCGAGGCACGCGCCATGCTCCAGTCATCCGACATGACGATACAACAAATCGCCTCCTCGCTCAACTTCCCCAACCAATCCTTCTTCGGCAAGTACTTCAAACGCGCCACAGGCCTCTCACCCAAACAGTACCGACGAGGATAACACAACAAACTAATTAATAATCGTTTACACCACACACCAAGCCTCTGCCCCCCTTTAAGAGCAGAGGCTTGGCATACCTAAACGCACCTGATATTCAGGAACACGCACATCACTGCGGAGTGTGGCGCCATACCAATACGCAAGGAGTTTCGCGCTGTGCCCTAATTCAGGTATACGCACAACATTGCGGAGTGCTGCTACATACCAATAAGCAAGAAGTTTGGCGCTGTGCCCCAACACCAAGGGTTCCACCCACCTCCCTCATAGTCTAAAATATCGTTTTTTTAGGTCGGTGTATATGTCGGCTATTGTGAGCATTATGCCACACTCTACGACGCCTCCGAGGTCGTCGTTGCGATAGGCCTCGAATGTCTGCATTGTGGGTGATAGACGCATGTATGATGATATTATGGGAGGCACGGCTCTATGCATGTCGCGCATCTTGCATAGGAGTATGCGATAGTTGTCGCGGGGGCTCTCTGCGGTGAAATATCTGCGTAGCCACCTGCGACTTATTCCCACGGTTAGGGGCTCACGCGCAACAACTAAGGGCTCACGCGCCGGAAAGACATGCCGCATAAACCCGACGAGCACGTTGCGTGCCCGCACGCCAAGGGCGGGATAGAGCGTCACGCGCCCAAAGAGATAGCCCACACGCTCCCTTTCGACGACACGCGCAATACCCTCCCACAATGCATCTAACGCAAAGATTGTCTTACTGTTACGACTACGCTGATACGCAGCATGCACAAACGAGCGACCGAGCTCCACACCCTCGGGTAGCACCTCGCGACGAAAGGTGTCCGAGAGGTCGAAATAGCGACATAGCGAGAGCCTCTCGGGAGCCACCTCGCGCCCCACAGCATAGCGATAACCACCGATAATGACCCCCGCGTCGTTGTCCCAGACTATGAGCTGACGATATGTTCCATCAATGTCGGCACCATCGACCGCTTCGTGCTGTGGCATGGCTACTCCGACGACAGCATAGGACTCTCGACGTAGCCTCCCCACCTCACGCATGAGCATCGGCAGACGTGCACCATCGAAGCTGTATATCGAGGCGTTGCAGTGCGTCGCCCGCCCCAAATATGTAGCATCAATCAGCTCGTTGCGCAACGCTGAAATGTCACTGCGGGGCACCTCGTCTGAGGTATAAATATGGTCTTTTTGCAGGGTTCTCATCATTGACGTTCTATTTTTTTACACTTTTACAATCTAAATTTTCATCGCTCGAAGCGAAAATAGGGAGAATATATTTTTCTCTTTCGTCGAATTTTTGTATCTTAGCGCCGTTATTTTTTACTTTAGTAAAAGTCGAGCAAAAATGAGCGCTGAAACATATCATATTCCGGTGATGCTTGTCGAGTGCATCGATGCGCTCGACATCAAGCCCGATGGCATATATGTAGACCTCACCATGGGTGGCGGTGGCCATACGCGCGAGATTTTAAGACACCTCGGTGCCGAGGGTCATCTATACTCGCTGGACCAAGACCCCGATGCCCAAGCAAATGCTCCCGATGATGCTCGTCACACCTTCGTGGCCTCAAACTTCCGCTTCCTGCGCGGAGCGTTACGCCTCCGTGGTGTGGAGCATGTTGACGGCATCCTTGCCGACCTCGGTGTGTCGTCGCACCACTTCGATGCCAAGCACCGTGGCTTCTCATTTCGTGGCGATGCTCCGCTGGACATGCGCATGAATACCCGCGGGGGGCGCACAGCAGCAGACATAGTTAACACATACACAAATGATGCCTTAACGCGCCTCTTTGCCGAATATGGCGAGCTCGACACCACGTGGAAGATAGCAAACTGCATCGAGCGTGCCCGAAATATCAGCCCCATAACGACAACGGCCGAGCTGGTCGAGGCGGTGAAGCCCTGCACGCCACCTAAGGATGAGGCTAAGTTCCTCACCAAGCTGTTTCAGGCATTGCGCATAGAGCTCAATGGCGAGATGGAGGCGCTGAAGATGGCTTTGGAGCAGAGCCTCAAGATTCTCAACCCCGGAGGGCGCCTTGTGGTCATGTCCTACCACTCGCTCGAAGACCGCATAGTAAAAAACTTCATGCGTAGCGGCAATACCGAGGGGTGCATAGAGAAGGACTTCTTCGGTCGTCAGACGACACCCTTCAAGCTCATAACGCGCAAGGCTATAGTCCCCACTGCCGAGGAGCTGGAGCGTAATCCCCGCTCGCGAAGTGCCAAGCTGCGCGTTGCCGAGAAGATTGATAACGATTAGATGTCTTAGAAAGTAGAGTGTTCCACTATGAAGAGAGAGCATAATGATGTAACTGAGGGTAAGGATGTGTTGCACGACGAGCGTAGCCGCATACAGCGTGAGGTCATCATCCTCGACGACGAGGAGTACGACACCGCGGAGGATGGCATCGACGAGGAGTGCGAGCATGAGGAGAGCGAGCATGAGGGTGGCACAAAGCACGAGAAGCCGTGGATGATGTTCACCACAGGCTCGATACTCACCGATGGCACTCTCCCCTACTATCGCTACTTCATAGTCATTGCGGCGATGTGCTTTTTGAGCATCTTCCTCACGTTCATGTCGTTGAATGCTGACAGGGAGTATCGTCGTAGGGAGAAGTATGCCTCGGTACTTCATGAGCGCGCCGTACTCAAGGAGGAGGAGCGCTACGGCCTATCATCGAAGAGTGCAGTGCAGAAGCGCCTCAAGGAGTATGGCATAGAGTTAATAGACCTCTCGAAGGAGAGCAGACTAATCGAGCGTAAGTAGTATGGCGATTTTAAATAAGCGACAGAGAGAAAATAGCGGCAACAGCCGAACAAAGAGGGGCGGAGCTAAGCACGACATCATTTCGCGTGTCAAGTCCCTCTATGCCGCCTTTATACTTATAGCCCTGCTCGTCGTGGCACGCTTGGTGTGGGTCATCTGGATAAGCCCCTCGGTACGCCACAATGCCGAGGTTATGGACGATGGCATCTACCGCTACCAGACCATCAAGGCACATCAGGGCACGATATTCTCGCGCGACGGTGAGCCCTTGGCCATATCGAGTCTGCGCTACGACGTCATCCTCGACTTCCGTGCCGAGGGTATGCGCGAGGCTGACAAGGAGGCATACGAGGCCAATGTAGACTCACTCGCAACTCTTCTTGCCGCCTATTTCGACGAAGAGGATGCCGCCGAGCACAACTACGACTATATCCCCGCGGAGGAGTACCGCCGCCGTCTTATACAGAAGCGCGAGGAGGCTCGCGACCGCGGCTTCAGGGTCATGCCCCGCATAATAACCATCGACGAGTGGGATATGATGCGTCGCAACTACCCCATCTTCAATGGCAACATGGGATATGTCTTTAGTGGCAACCCCGTACAGATGCGTCTATATCCCTCGGGCGATGTGGCACGCCAGACCATAGGTCGCCACGACACATTGATTGTGAACAACAAGAAGGTGCCGGGCACGGGCCTCGAATTGATGTACCACGATGTCATCAACGGCAAGGATGGACTGAGCAAGGAGCAGTGGATAGCCCACGGCTTTTGGACACGTGTGAGCGACGAGCGCAACCGCCCTGCGGAGAATGGCTGCGATGTTATCACGACGATAGATGCCGGCCTTCAGCGCTTGGCACACGAGCGCTTGGATACGATGCTTCGCCGCCAGCATGCCTCATTCGGCGTAGCCATAGTCATGGAGGTGGAGACAGGCAACATCCTCACGATGGTGAGCCTCGGCACAGCCAAGGAGCGCGGCACGACATATAGCGAGCGTGTCTTCAACCACGCCATAAAGACGAAGATGTGCCCGGGCTCGACGATGAAGCTCGCAACGACGATGGCACTCCTCGAGATTGGCGGCTACACGCTCGACACGAAGGTAGACCTCGAACACTCACGCCCCGGGCGCTCGGTGCGCGTAGGTGCCGGCAGGGTTGAGGACTCGCACGACGTAGCAGGTGCGGGCAACGACAGCGAGGTGACACTCAAGGAGGCCTTCGCGCACTCCTCAAACGTATACTTTGCCAAGGCCGTGTACGAGAAGTTCAAAGACGACCCAGCGAGATATACCAACTACCTCGCCATGCTCGGATTCACCAGCGATGTGGGTCTTACGGAGTATGGTGAGCCTAAGGGACAGATGAAGATGGCGGGAACGAAGGAGTGGAACACTGACGGCAGCACCGCCTCGCGCCTACCACGTTTAGCATACGGCTACGAGGTTGAGGTGCCACCCATACACATGATAACATTCTATAACGGCGTAGCCAACGATGGTCGCATGGTAGCACCACGCTTGGTAGACCGCATCGTGCGTGATGGCAAGGTGGTAAGCCGCCCTCCGGTTGTCACACTCAACCCCCTGATGTGCTCGTCTAAGACCTTGGCGTTGATAGACACATGTCTTGCTGCTGCCTCGCTGCGCACGGGTACTAAGTTCCGCGACCTACCGATACCTTTCGGGTGCAAAACGGGCACAGCACAGGTATGGTCAAACTTCGTGTCGCAGAGCACCATCGACCATGCACAGATGGCCAACGGCATGACACCCTCGGATGACCACTACTACTATGGCTCGATAGTATGCACCATGCCACAAGAGCAACCCAAGTATACCGTCATGGTGGCAGTATGCAAACAGCAGACATCGACACACCCGACATACTACGGTATAGACCTCGCGGGCCCCGTGGCGGCAGACATCATGGAGTACATCTACGCCAACGACCCCTCGTTGCATGCAACGATAGAGTCTGCACCATCGCCATACGCCCCCTCGAACATAAAGGGTGGAGATACGAAATATGTCACGAAGGTTAGCCGCACGTTGGCCTCGCAGACGAAGAATGAGAGCGCCGGAGCGACGTGGAGCGCCACAAAGACGGACATGGGCGGACATACGACAATAACGGGTGTGAACGTCACCGCGGGCGTTGTACCTGACGTGCGTGGCATGGGGCTCTCGGATGCCCTCTACCTCCTCGAGAGCATGGGGCTTAGTGTGACACACACGGGCAGCGGGCGCGTGAGGTCGCAGAGCCTCCTTGCAGGACATAAGCTGGATGGCGAGCGCCGAGGAACGATACATTTAACACTGGAACGATAAATCAATCTTGATAGACAAGATATTAAAAGGATGAAACGATTAAACGAGTTACTCGACGATGTTCGAGTTACGGAGATAATAGATGGCGGCAACCCCGAGATTAACGCCTTGGTCTACGACTCGCGGGCGGTTGAGGCGGGGAGCTGCTTCTTTGCCGTCAGAGGTACGGCGAGCGATGGCCACAACTATATCGCCTCGGCCATAGAGCGTGGTGCCGTGGCGGTGGTATGCGAGGTTATGCCCAAGCAGCGTAGCGAGGGCGTAGCCTATGTATGTGTCGAGGATAGCAACATAGCGATGGCGGCGATGGCGGCAGCATACTACGACCACCCCTCGCGCGAGCTCAGGCTCGTGGGCGTGACGGGCACAAACGGCAAGACCACGACAGCAACGCTCCTCTACGACATGTTTATGGCCATGGGCTACACCGCAGGCCTCATATCTACGGTGGTCTACCGCATAGGTACCCGCAGCATCACGTCGACACACACCACACCCGATGCCATACGTCTTAACGCCATGATGCGCGAGATGGTGGAGTGCGGCTGCGACTACTGTTTCATGGAGGTGTCGTCGCACGCTGCAGCACAGCACCGCATTGATGGTCTACACTTCACGGGGGCGCTCTTCACAAACCTCACACACGACCACCTCGACTACCACGGCACGTACAAGGAGTATATACGCGCCAAGAAATCATTCTTCGATGCCTTGGATAAGGATGCATGGGCCGTAACCAACATAGACGACCGCAATGGTGAGGTCATGGTGCAGAACTGTCGTGCGAGGGTACGACGACTATCCCTGCGCTCCATGGCCGACTACCGCACGAAGATTGTCGAGATGCACACCGACGGCATGCTCCTACACCTCGATGGCGAGGAACTATGGGTTAAGTTCACCGGGCGCTTCAACGCCTACAACCTAACTACCGTATATGCCGCAGCGACACTTCTCGGCATCGACAAGATGGAGGTGCTCACAACACTCTCCACGCTCACACCCGTGAGTGGCCGCTTCGAGACCATCACAGCCACGGATGGCACTATGGCTGTCGTGGACTATGCACATACGCCCGATGCGCTGGAGAATGTCATCGCCACCATCGAGGAGGTGCGCACTGACGATAAACAGCTTATCGTTGTTGTAGGCTGCGGTGGCGACCGCGACCGTACAAAGCGCCCCGAGATGGCAGCAATAGCCGTAAGACACGCTACGACGACGATATTTACGTCGGACAACCCCCGCACCGAGAATCCCGAGGCGATACTCGACGACATGATTGCAGGCGTGGGCGACAAGCGCAACTACCTACGTATCAGCGACCGCAGGGAGGCAATACGCACTGCCGCAATGTTGGCACGTAGGGGCGACATAATACTCATTGCCGGCAAGGGACATGAGGACTATCAGATTATAGGGACACAGAAGCACCACTTCGACGATCGCGAGGAGGTGCGCGAGGCACTACGTGCAACACACGACCTTAGATAACGATTACACACGTATAAAACAGAGAAACAATGCTATACAGACTTTTTGAGTACCTGAACGAGAATACCGACCTGCCGGGCATGCGTATCGGCGAGTACATATCATTCCGCTCGGCGGCAGCCATCATCCTTTCGCTCCTCATTGCCATCTTCTTCGGCAAGCGCATCATACGTTTCCTCAAGCGCAAGCAGATAGGCGAGGATATACGCGACCTCGGCCTCGAGGGACAGCTACAGAAGAAGGGTACACCGACGATGGGAGGCATCATCATCCTCTTGGCGGTTGTCGTGCCCGTTCTGCTCTTTGGAAACTTGCAGAACGTCTACATACAGCTCATGCTCATCTCCACACTATGGCTCGGCTTCATCGGTGGCCTCGACGACTACATCAAGGTCTTCCGCCACAAGAAGGAGGGACTTAAGGGTCGCTTCAAGATTGTAGGACAGGTGGGCTTGGGCATCATCGTGGGCACGACAATGTGGCTTTCGGACGACATCGTCATCCACGAGAAGACCTTCGAGACGAACAACTACACCATCATCGACAACGAGACCGGCTGCGAGGTGGATAGCTACACGCAGAAGGTCGTGGTGAGCACCACCGCAGCAAAGAGTTCGAAGACATCTATCCCCTTCCTGAAGGATACGGAGCTCGACTATAAGATGCTCACGGGTGGCAATGACACGCTGGCATGGCTGCTCTATGTCGTTGTGGCCATCTTCGTAATCACAGCAGTATCGAATGGTGCCAACCTTACGGATGGCATCGACGGCCTGCTCACGGGTGTCTCCGTACCTATAGTCCTCGTGCTCGGTATCTTGGCATACCTCTCGGGACATATCATCTACTCGGACTACCTCAACATCATGTATATACCCGATAGTGGCGAGCTCATCGTCTTCGCCGCAGCCTTCGCAGGTGCGCTCATAGGCTTCCTGTGGTATAACTCCTTCCCTGCGCAGATATTTATGGGCGACACAGGCTCACTAACAATAGGTGGCATCATCGCCGTCTTCGCCCTATGCATACGTAAGGAGCTACTCCTACCCCTCCTATGTGGCGTATTCCTCGTCGAGTCACTCTCGGTGATGATACAGGTGGGCTACTTCAAATATACGAAACGCAAGTATGGCGAGGGACGTCGCATATTCCTCATGTCGCCCATACACCACCACTACCAGAAACGCGGGATGTTCGAGACCAAGATTATGATGCGCTTCTTCATCGTGTCGCTGCTTCTCTCGGCCCTAACGCTCGTAACACTTAAAATTCAGTAAACGACAAACCGCAAAGATATGAAACGCAAGATAGTAGTTCTCGGAGGAGGTATCTCGGGCTATGGCTCGGCCATCCTCGCCAAGAAGAAGGGCTTTGACACGTTCCTCACGGACATGGGGCGTATTGCGCCCAAGTTCAAGGCAAGACTCGACGAGTGGGGTGTGGAGTATGAGGAGGGAGGACATACCGAGGAGCGCATCCTCGATGCCAACGAGGTTGTCAAGTCGCCCGGTATTCCCGACACAGCACCCATAGTACGAAAGATACGCGAGCGCGGCATACCCATAATCTCGGAGATAGAGTTTGCGGGGCGATATAAGGGTGTGGCTAAGACCATCTGCATCACGGGCTCTAACGGTAAGACCACGACGACATCGCTCATCTACAAGATTATGTCGGATGCCGGACGTAAGGTGTCGCTCGGTGGCAACATTGGCGAGAGTTTCGCCTACTCCGTAGCTACCGGGAAGCACTTTTGGCACGTCTTGGAGCTAAGCTCGTTCCAGCTCGACGGCTGCTTCAAGTTTAAGGCCGACATCGGTGTGTTGATGAACATCACGCCCGACCACTTAGACCGCTACGACTATAAGCTCGAAAACTACGCCCGCTCGAAGATGCGCATCACGCAGAACCAAAATGCATCCGACTGCTTCATATACTCGGCCGACGACGAGCTCACGAATAGCATGCTCGCGGAGATGGATGACGACCTACGTGGCCGTCAGCTCCCCTTTGCCATAAACACAGCCATTGCAAGTGGCGATGGCGATGCCATACTTGAGGGTCACACCTTCACCGCAACCGTAGGCGCGAAGAGCGTCACCATAGATACTCGCAAGATGCAGATTGGGGGCATGCACAACGTATATAACGCCATGGCCGCAGCCCTCGCCACCCTCGCCGCGGGTGTCGACCCCAAGCAGATTAAGCGCTCGATATACGACTTCTCGCCCGTGGAGCATCGCTTAGAGCCCGCAGGCAGTGCAAACGACATAGAGTGGGTCAACGACTCTAAGGCTACGAATGTGGACTCGGTATGGTATGCCCTTGAGAGCATGAAGCACCCGACGGTATGGATTGCCGGAGGTACGGACAAGGGTAACGACTACACGCCGCTTAAAGAGTTTGCCCGCAACAAGGTTAAGGCGCTCATCTGCATGGGTGTAGACAATGCTAAGCTCGTGCGAGAGTTTAAGGACATCGTCCCCGTCATCCGCGACTGCCACACCTTCGAGGAGGCGATGATAGCAGCACGCGAGGAGGCCACGGAGGGCGATACGGTGCTTCTCTCGCCCGCATGTGCGAGTTTCGACCTCTTCCGCAACTACGAGGAGCGTGGTCGTATGTTCAAGACGTGGGTTAAGGATAACGTACTTCAAAAATAGGATAAATGGAGGATAGACACGACATAACGGGGGCTGAGGCTGCCGGGGAACTACTCTCCTCGCGCCGAAGCATACTGGAGGGCGACCGCACGCTGTGGATAATATACGCCATACTGCTTGTGGTGTCCATCCTTGTGGTATACTCCTCGACGGCAAAGATGGCATACGACATAACGTCGCAGATGACCACGACAGACTCGTTGCGCCAACAGCTGATGCTCGTCGTGGCCCTCTCCATACCCGTGATATTCATCGCCCATAAGATAAACTACGGCTTCTATCGTCGTTGGACACCTGCGCTGTACTACCTCTTCGTGGTGCTCACGTTGGCCACATATTTTGTAGGCTCGACGACAAATGGCGCTGCACGCTGGCTACCGATAGGACCTTTTCAGTTTCAGCCATCCGAGGGTCTTAAGATATTTACCATACTGATGCTTGCGCGACGTATGGAGAAGCGTCAGGACGGCATCAACAAGCTTAAGTTGTTGCCCACGTCGCTGAAACTCAAAGACCCTAAGCAACAGCAGATATTACGCGAGAATACCCTGCCTATTCTTGGCCCCGTGGTGCTCTCGTGCGTGGTTATACTTCCTGCACACACCTCCTCGGCAGTGCTTATCTTCCTCGCCTCGGTCATCATGCTCTACATCGGGCGTGTGTCGAAGGCCGAGATTATGAAGTTCACCATCCTTGTCATTACCGCAGGAACATTAGGTCTTGCGCTCTTAGCCATGGTGGGCGTAGGTCGTGGTGACACGGCCGGGGGACGTTTCTCGACATGGATTACCGAGTGGACGACAGATGGCAAGAAGGAGTTTGTCTACGAACTATCGGATACCGAGCGTGCAATGATAGCTATACGCAATGGCGGCATCTATGGCGAGGGCGCAGGACACAGCACCTCGCGTGCCGTTGTCATACATCCCGAGAGCGACTACGCCTACGCCTTCTTCACCTCGGAGTACGGCATCATCGCCGCCGTGGTACTCATGCTCCTCTACCTGTGGATTACGTTCCGCGCCATAGAGATATGTCGTCGATGCACGATGGCCTTCCCCACGTTAATGACCGCGGGACTCGGCTTGCTCATAACGTGTCAGGCGCTGCTACACATCCTTGTGCAGGTGAACATCATCCCCGAGACGGGACAGACACTGCCGCTAATATCGCGCGGAGGCTCGTCGTTGCTCTTCACCTCGATGGCAATGGGCATGATACTCAGCGTGAGCCGCACAAACTCCTACAACCAAGAAACAACGAAGCAATGAGCGACATACGATTAGATAAATACCTGTGGGCGGTGCGCGTGTTTAAGACACGTAGCGATGCTGCCGATGCCATACGCCAAAACCGTGTTTTGGTAAACGATGTCTATGCCAAGCCCTCGCGTGAGGTGAAGATTGGCGACCGCATATCGGTGCGCAGAGAGAGAGTGACGTATAGCTACAAGGTTCTGGAGCTCGTATCGAGTCGCCAGCCAGCGAAGAACGTGCCCCTCTACTGCCTTAACACCACACCACAGGAGGAGCTCGACAAACTCAACGTGCCTCACGAGACGATATTCGTCTTCCGCGACCGCGGCACCGGGCGCCCGACGAAGAAGGAGCGCAGAGATATAGATGCACTCATGGATGGCTTCTACCTCGACGATGATTGGGATGAGGATGACGAAGATTAACGAATGTATGCAACGAAAATATAAATCAAACAAATATAACAGCTATGGAATACGATTTTAGAGCCATAGAGCCCAAATGGCAAGCACGATGGCAAGAGCAGGGCACATACCGCGTGAGCGTAGACCCCTCGCGCCCTAAGTTCTATGTTTTGGACATGTTCCCCTACCCTTCGGGTGCGGGTCTGCATGTGGGTCATCCTCTCGGATATATAGCCTCAGATATATACTCGCGTTACAAGCGCCAGAAGGGCTTTAACGTGCTTCACCCCATGGGTTACGATGCCTTCGGCCTCCCTGCCGAGCAGTACGCCATACAGACGGGACAGCACCCTGCGGTGACGACAGACGAAAACATCGCACGCTACCGCTCGCAGCTCGACAAGATAGGCTTCTCGTTCGATTGGTCGCGCGAGGTGCGCACCTCGGAGCCCGAATACTACCACTGGACACAGTGGGCCTTCCTCCAGATGTTCGACCACTGGTACAACAACAAGAGCGAGAAGGCAGAGCCTATCAGCGCCCTCGTTGCTCACTTCGAGGCCCATGGCACGGAGGGTATAGATGCTGCCGAAACGACACACCTAAATTTCACTGCCGAGCAGTGGCACGCCATGACCGAGGCTGAGCGCGAGCAGGTGCTTCAAAATTACCGCCTCGCCTTCCGCGCCGACACCATGGTAAACTGGTGTCCGGCCCTCGGCACGGTGCTTGCCAACGACGAGGTTAAGGAGGGTCTTTCGGTACGCGGAGGCCACCCCGTAGAGCAGAAGCGCATGAAGCAGTGGTTGCTGCGCGTCTCGGCATACGCCGAGCGTATGCTCGATGGCTTGGAGCGCTTGGAGTGGAGCGAGTCGCTGAAGGAGATTCAGCGTAACTGGATAGGTCGCTCGGTGGGTGCTCAGGTATTCTTCGACGTTAAGGACTCGGAGCGTAAGTTGGAGATATTTACCACACGCCCCGACACCATCTATGGTGTCACGTTTATGGTCATCGCCCCCGAGCACGAGTGGGTCGAGGAGCTCACTACCACGGAGAACCGCGAGGTTGTGGAGGCCTACATCATCGAGACTAAGCGTCGCTCGGAGCGTGAACGTATTGCCGACACGAAGCGTGTCAGCGGCGTGAGGACAGGCTCGTATGCCATCAACCCCTTCTCGGGTCGCGAGATACCCATCTACATCTCCGACTACGTATTGGCGGGTTATGGCACGGGTGCTATCATGGCCGTTCCTGCTCACGACTCGCACGACTACGCCTTTGCTCGTCACTTCGGCTTGGATATTATCCCCGTAGTTGAGGGCGGCAATCTCGAGGTCGAGTCATACGATGCCAAGGAGGGTAAAGTTATCAACTCGGAGATCATCAACGGCATGGATGTTAAGGATGCCATCCTCTTTATGTTCGAGGAGGTTGAGCGCCGCGGCCTCGGCAAGAAGCTCATCAACTACCGCCTGCGTGATGCTATCTTCTCGCGCCAGCGCTACTGGGGCGAGCCCTTCCCCATATACTACAAGGATGATGTAGCCTACCGCCTCACGGACGACAAGCTACCCCTCACGTTGCCCCCTATCAAGGACTTCGGCCCCACGGCTGAGGGTGAGCCACCCTTGGCACGTGTCGAGGGCTGGCATACCGAGGAAGGTTATCCCTACGAGCTCTCTACGATGCCGGGCTTTGCCGGCTCGTCGGCATACTACCTCCGCTACATGGATCCGCACAACACGGAGGGTCTTGTAGGCAAGGAGGCCAACGACTATTGGCGCAATGTAGACCTATACGTAGGAGGTATTGAGCACGCCACGGGTCACCTTATGTACTCGCGCTTCTGGAACATGTTCCTCTACGACCTCGGCTACGTGTGCGAAGAGGAGCCCTTCAAGAAACTCGTAAATCAGGGTATGATTCAGGGTCGCTCAAACTTCGTATACCGCATCATCGGCACAAATAAGTTCGTGTCGCTCGGCCTCAAGAGCGAGTACGACACGCAGGAGATACACGTCGACGTGAATATCGTCAAGAACGACATTCTCGACATCGAGGCCTTCCGTGCATGGCGCCCCGAGTTTAAGGATGCCGAGTTTGTGTTGGAGGATGGCAAGTATATCTGCGGCTGGGCTATCGAGAAGATGTCTAAGTCGATGTTCAATGTAGTAAACCCCGACTATATCGTCGAGGCTTATGGTGCCGACACGCTGCGTATGTACGAGATGTTCCTCGGCCCGTTGGAGCAGTCTAAGCCATGGGATACCAACGGCATCGATGGTGTACATAAGTTCTTGCGCCGCTTCTGGGGCAAGTTTTATTCGCGCGAGGGCGTGCTTATGGTTAACGACGATAAGGCTACGCCTGCCGAGCTCAAGACGCTACATAAGACCATCAAGAAGGTTGGCGAGGATATCGAGAACTTCTCGTTCAACACCTCTGTTGCAGCCTTCATGATATGCCTCAACGAGCTTGGTGACTGCTCTAAGCGCGAGATTTTGGAGCCCCTCACGGCGCTCATCGCCCCCTTTGCTCCGCATATCGCCGAGGAGCTATGGAGGGAGGCTCTCGGACATACGACAACGGTGTGCGATGCTCCGTTCCCGACGTTCAATGCCGAGTACCTCGTCGAGAACTCGTTTGAGTACCCCGTGATGGTCAATGGCAAGCTGCGCTTCAAGCAGGAGTACGCTTTGGACAAGACTCCTGATGAGATACAGCGCGACATTGTCACTACGGAGGGTGCTGCAAAGTGGCTTGAGGGCAAGCAGCCGAAGAAGATTATCGTAGTTAAGGGTAAGATTATTAATATCGTGCTATAATCACATGAAGCACTTTATCTCTATGTCGGTATATGCCGGTCTTATGATTGGCATTGCCGGCTTGGTATACTTGCGTGTTGGGGGCTTGGCGGGCGCTGTGCTCTTCGCCTTCGGTCTGCTGTCGGTGGTCATGTGTGGCGCACAGCTCTACACGGGGAAGTCGGGCTTCCTGCCCTATAAGGAGTCGTGGAGACTTATACCCATGCTCTTGGGCAACGCCCTCGGCTGCCTCGCTGCGGCCTATATCGCCACCTACGTCGCTACGGATGCTCTGCACAGCAACCTCGATGCCATTCTCGCTGCACGCCTTACGGCCTCGTGGCACGGTCTTGTTGTGACGAGCATTGGCACGGGTATGATTATGACCCTCGCGGTCTATGGTGCGCGTAAGGGTCACTATCTTCCTCTGCTCTTTGGCGTGCCTGTGTTCATCATGTGTGGCCTGCCGCACTGCGTGGCCGATGCCTTCTACTATGGCGTGGCTCTACTCTTCGATAAGGCCGAGTGGTCGATGCTGGGCGCATGGGCGTGGGCAATTGTGGGCAACTATATCGGTTGCAACCTCCCCCGCTGGTTTATGGGCTCTAAGTTCGAAGCGTAGCCACACACCTAATATATAATAGTACTGCGAGGTGCCTACTTGCACCTCGCAGCACTACGTAGGTAGTTCACCGCCCCGGGGCCCTCACACATTATAAGGTCGTAAATCGAGAGGTTGGGGACGAAAGGCAACCTATCGCTAAACACCTGGACATAGGGCTCTAATATATACATGTATTCGGCACGCTTCGGGCGCAGGTCGATGTCGTCGGCCGTAGCTACAACATAGCTCTCAGAGATACGTGGCACAGCGACCTTAAGTATGGAGCATACACGCTCCATAGTGGCCATATTCAGCTCCACAAGATTCTTCCACTCACGCTCGTAGAGTGGCGCGAAGCGGTCGGCATAGTAGTCGTAGTAGGGCGACGAGCGGTATGCCGACTCCATAGCCACAAGATGCTGGTGTTGCCAGCGTTTGGAGTAATCCACACACATAGAGCCTATAGGCTGGCGCGGACGATTGGCATGGGCGAGTTGCACGGATAGTTGCATCACGCCCCCCGAGGTCATAATCTCCGTGCGGTTGCGCTCCGAGCGTTTCACGTAGTGCTCGCCAAGGTCGATGACGACATCCGAGCCACCCTGAACGAGGGCTGCCCAATACTCCGTAGAGCCATAATATACTGACGGTAGTATTACCATAACTTACTCTTTGCTATACATTTCTGCCACCCATCCATCCTCATCCAAGCGCTCCACAAGGCTGAGACCACGCTCCGCGGCTGCCGCCTCAATGATAGGCGCATCCTCGGCAAGGAAGCCGCTAACAAGAAGCCTTCCACCCGCACGAAGTGCCTCAACATAGCGGTAGAGGTCGCCGAGGATGATGTTTCTGTTGATGTTCGCCACGACCATATCGTAGCATCTGCCCTCCACAGCCTCAACGGTGCCAAGCACCACCTCGAGCCTCTCACCGAGGGCATTAAGTTCCGCGCCGGCGCGGGCACTCTCCACCGACCATGGGTCTATATCCACCGCCGTGGCATGCTTTGCCCCACACTTAAGCGCCATAATGGAGAGAACTCCTGTGCCACACCCCACATCGAGCAACGTACCACGACAGCCCACGCTGTAAATAAGGCGACACATCATGCGCGTAGTATGGTGATGCCCCGAGCCAAACGACATGCTCGGGCGCACGACTACATCTACGACCGCGGGATTCTCGGGCGCCGCGTGGTACTCCGAGCGTATCACTATACGACCATCTATGTCTACCCTCTCGAAACTCTCGCGCTCCCAGCGCTCGTTCCAATTTCTATCCTCGATTATCAACTCCGAAAGTAGCGTACCGTAGCCGTCGATGGCCGCAAGCGCCTCCTCGCGACACGCCTCCCACGCATCACGAAGGATGTAGGCCTTGACCGCAACCCCCGCATCGCTCTCAACAGTATCGAAGGTCTCGAAGGGGTAATCCGAAAGGAAGGCTACGACGATGTCGGCCATCTCTGTATCGGCACACCCGATAGTTAGGTTAATATAGTGTCGCATAACGGCTTTTTATTGTCGGTTTGATATTATGTAAAATAATTTTTGTATCTTTACCACAAAGATAGTAAAAAAAGTGGACCTTGCACCACTTAAGATATAGATTTTGTGTGGACCTTGCACCACTTGAGAGAGAATTTTGCGAGGATATAGATGTAGACAAGAGAGAGAATAATATTATGGTTGATAATAGTAAACGGTGGGAGAGAGTTAAGGTCGAGTACCTGCGATATATAAAGGCCGAGAGGCGCCTCTCGGAGAATACGGTGGATGCCTACACGCGCGACTTCGACAAGTTTATGCACTTTATATGTCGCCACTGGGATATCGCACCCGAGAAGGTCGAGGGCTCTATGATTGAGCGCTACATGGCGTGGCTATACGACCAAGGCGATAGCAGTGCCTCACAAGCGCGACATCTCAGCGGCATAAAGAGCTTCTACAACTTCCTGCTTCTTGGTGACCGCGTGGATAAGCTCCCCACAGATAGTGTCGACACGCCCAAGGCCGACCGTCTGCTTCCCGACGTGCTCACCATCGAGGAGGTAGATGCCATGCTTCAGACCTTCGACCTGACGACATCCAAGGGGTGTCGCGATAGTGCCATCGTCGAGGTGCTCTACTCTACAGGTTTACGTGTATCGGAGCTCACGTCGCTACGCATCAACGACCTCTTCTTCGGCGAGGGATATGTGCGCGTTGTGGGCAAGGGCGACAAGCAACGCTTGGTGCCCGTAGGCTCTGCTGCACGCGACAAGATACAGCTATACATGGAGTTTCGTCGTCCCAAGCACCGCACGGAGGCTACGCTCTTTCTCAACAACCGCGGCGAGCCCCTCACACGTGTTATGGTATTCAATATTATACGCAATGCCGCGGCTCTCGCGGGCATTGCCAAGCAGATAAGCCCACACACACTACGACACTCCTACGCCACACACATGCTCGAAGGGGGTGCCAACATACGCCAAGTGCAGGAGCTCTTGGGCCATGAGAGCATAGCCACGACGGAGGTATACACACACCTCGACCGCAAGCATCTGCGCAGCGTGGTAGAGGATACGTTCTCGAACATAGAGATATAAACGACATAACGATGAGACGATTTTATTTATCAGCACTATTTATACTCTGCGCCATTGCAGTGTGCCATGCCGCCGAGGAGGAGGTCGAGATAACGGCATCGTGGGGCACGATATCGGCCACACTTGCCACACCCGAGGGCGGTAGCGACACCGCCGTTCTTATCATCGCGGGCTCGGGGCCTACCGACCGTAACGGCAACTCAGCGCTCAACCTCAACACCTACGCCTACAAGATGCTCTCGGACGGCCTCACAGCCGAGGGTCTTGCCGTCATGCGCTACGACAAGCGCGCCATAGGTCTCAGCCACTACCCCGCCGAAGAGGTGCCAAACCTCCTCTTCGACGACTTCGTGGATGATGCAACATTGTGTGCCGAGTATCTTCGCGCGAGGGGCTTCAGCCGCATTATCCTTGCCGGACACAGTGAGGGTGGAGAGATTGCCCTCCTCGTAGCCACAGCACGGGAGGTTACGATAGACGGCATCGTGCTGCTATCTGCCGCAGGCTTCCCCATGGATGAGATTTTGCGCTGGCAACTTACGGAGCAGCTTATGCCTGCGCATATTGGCCTTATGGTCGCGGCTAACAACCTTATTGTCAAGCTAAAGGAGGGGGAGCGTATCGCCGAGGAGAATATCCCCAAGGAGTTTCTTTCGCTCTTCCACCCTCGCGTTCAGCCCTTTATCATCAGCTGCATGCAACACGACCCTTGCGAGATTGCGGCACGCTGCACACAGCCCATTCTTATCATCTCGGGGGGTCGCGATATACAGGTTACCGTCGCCAATGGCGAGGCACTACATGCGGCACAACCCCGCGCCAAGCATGTTATCTTCGACAATATGAGCCATGTGATGAAGGATGCCGCGACGACAGACCGTATGGAGCAACTTGTGAGTGTCTACACTAATGCACAACTGCCACTCACCGAAGGTCTTGTAACAACCATAGCACAATTTATAAATAACCTATAATACCTTTACGTATGTCACTGTTTTCTAAACTCTTCGGTAGCAAGAGTACCACACCCAGCTACCCCGTAGACGAGCTCCAAATCAATGGACACACGCTGCGCCTTAGCTTCTTTGCGCACGCATCCATTGCCATAGAGTACGAGGGGCGCATGATATATGTCGACCCTGTGATGGGAAATGCCGAGTACAACAAGTTGCCCAAGGCAGATATGATTCTTGTCACACACTCTCACTACGACCACTTCGACATGGCAGCCATAGAAGCCCTACAGAGGGAGGATACCCGCATCCTACTGGATAAAACCTCGGCCGAGGGCTTTGCGGGCGACTGCTACACGATGCTCCCGGGCGCTGTTGCCGAGCCCTTTGCGGATATTCGTGTGGAGGCCGTTGCAGCATACAACACCTCGGAGCACCAACTGCAGTTTCACCCCAAGGAGCGCGAGGACTGCGGCTATGTCGTAACACTCGATGGTGCCGTGAGGATATACATCTCGGGCGATACGGAGCCTACCTTAGAGCAGCGAGCACTCCGCGACATAGACATCGCCTTCGTATGTGTAAATCAACCCTATACGATGACTCCCGAGCAGGCTGTCGAGGCCGTAAAGGCGCTTAAGCCTAAGATATACTACCCCTACCACTATGGTCAGGTGGAGGAGCCCACCGATGTCGAGGCGCTCAGCAAGATGCTCGACGGCATCACCGAAGTACGCATACGCCCATTGGCGTAACACCCGATAATGGCATCGTGGCGCACGACATTTAGTTTTGCAGCATTAGGGCATCGCCTACAGGCAGTGCCCATGTTGCTTATTGTGGTGCCCTTCATCCTCGGCATCCTCCTCTACGAGAGCTACGTGCTGCCTCTCGGTGCCGTCATCTGCGTCATGCTCCTCGTGGCACTTGCCACATGGCTGCTTATACCGCGGTGGACGGCGTGGTGCTATGCCGCGGTCGCCATAATACTCTTGGGCTACACCATAGCGGAGCTGCGCGCCCCGCACCCCTCAACGCCCTACAACAAAACCATCGAGATGGAGGTGAGCGTGGAGAGCACACCCCTGCCACGCAGCGATTACAGCGTAGCCGAGGGTCGCATCACGTCGTGGTCGAATGATACCGGGGAGCACCGCGCAGATGACAGAGTTGTGCTATGGCTACGCACCGACAGCATAACCTTCGGGGACAGGCTGACACTTGCAGCACACCTTACACCTCGCATATCGCGCCACGCGAGCTACGACCGCCTCATGCATCGCCGTGGCATAGTGGGAGGCGTAGGCATCAACAGCTATAACATCCTCCATAACCGCCATGGGCAAGCCGCGCTATCACTACAACAGCGTGCTACGGAGCGACTACGCCCTCATCTGCGCGACACATCGTCGTATGCCATCGTTGAGGCTATGGTTGCTGGCTCGCGCGACCTCATGTCGGTGCCACTACGCGAGGCATACGCCACAACGGGCCTTGCACACCTCATGGCCGTCTCGGGCCTACACCTCGGCATCGTGATGGTGATAATAGCCACACTGCTCCTACCGCTACGCCTCCTACACCACGGCCACCGCATAGCCCACATCCTCACCATCGTGGCAATATGGCTCTTTGCCACAATGAGCGGGCTCTCACCCTCGGTGATACGCGCTGCGCTGATGCTCAGCATCCTGCAACTCGCGCTCGCAGGCACGTGGCGCTACAACTCGCTCAATGCACTCTGCTTAGCCGCCTTCGCCATGCTCATATACCGCCCAAACTACCTCTACGACATCAGCTTCGAGCTCTCGGTGATGGCCGTGGCGGGCATAGTACTATGGGCCATACCCCTAATTCGGCATATACGCCTAAAGCGCTGGTTGCCACGCATGATGGCCACGACCATACTTATAGGCATTGCCGCAACGCTATGGACACTGCCCCTCGTGTCGCACACCTTCGGGAATATGCCCGTGGCGAGCATCGTACTCACCCCTGCGGTCATGCTCTTTGCCTACATCATCGTCATCTGTGGCATACTATCGCTTATACTACCCACATCCCTCGCATCGACGACTATGGCCGTCGCTGAGTGGGCTGCACACGTACAGAATAGCGTCGTTGAGTACTCGGCAACACTCCCCTATGCGAGCATCAACCACACGATGTCGGAAGGAGAGGTTATGATATGCTACGCCACATATATTGCAATTACGTTGCTCGCAGGGAGCATAAATCGAAAAAAAGTGGTAACTTTGTCCTATGCTGACACACCAAGACATAGAACGTCTCAAGAGTGAGGCTGTGCGCAGGGCTATCGATGACAACATCGAGCGCGACCCTGCGGCTATCGCCTTAGATAGCCGTATTCCCGAGGCACGCCTTGTTGCTACCGAGGTGAAATACCTGCAACGTGCGCGACATAAGTTGCCGCGCCTATACGATGCGCGGTGCATCATACCTCCGCGTGCCTTCGAGCAGTCGTCGAGCGAGGAGTGCGCACGGCGTAAAGATATATCGGGAGGTCAACTTCTCGACCTCACATGTGGCCTCGGCATCGACACCATAGCCTTTGCCGAGCACTTCGCGAGGGTCGTAGCCTTGGAGCGCGACGAGGTGCTTGCCGAGGTTGTGCGCCACAATATTTCACTTCTCGGCATCGACAATGTGGAGGTTGTAACCACCTCGGCCGAAGAGTATGTAATGCATACCGACGAGCACTTCGACTGGGTCTTTGCCGACCCCGACCGTCGCTCCGAGAGGGGAAATAAGATGGTCTGCTTGGAGGATTGTTCGCCCAATATCGCAACGCTGCTACCCCACCTTCAGCGCATCTCCCGACGTATAGGACTAAAACTGTCGCCACTGTTCGATGTGGATGAGGCCTTCAGGCTCTTTCGCGGCGCGGAGGTCGAGGTAGTATCGCTTGGTGGCGAATGTAAGGAGGTAAACATATATACGGGTAGCGAGCGTGAGCGCCTCACCATCGCCGCCATAGGCCTCGGCACATGGCACTTCTGCCGCGAGGATATGCACGCCACGGCTACAGCAGAGCCATTTACTCCCGAGGAGTATCGCTACCTTCTTATCCCCGATGTGGCATTACAAAAGGGGCGCGTAGCCATCGCTGCACTCAAGCCCTACGCCTCGGTGTGGAGCAACAACGGCTACGCCTTTGCCCGCGAGCTTCCCGCAGAAGATGTGGGGGCACGAATATATGCCATCGAGAGCATCGAGCGCTACCACCCGCGCGAGCTCAAACGTCGATATAAGGGTGTGGGCATCGAGATACTCAAGCGCGACACGCCCCTCAGTATCGAGGCGGTGCGCAAGGCGTTAGGTGCACATGCCGGAGGCGATAAGATTGCCGCCATAACGAACATAGGTGGTGATAGTTGGTTTATAGAGTTAAAAGCTATTAGCAATGAGTAACAAGAGGTTAAGCATCGTTGTCGTAGGCTCGGGAAATGTTGCCGAGGCCCTTGCCGTGCGCCTTGGCGCAAGCGAGGGAGTGACACTACAGCAGATATACGCACGCAATGCCGAGCGTGGCAGCCATATAGCCCACCTCGCCGGCACTACATGGTCGGCCGAGGCCCTTGCCACGGCCGATGTCTACCTTATCGCTGTGAGTGACCGCGCTGTCGAGGATGTAGCCATACGACTACCCTTCCCTCCCGAGGCTCTTGTGGCACACACGGCGGGGAGCATACCCCTTGCGGCCATCCCCGAGCGTGTGGGAGGTCGCGGCGTCTTCTACCCCTTGCAGAGCTTCTCCGTGGGGCGCAGCGAGGCGATGGAGGGTGCTCCAATATTTATCGAGGGCGACACTGAGGCTACATGTGACCGTCTGCGCGACCTTGCCGTGCGCATGGGGCTCGAGGCTCATACGGCAGATACGGAGCGTAGGCGTAGGCTCCACCTCGCGGGGGTCTTCGTAAATAACTTCGTCAACCACCTCTACGCCACAGCCACGGATATTGTCACCCGCGAGGGTCTCGACTTCGAAGTGTTGAAGCCCATAATCCGCGAGACGGCAGCCAAGGCTATCGCCACGGCCAACCCGCATAGCGTGCAGACAGGCCCCGCACGTAGGGGCGATAGAGCAGTCATCGAGCACCACATGGCAATGCTTAAGGATGACGACACCAAGAGAGAGATATATAACTATTTAACACAGAGTATATGGGAAACTTCAAAGAAGATGTAGCCCTTGTCGAGGCTATTGTGCTTGATGTCGACGGCGTTATGACCGATGGCGGCATCATCCCCACGCCCGATGGTGACTTTATACGTCGCTACGATGCCAAGGATGGCTACGCCATCGCTGCGGCGATACGCGAGGGCATGAAGATATGCGTTATCTCGGGTGGCCGTGGCGATATGTTGCGCCACCGCCTTGAGATGTTGGGCGTTACGCGCATGTACCTAAACTGCATGGATAAGACTGCCGCCCTCGGTGAGTTCCTTGCCGACAATGGCATCGATGCCGCGAATGTGATATATATGGGCGACGACATCCCCGACTTAGAATGTATGCGCATGGTGGGCATACCGGTATGCCCCGCGGATGCCGCCTCGGAGGTTATCGAGGCCTCGCGCTATGTCTCGGAGTATAACGGTGGCCATGGTGCCGTGCGCGACATCGTCGAGCAGGTTATGCGTGCCCAACACAAGTGGGCAAAGAACCTTAAGGGTGTCCTCGGCATCCCTACCAAGTAGCATAAGTAGATAATATATGAGGGCATCCCTTTCGGAATGCCCTCATATATTATCTGCATATTTCGGTTACATCACCTCCTCGGCAACTTCAACCTCGGGTTCGGGCTCGGGCTCGGCAATGACAAGCTCCTCGCCGCGCTGTAGGCGGTAGGCAAGGCGTACTATCGTGTTGGCGTACTCCACAGTGGCAATATCCTTACGCTTAGCCTCAATCTTCGCCTCAAGCTCACCAATCATATTAAGCATATCCTCGGGGTAGCCGGCATCGATAATATCTATCGCAAGCTGCTCATTCTCAGCAATAAGTGCTGCAAGCTCTGCATTTTTAGTCGCTATCGTGGCATCGTTACGCTCTATCGTGGCAATGACGTCGGCATCGCTACCGAGCTCCATGGTCCACGCCTCGTCCAAGTCGCGCAACTTATCGTTGAAGGTAGCCTGCTGCGTAGCGAGGTATGCCTCCTCGGCAGCATACGCCTCGCGGCGGTCGCCCGCAGCATCGAGGATGGGGTCTACCAACGAGCGGAAATATAGCGCCTTGGCGCCACCATAGCTCCGACGATATGCCTGCTCGTAGCGAGCACGCATCTTCTCCACAGCCTTAAGCTCGGCCTCGCTATGCGCCAACTCCGCATACTCGGCAATATGTTTGGCATCGCGCTCGGGAGTGGTAATATGCACACGCGACTCGCAGCGCGTACCCAACAATAGCAACACGACAAAGGCTACATAGCCACACGCAAGCACAAATTTTCTACTCTTCTTCATAGCTTCACGGGTTAAATCTGATTAAGAACTGCGTTACTCTCCTCCAAAAAGATAAGGTACGACGTGCCACCTATCTGCGTGCGGAAGGCCTCCTCGTAGGCGCGAAGCTCCTCGGCAGCAGACTGATACTCCTCGTATGTAGCAGCACCAACAACCCTCTCGGCAAGCTCATAGCTCTTGTCGTAGGCTATATTCTCGTGATCCTGTTCGTTGATAACGACACCCTCACCGCCACGATTGCAGCACGCCACAGAGGTTATGGCCGCCACAATAATAATCATCACTCTTTTCATCCGTAGTCTATATTTTTAGTTTATCATTCTCTACTCGACATATACGACCAAGCCCTTCAGATACTCGCCCTCGGGGTGGTAAATGTTTATCGGGTGGTCGGCAGGCTGCGTGAGCTGACCTATGATGCGCACCTTGCGGTGGGCTATCGCCGCAGCCGTAAATATCGTCGTGCGGAAGAGCTCACGGCTCACAGCCTGCGAGCACGAGAAGGTGAAGAGTATACCTCCCGGGCGTATCTTCTCCAGCGCACGCGCGTTTATCTTCTTATACCCCTGCAACGCATTACCCAACACCTTGTGATGTTTCGCAAAGGCGGGCGGGTCGAGGATTATGAGGTCGTAGCTGTCGTCTATGTCGCGCAGATACTCCACGGCATTTGTCGCTATGGCCTTATGCGGAGCATCGGCACCAAAGTTAAGTTCCACGTTCTCCTCCGCGAGCTTCACGGCACGCTCCGAGAGGTCGATAGATACAACCTCCTTAGCGCCACCACGCAACGCTGCAACCGAGAAGCCTCCCGTATAGCAGAAGGTGTTCAACACCTTACGGCCACGCGCATATTGGCGCACGAGGTCGCGGTTATCCCTCTGGTCGATGAAGAAGCCCGTCTTCTGCCCCTCCTCCCAGTTCACGTAGAACTGCATGTCGTTCTCGAGGACTATATTTTTGCTCACGGCAGCACGGCCCCACAGATAGCCGTCGATAGCACCGAGGTCAGCCTTATAGGGGAGTGTCTGCGAGCTCTTATCGTATATCGCCTCGATGTTGTCGCCATAGGCGCGACGTATAGCCTCGGCTATCATCTGTCGCTCGCGGTACATGCCGACAGAGTGACACTGAACAACAGCCACACGACCATAAATATCGACAACAAGGCCGGGGAGCATGTCGCCCTCGCCATGTATCAGGCGATAGCATGTCGTAGCCACACTCTCCGTCATGCCTAAAGCATCGCGCACGCCCTTGGCCATAGCCACGCGGTCATCCCACCACGCCTGATCTATAGCCTCGCGCTCGAAGCTGAGTACACGCACAGCGATGGAGCCTATCTGATAGTGTCCACGTGCGATAAACGCCCCCTGCTTTGTCACTACATCGACAACATCACCCTCGACGAGCTCTCTATCGCCCTCGTCAATGTGGTCTATCGCCCCTGAGAATATCCACGGGTGGCGGCGCTCCAACGACTCCTCCTTGCCGCGACGTAGATGTACTACGGCCAATCTCTCCTGTTTATTCATATCTATGCTTCTTTCTCTCTACTCTTCATTTGACCTCCACGGTGACGATGTGGCGGGCGACGATGCTTCGTGCGACCTGCACCCTCAGCTTCCGCAGCCCCCGTGCTCGATATTATCGTCAGCTCGCCCGCAGGCTGCGCCACGCGGTGCATAGCCTCGAGTATCTGCGGGCATACCCACGCATCCGTGGCAGCATACTCCCGCTGTTGCAGGGTGAGCGTCCCCGCCTCCCAGTTGCTTAGTCGCTGCGCCTTGGATATACGCATGCCGAGGACTATGGCCGAGAGCTTACGCAGGCTCTTCTCCTCGATGCCCCAGCGCACAGCCTCCTTCTGGAGGTCTACAAAGCCGTCGGCCTTGAAGTCGCGCAGAGCATGCAACGAGCGAATATCGCCCGCGACATCCGCACCCACCTTGAGGATACGTCGTGAGCCGAGAATCTTGAGGATACGGTTATCCAAACGTATGCGGTTCAGGCGAAAGAGGTAGCACACCTCGGGCGTGGAGAGCTGCAACAGTGCAACCTTATACGACACGCCGGCACGGAACGACGGGCGTGTCTCGGTATCAAAGCCTATGACATCGTAACGCGCAAGGTCGGCACACGCCGCCTCGACAAGCTCCTCCCTGTCAACAACGACGATACGCCCCGCAAAGAGGGCTGCCGGCAATGCCGCAACGCTATCGCTATCTATGGTGCTTTGAAATACCATCAACCTTCAGCCTTTATATCTCACAAAGTTAGCGATTAATTTTTAGTTTACCGCTCAGGTCGAGCGAAATTTTTCCCTCAGCGACCATTTTATCTACCCTTTCAACCACCGAGCTATCCTTACCGCCCACCTTTGCAACGAGCTCCTTAATACCTAACGCCCTATCCTCCAGAGCGTTCACTATAGCCTCGTCGATAGTGGCCGTTGCATCCTTACGTGTGCGCCGTGCCAAGCACACATCGCACACTCCGCATGATTGTGACTCCGCATCACCGAAATAACGCTCGATGATGCTACTACGGCACTCATCCACGTTTTGCGCATATTGCAGCATGCTCTTTGTCCGTTCAAGAGCTATGTCGTAGCGACGGCTGTAGCTGTCGGGCGAGATATATACATCGGCCGTAGGCAGACGCTCGCTATCGAAGAAGAGCATCGGTGAACGCGAGGCCGGAATATAGCGTATCACCCTCATGCGCCACAACATACCGAGGAGCTCGTGTACACGCTCGGACGTGAGGTGCGCAACGGATGCCAACAACAGCTCGTCGATATATCTAAAGTTGGTGAAGACACCATTGTAGGTGCGTAGTATCGCCCTAAGCAGTGCATCCATGTCGTTACCTCCGGCATTGAGCTTATAGAGCGAGTCGCGACTGCACATAAACATCAGTCGCGCGGGGTTATCCTGCTCGTCGAGGAGCGTGACAAGACCATTTAGCTCCAATATTTTGAGGGCACTCGTCACACGACCATAGGATAGGTGCATGACGTGGCAAAAGTCGAAGATATTGAAGAGGAACGAGGCACCCTCACCATCGCCAATGGCCACCTGAAGGTAGCTGCACACCAACTCGTATATACGCTTGACATCCTCGATGGGCGGGAACTCGGCCTTGAAGAAGAAGGTTAGCTTCTCCAAGTCGTCCCTCGTATACAACATCACGGCATAGCTACGACGGCCATCGCGCCCGGCACGCCCCGCCTCCTGATAGTAGGCCTCAAGCGAGTCGCACGGCGCATAGTGTATGACAAATCGCACATCGGCCTTATCTATACCCATGCCAAAGGCATTCGTGGCAACCATCACACGCACAGCACCTGCCAACCACTCATCTTGGCGCATAGAGCGCTCCATCGTGGGCAATCCGGCATGGTAGTACTGCACGCTTATGCCGTCACTCTTAAGCTTCTCGGCAAGCTGCTCACACGCCTCGCGAGTGCGCATATATACTATTCCCGAGCCCTCTACATTGCGTAGGATGCGCAGGATATGTTCATACTTATCCTCCACCTCGCGCACGACATACGATAGGTTTGGTCGCGCGAAGCTCGTGCGTATGACATGCTCACCGCGAAAGCCGAGGTGAAACATTATATCTCCGGCTACGCGCTCCGTTGCCGAGGCTGTGAGCGCTAATACCGTGGCATCGGGGGCATACTCACGCAGTTCGGCAATACGCAGATACGAGGGGCGGAAGTCGTAACCCCACTGCGATATGCAGTGTGCCTCGTCTACGGCGATGATGCTTATCTTCATACGTCGTAGGCGCACACGAAAGGCATCTGTCGCTAAGCGCTCGGGAGCTATATATAGGAGCTTAACATCGCCATAGGTGCAGTTATCGAGGGCTATCTCCACACGTCGCGAGTCCATTCCCGAGTGTACGGCTACGGCCGATATGCCACGGCGCGTGAGCTGATCCACCTGATCCTTCATAAGGGCGATGAGGGGTGTCACAACGATGGTAAGACCCTCGGACATGAGCGCCGGAATCTGATATGTCAGCGACTTACCACCACCCGTGGGCATAAGCGCGAGGGTATCACGCCCCGCAAGCACCGCCTCGATAATCTCGCGCTGCTTGGGACGAAACTCGTCATAGCCCCACCACTGCTTAAGCACAGCCTCGGGAGTCTGTCGCTCCATATTTCCGCTCGTCGTAATCACATCACAAAGATAACCCTTTTTGTTGTAACGACAATGCCATGGGCCTTTTTATGGGATTTAGTGGGAGGGGGCTTATAGGTTCTTATAGGTTTTTGTGGGTTCTTGTGGGTTCTTGTAGGTTCTTGTGGGTTATTATAGGGTTATATAATAGCTATGATACTTGGCGAGGGACTAATTTAGCATCAGAGCGGTGCAGTAGTGGCGCTGACAAGAGAGAAAAAATTTAGTGTCAGAAGGCAGTAGATACAACGCTCGGCAAAAATGCCGTCGATGGATAGTACTCGACGTACATTCCATTGACGGCACTTTTTGTTAGCGGCAGTAGATGCTGCCTTATCACACTAAATTACTCCATGCAACGACATATAAGGTTACGATCACCATAACCATTGTCAATCTTCGTAACGTAGGGGAAGAACTTACCCTCGGCAATCCACTCCAAGGGGAAGGCTGCCTCCTCGCGGCTGTAGGGGTGGTTCCACTCGCCTGCAAGCTCGCGTGCGGTATGCGGAGCGTTGACAACGACATTGTCGGCATTGCCACTTGCTGCGGCAGCCTCGCACTCACGCTTAATCTTCACCAGAGCCTCGATGAAACGATCCATCTCGGCCTTAGACTCCGACTCCGTAGGCTCGACCATCAAAGTCTCGTGTACGGGGAATGAGAGCGTAGGTGCGTGGTAGCCATAGTCCATAAGACGGTGAGCAATATCGCCACAGTCGATGTTGTAGTCGTGCTTGAAGCGTGTGAGGTCGAGAATCATCTCGTGACCTACACGTCCCGTCTCGCCAGAGTAGTATGTGCGGTACTCATCCTTCAATGCCGACGACATATAGTTGGCATTGACGATAGCCATCTCGGTAGAGCGGCGCAAGCCCTCGTAGCCGAGCATGCGGATGTAGCCGTAGGTGATGGGGAGCAACATTGCCGAGCCCCATGGCGATGACGACACAGCGGTGATACCCTCCTCGCCGCCTGTCTCTGACAATGAGTGCGTAGGCAAGAACTTAACAAGGTGCTCGGCAACGCATACGGGGCCTACACCGGGGCCACCACCGCCATGAGGCATGGCGAAGGTCTTGTGGAGGTTGAGGTGGCATACATCGGCACCGATATATCCGGGATTGGTAAGACCCACCTGAGCATTCATATTAGCACCATCCATGTATACCTGACCACCGGCATCATGCACAGCATCTACGATGTCGCGGATGCGGCTCTCGAAGACACCATGTGTCGAGGGGTATGTCACCATCAAGCCGCAGAGCTCCGAAGCGTGCTCCTCGGCCTTCTTCTTCAAGTCCTCAACGTCGATATTACCATTCTCGTCGCACGCCACGATGACAATCTTCATACCCGCCATAGCTGCCGACGCAGGGTTGGTGCCGTGTGCCGACGAGGGGATGAGGATGATGTTACGATAGCCCTGACCACGGCTCTGGTGGTAGGCGCGAATCATCATAAGGCCTGTGTACTCACCCGCAGCACCCGAGTTAGGCTGGAGCGTACAGCCCGCAAAGCCCGTGATTGTTGCGAGGTAGCCCTCGAGGTTGGCGATAAGCTCGCGGTAGCCCTCCGTTTGGTCCGCAGGAGCAAAGGGGTGTACGTTCTGGAAGCCGGCCAACGACAACGGCTGCATGAGCTGTGCAGCATTAAGCTTCATGGTACATGAGCCGAGCGATATCATTGAGTTCATCAACGAGATGTCGCGCAACTCGAGGCGTTTGATATAACGCATCATCTCGGTCTCGGTGCGGTAGGCGTTAAATACATGCTCGGTGAAGAAGTCGCTCTCGCGCTTAACCTCAGCAGCAATCTGTGCTGTCTCAACACGCTTAACGGCCTTAGCCTTCTTGCCACGTGCCTCAGCGAATATCTCGACGACGGTTTGAAGCTCCACATCGGTAGTAACCTCGTCAAACGACATGCGCACGCAGTCGTCCGCAGGGTAGAACATGTTGATGCCACGCGCAAGAGCCGCATCCTGAATAACCGAAGCCTCAGCCTCGACCTCCAACGTGTCGAACAGATTCTTGGTGCGCACCACGTAGCCCAAAGCCTCGAGAGCCTCCTTGACCGTAACGGCCGCAGTGTGGGCATTGAGCGCCGCGCGCTGCAAGCCCTCCTTACCATTATATATACAGTAGAAGCCTACCATCGAAGCCATCAGCGCCTGTGCCGTACAGATGTTCGACGTAGCCTTCTCGCGCTTGATATGCTGCTCACGCATCTGGAGCGACATACGCAGAGCCTTATTGCCGAGGCGGTCTACCGATACGCCGATGATACGACCGGGCATCTGACGCTTGTAGCTGTCGCGCGTAGCCATATAACCTGCGCTGGGGCCACCAAAGCCCATGGGGCAGCCAAGGCGCTGCGACGTACCCACAGCAATATCGGCACCCCACTCCGCGGGAGCCTTCAGGAGTGCCAACGAGAGGAGGTCCGCAGCGGCCGTAACGAGAGCACCCGCCTCGTGAGCCTTCGCGGCGAAGGCGGCATAGTCGCGCACCTCACCATTAGCTGCGGGGAACTGCACGATGGCACCAAACTCCTTGCCCGTAAACTCGTATGAAGAGAAGTCGTCACGTATAATCTCTATGCCGAAGGGCTCCGAGCGTGTGAGGAGCACATCGAGGGTCTGCGGGAAGATATTCTCGTCGACGAAGAGCTGGTTGCGACCCTGCTTCACGGCCTCGCGCGAGCGCAAGGCGTACATCATGAGCATAGCCTCGGCCGTAGCCGTAGCCTCGTCCAAGAGCGAGCAGTTAGCCACCTCCATGCCTGTGAGCGAGAGGATGGCTGTCTGGAAGTTGAGCAACGCCTCCAAACGACCCTGCGAAATCTCTGCCTGATAGGGCGTATACGACGTATACCATGCTGGGTTCTCGAATACGTTACGCGACACCACAGCGGGAACAGCATTGGGATAGTAACCCATACCGATGAACGAGCGCAACGTGCGGTTCTTAGATGCAAGTTCCGCGATATGTGCTGCATACTCATACTCGCTCATAGCCTCGGGGAGGTCGAGAGCCTTCTTAAGGCGGATATTCTGGGGGATAACCTGCTGAAGAAGCTCCTCAACCGAAGCTACGCCAATCGTTGCAAGCATCTGGTGCAAATCATCCTTAGAGTTTAGACCTGTGTGACGGTCTACAAAGCTGTCAAAGGTTTTCATTAGTCTTTTGTTTATTAGTTGTTTTGGTTTTATGTTATCTTATCAGTATTTGAATGAACTGCCGCCGATAAACTCCCTAAGGAGCGACGTGGGCGGTATCTCGTCGGGAGCAATGGGCACGAAGTTGTCGAGGAACTTGAGCATGCGTCGTGCCTCGGCATACTCCGGAGCCGTATCGGGCACCTCGCGTAACACAGGCTCGGCAATGGCACGGAGAACAGATATTTCGTAGAAGAGCGACGAGTTGAACATCACGTTGGCATTCTCCTGATAGGGGAATATATGTCGCTCCTCACCCCTACGTACCGAGGGCCACATCGCAAGTGTTCGCAGAGCATCGTTACCACGTGTGGCATTGTCGCGTATGGTACGACGGAGCAGGCGGTTGTCCGTGGTCGGTATGCGCGAAAAATTATCCATCGCCACAGATGTGAAACACGAGATGTATATCTTGAACTTTTCGCCATCGGCAATGCCGGGCGTAAGGCGCGGGTTAAGCGCATGGATACCCTCGAGGATGAGTATCGAGCGTGGGCCGAGCTGCAACGGCTTGTCGTGCCACTGGCGCTTGCCCGAGATAAAGTCGTAACGCGGGATGTCGACACTCTCGCCACGCGCAAGACGGCGCAGGTGGTCGTTCAACGTCGCAAGGTCGATGGCCTCGAGAACCTCAAAGTCGGGCTTACCATCCTCGCCCACAGGGGTCTTATCGCGGTCTACGAAGTAGTCGTCCAAGGCTATAAGCACGGGGTCAAGACCCAAGACACGTAGTTGCACACCGAGGCGCTTCGAGAATGTCGTCTTGCCACTCGACGAGGGACCCGAGATAAGCGCCATGCGCACACCACGCTCCACATTTGCCTCGGCAATGGAGCGGGCAATAGAGGCTATCTTATTTTCGTGGAAGGCCTCGGCAATCTTTATCAGCTCCGAGGCATCACCCTCCATGACACGACGGTTAAGGTCACCAACGGTGGGCACGCCCATAATATCTATCCAGCGCTGATACTCATGGAAGATGTCGAACATCTTGTCGTGGTGGATGACCGTCGTCAGCTGCTCGGGGTTGCTACGCGACGGCAACGCCACGTAGAAGCCATTGTAGTAGGGCACAAGGTCGAAACGTGCCACATATTGAGATGAGGGAGCAAGCGCCCCATAGAAGTATCCCGGCATATCACCGAGGTGGTTTACCGTGCGGTAGAGGTGCGGACGTGTATTTAGCAGCTCGAGTCTGTCGTCGAAGCCATACGCGGCATACTCACGTGCGACATCCTCGGCCAAGCACTTGGAGCGCGTGATAGGGAGGTTGCGAGCCACAACATCCTCCATGCGCAGCTTTAGAAGCGTGGCATCCTCAGCCGTGAGTGGTCGTCTATCGTCATACTCGGCATAGAAGCCGTTGCCAAGTGTGTGGCGTATGCGCAACTTACGCTCGGGGTAGAGCTCCAGCGAGGCCTTCTGCATGACGAAGGACAATGTGCGTTGGTATACCCTATAGCCCTCATAGTGGCGCATATCGAAGAACTCAACCGTGACAGGCTTATATATGCGGTAGCTGAGCTCCTTATATTGGTTGTTCACCCTCGCTGCAAGCATGGGATATGGCTGCTCCAAGCATGCCGACAGGAGCACCTCCATGAGTGTCGAGCCCACCTCCACGCTCATCACAGCGCCATTATTCACCAAACGTAACTCTACAACATGAGCCATTGTCTACCCTTTTTTAATTAAATTTGTGTGTAAAGATAGTAATTTTTTGTAACTTTGAAGCAATTTAACACGATAACTTATGCGAAAAACATCATTTTTTATCACAACATTGCTCCTTATATCGCTCCTTGCGGGATGCAACAAGAGTAACGACACGCGCCACGTATATATTATCTCGACAAACGACATACACGCCTCGATAGATGCCATGCCCAAGCTCGCGACCATCGTCCGAGAGTATGAGGCTAAGGGCACGGTTATCCTCGTAGATGCGGGCGACCGCGTAACAGGAAATGCCTATGTCGACGATGCCATAGCTCCCGGGTTGCCCATCATAGAGCTCATGAACGAGGTGGGCTACGACGTAGCCACACTCGGCAACCACGAGTTCGACAAGGGGCGCGATGTGCTCTACGCGATGCTCGAAGCATCAGACTTCGAGTGGGTGTGCTCGAACATGACCGACCTCACGGGTGACACACGCATAAAGCCGTACACGTCGATAACGGCCGAGGGCGTGGATATATGTTTTGCCGGCGTTGTCGACACCGACGGTGGAGGGCGCCCCTTGGGTGGTGACCGCTCATACGTCGACTTCAGCTTCACGCCCGACTGCGACACCGCCTACGAGCTATCTGCCATGCTCCCCGAGAGCGACTTTGTCGTGCTCCTCTCGCACATGGGCCTCGACAACGACCGTCGCTTGGCTGAGCGCCTCCCGGTGTACGATTGGATTGCCGGAGGCCATAGCCATGACATCTATGGCGGGCAGATTAACGACACCTATATCTCGCAGAACAACAAGAACCTTCGCTATGTGACCATTGCCGACATCGCCGTATGCGACGAGGAGGTTGTGCACGTCGCCTACACGCAACTTAACACGGCGGATGTTGCGGCCGACGACCGTATCGCCGCGATGGTTGCCGAGCTTAAGCTCAGCGACCCCGAATTAAACACCGTGGAGACCGTCGTAACGAGCCCCGCAACGAAGGAGGGGGTGTCGAACTTCACCATTGCCGCCCTTGCCACCTATCCCTACCCCGAGGATTTCGTTCCCGAGATTACGATATACCACTACGGAGGCATACGTCTTGACGGCTTCGACGAGGGCGACCTTAAGCGTGTAGATATCCTCAACAACGACCCCTTCCTTTCGACCATATACATCGGTGAGATGACCCCTCGCGAGATAGAGCAATTTATCATCGACAAGTATAATAACGGCACACCCGAGAATGTCGATAAGGAGTCGCACTACCCCTACTTCCGCTCCGACTTAGAGTACACCATCATCCTCAGCGAGGAGCCTGCGGAGAGCCCCGATGCCATAGGCATAAAACACAACCTCGCACCGCGCAAATATCGCGTAGCGATGTGCAACTACGTTGCCGAGAACTATATAGACAAGGATTTGGTTGCTTCACGCCTACACAACACGGGCATCACCGTGCGCGAGGCGATGCTACGTTATGCCCGTAGCTTCACGGAGGGCTACATGCCCGATAACAAGTGTTATCAAGACGAGGTGCGCGCCTCGGAACAGAAGTAGAGGAGTATGTTAGAGAACTGTTTCCAGAGCGAGCTTATCGAGGCGGGGTGTGACGAGGCGGGGCGCGGATGCCTTGCCGGCTCGGTATTTGCTGCTGCGGTGATACTACCACCCGACTTCCACCACCCCCTTCTTAACGACTCGAAGCAGATGACCGAGCGTCGTCGCAACATCCTGCGCGAGATTATCGAGCGCGAGGCCATAGCATGGCATGTGGAGGAGGTCACGGCCGAGCGCATCGACAAGATAAACATCCTCAACGCCTCAATCGAGGGCATGAACCTGTCAATCAAGGCTCTCACGCCACAACCCGAGTATGTCATCATCGATGGCAACCGCTTTCATACCGACCTCACCATACCGTGGCGCACCATCATAAAGGGCGATGGCAAATATGCCAACATCGCGGCAGCCTCGGTACTCGCCAAGACCCACCGCGATGAGTATATGATGCGCTTAGCCACGGAGTATCCCGCCTACGGCTGGGACAAGAATAAGGGCTACCCCACACGCGAACACCGCCTCGCAATACGACAATATGGCCTTACGCCCTATCATCGTCTGTCGTTCAATACCTCACCCGAGCAGTTAGAGCTCTTTTAGGCTACCTAAGCAGGGTGCTACGGCCGACGTTGAGCACCATGCTGTCGCGTTGCACCCCGAGGCTATCGACAGCCGTAACGACGACACGCCCGTTGATGACGAGCGAGTCGGCACGATATTCACACCTCGAAACACGATGCACAGGCACCGTATCAGCGCCAATCATAAGCGTAGGCGTACCCTCCGAACTATATACATCGATGGTTTGATTGATATTACGGCGCTCCGTCCAGCGGCGCTCGGGAATATACAGCGTAGGCTCACTATCGTTCCACAGCGCACGGTAGAGGTAGTATGCATCCTTCTTAGTAACATGGTCGTAGGCCACAACACCCGACTGATTGAGTCCATAAGGTCGTCGCGAGGATGCGTAGTCGAACATGCTGCTAAGCCATACGCCCCAAAATATATCCGCCTCGCTAATAATTGAGGCATAGCGCTCATGCATATATGTCTGTCGGCGCTCGGGATGGTGGCGCGTACCACGCTGGGCACGCTCGATATGCTCGGTGCGATGCTCCGTGCTACCCTCCTCGCCATAGCAAACGCCATAGCGCATATCGCCCCACGACTTATTCGATGCCAACTGTCGGCACCATACCGCAACATCCTCGACCGACCCCTTCATATAACCTACACTCTGGCGGAAGACAACGAGGTCCGTGACAAAGTTAATATCGCCATCCGAATTACTGCATCCTACCGTCAGGCGCGAGGGGTCAAGGCTATGCGCTCGCTCGTTAAGCTCGCGCACATACTCCACAACATCATCACCCCTTTGCCACACCTGCTCGAAGAGACCCCACATGACAACCGAGGGGTGATTCATATTCTGCGCCACAATCTCTTCAAGCTGAGCCAAGCCGTTATTACGAAAGGATGCCGAGGGATAGTAACATATATCCGAGAACGACAGCGGCGAGCGGCCAAAGGGCATATCTACCCATACAAGCACGCCATCCCTATCGCAGCGCTCGTACATATACGAAGAGTGAGGACCATAGAGCGAGCGTATGGCATTAGCACCCATATCGGCAATAATATCGAGATCGGAATCTATGTCGTGGGGTGCGACTGCCGTAGCCTTACCCTGACGGTCGTGGGCCATATTTACGCCACGCACAGCAACAGGCTTACCATTGATACACAGCCTATTATCCTCATTAACACTTATATCGCGGAAGCCCGTCGTGAGGGTTATAACATCCTCCGGATGGCGCACATCGCCAAGCACAACCTCCACACGATAGAGCGTCGGCGAGGTGGGGCTCCAGAGTTTAGGAGCGGCAATCTCGAAGGGGAGGTCTATAGGGCGCTCCTCGACGAGCTTGGCGTTACGCACAACGTGGTGGTCAACCTCGTAGCCATCATCACCGACGATGCGCATCGTCACCGTAGCGTGGTCCATCGTCGGCGTAGAGACGTAGACACGCACAACACCCTTGGCGACATCCTCCGAGATGCTCTGTTGCATGACATATACACCCTCGGTAGAGTGGTTCAGGGGCGAGATTATATTCTGACCCGTAACCATCAGCTCCACATCGCGATATATGCCACCGGCGAGGTCTATATCCGACGACACGGGGAGAATATCGCTACGCATATTGTTCGACACGACAACGCGCAGGAAGTTATCGGCACCAAACTTCACCCTATCCGTGATTTCGAGCGTGAAGGCGGTGAAGCCTCCGGCATGAGAACCTACATAATAGCCATTTACAAAGATATCGGCCATGCTCTGCACACCCCCAAAGCGCAGGAACAAACGCCTACCCTCCCATAGCTGCGGGACGTACAACTCACGGGTGTAGTTTGCCGTGGTGCGCAGGTAGTCGCCCTCGCCACACTCCCTATTCCACGTATGGGGCAATGTGACGACCGAGGCATTAGCAGCATCGGCATCCGTGGCGAAGTAGAAGTTCCAGTTATCATTGATATTATACGTGGCACGTGTAGGCTCCGCAGCCGTGGCCGCGAGCGCAACAGATAGCGCCACAAAGATAGATAGTATTACTCGCTTACACATCATAGTCATAATTTACGTTGCAAATATACAAATAAAGAAAAAAATTTGTATCTTCGTGCGGAAATAATAACATCAATAAGGATAGCATTAACGCAATGATTATCGATATTATCATAGCTGTCGTAGCCCTCTTTGCCCTCGTCTTAGGCTGGCGCCGAGGCTTTGTTGTGCAGCTATGCCAGCTCGTAGGCCTCTACATCGCCATACTCATAGCTCCGGAGTTTGCGGGCGAAATAGGCGCCACGTTCAGCGACGACCCGGGCCTTGCCTACATCGTAGGCTTTGCCATCATCATCGTAGGCACATGGCTTGTAGTGTGGATTTTAGCCCCACTGCTCAGGAAGATGCTCTTCTGGGACTTCCTACGCAACGTAGACTCACTCATGGGCGCCACGTTAGCCATAGCGACACTATTCATCATAACATCCGTAGGCTGCTCACTGTTCCGCACCGCCAACATCGGCGAGGTGCGCACCGAGAAGATTTTGGAGCTGGGAGCTCAGGGCCTAAGTCCCGAAGAGCAAGAGGCGTATATCGAGAAGCTCGAGAACAAGGATGTCTCGATGCGCGAATATTTCGATGCCAAATACATAGACTACGACACGCTCAACGAGTCGAGGCTGTTTGGCCCCCTCGCATCGATAGGCGACACGCTATGCCCCGGTCTTGACGACTTCAAGGCGGAGATGATGGAGATAGCCGTAACAATAGCAACAGCAGATGAGAGAGGATAGCACAAAAGAGAGCATCGAGGGTATCGTCATAAGCGCGACGGGAAGTTGGTACGAGGTGGCAACGGAGCATGGCCGCCTCAACTGCCGCATACGTGGCCGCCTGCGCCTTAAGGGTGTGCGCTCGACAAATCCCGTGGTCGTGGGCGACCGTGTCGTTGTCGAGCCCGATGGCGACAGTAGCGCCATCGTTGCCATCGTGCCACGTCGCAACTACGTCATACGCCGCGCCTCGAACCTCTCGAAAGAGTCGCACATCATCGCGGCAAATGTCGATCGCGCTCTCCTTATCGTCACGCTCCACTCCCCCGCGACACCCAAGGAGTTTGTCGACCGCTTTCTCGTCACGTGCGAGGCATACAAGGTGCCCGTAAGCATCGTCCTCGGCAAAGCCGACACACTCACGGGCGAGGCGGAGGAGGAGGCTGCCGCGTTTTCGGACATATACCGCGATGCGGGATATGAGGTTTTGCGCCTGTCGTCCACGACGGGCGAGGGTGTCGAAGAGATACGCGCACTCCTCACCAACCACACGACGCTCGTGGCGGGTAATTCGGGCGTGGGCAAGTCGACACTCGTGAGGGCCATAGACCCCACTCTCGACATACGCACGGGCGACATCTCCGAGAGCCATCATAAGGGCAAGCACACCACCACATTCTCGACGATGTACCCCATAGCCGGAGGATACATTATAGACACTCCCGGAATCAAGGGCTTCGGCCTCATCGACATCGACAGCAAGGAGCTATGCCGCTACTTCCCCGAGATGATGCGCCTTGCCCCCGAGTGCCGCTTCTACAACTGCACACATACGCACGAGCCGGGCTGTGCCGTGCAGGAGGCCGTAAAGGAGGGGCGCGTGGCATGGTCGCGCTACGATAGTTACCTGAAAATATTGGACGAAGATGACAAATATCGCAAGTAGACTACGCACCGAGGAGCATAGCGAAGCATGGCTCCGCGAGCGCCTCGACTATATGACACAGTTTATCACCGAGGAGCGCAAGGAGGTGCTCAACCGCACCGTCGAGAGCCGCACGCACTATATGCGTATCCTCACCGAGAATATGTTCCACCCGCAGAACGCCAGCGCCATCATGCGCCACTGCGAGGCCTTCGGCATACAACAGATACACACCGTCGAGGATAGGTGTAAATTCGACCCCTCGGTAAACATCGTGCGTGGCACGGAAAAGTGGGTAGATGTCGAGCACCACGAGACCACGGCCGAGGCTCTTGCAGCGCTCAAGGCCGAGGGCTACCGCATCGTGGCAACAACACCCCACCGCTGTAGCGCGACACCCGAGAGCTTCGATGTGACGAAGGGTAAATTTGTCCTTGTCTTCGGCACGGAGCATGCAGGCATCTCGGACGAGGTTATAGCCGCTGCCGACGACTTCCTCATGATACCCATGTGCGGCATGGTCGAGAGCCTCAACGTCTCGGCCTCAGCCGCCATACTTATATACATGCTCTCGGAGCGCATACGCCAGCAGGTCGAGGGCTGGCAGCTGAGCGACTACGACAAACTAAGACTCCTCACGCGCTGGACGATGTCCTCCGTGCGCGACTTCGAGGGTATCCTCCGCCGCGCCGAGCGTAACGGTAAACTATCCGTCGAATATTAACTCTTATGATACTACGTAAACAATTTTTGGAGCATGTGGGGCAGACATCGCCCTCGCCTATGATGATTGAGGTGGAGCGCGCCGAGGGCACGTTCTTCTACACTCCCGAGGGTAAGCGTTATTTCGACCTCGTGGCGGGAGTGTCAGTGAGCAACGTGGGGCATGCCAACCCCGAAGTTATACGTGCCGTGCAGGAGCAAGCGGCCGACTACATGCACGTCATGGTCTATGGCGAGATGGTCGAGCGACCACAGGTGGAGTATGCCCGCCTTATCGCCGAGTTGCTCCCCGGCCAGCTCGACTGCGTATACTTTGTCAACTCGGGTGCCGAGGCTGTGGAGGTGGCCCTGAAGCTCGCAAAACGCTATACCGGTCGCACGGAGCTTATATCCATGCGTCGCGCCTACCACGGCTCGACACATGGTGCTATGTCGATGATGGGAACACCCGAGGGCGAGGAGTGGAAGGCTGAATTTAGACCCCTTCTCCCCGATGTCAAGTCCATAAGATTCAACTCCTTCGACGACCTTAACGACATCACCGAGCGTACCGCGGGTGTGCTCTGCGAGGTTGTTCAGGGCGAGGCGGGCGTAAGGCTCCCCAACCCCGCATGGCTACGCGCCCTACGCGCCCGCTGCACGGAGGTGGGGGCGCTCCTTATCTTCGACGAGATACAGACAGGCATGGGGCGCACGGGCGCAATGTTCGCCTCGACGAAGTACGGCATCACACCCGATGTGGTATGTTTAGCTAAGGCCTTCGGTGGCGGCATGCCCCTCGGTGGCGTAGCGGCAAATAGACAAATATTACACTCATTTACTCATAACCCCTGCCTCGGACATATCACCACGTTTGGTGGTCATCCCGTGTGTTGTGCCGCAGGCCTTGCAGCACTCAAATACCTCAACAACAACAACATTGTCGAGAGCGTAGAGCATAAGGGTGCGATGTTCGAGGAGCGGCTAAGCAAGCATCCCCGCGTATTGGAAATTCGTCGCTCGGGACTTTTATTGGCCTTGGAACTTGGCGAGGCCGAATACCTCTACCGCCTGATGGAGATTTTCAAGGAGGAGGGCATCATGAGCGACTGGTTCCTCTACTGCGACACGGCATTCCGCATCTCGCCGCCGCTAACCATCACGGAGGCCGAAATAGAGGAGTGTTGCACCATCATCGAGCGCTCGTTAGATAGGTTGTAGGAGTATTGTCCGTTTACCAATGATTTATAACGTCATACATTTCTACACCATGTCATTATGAGTCACTAACACTCTGCACATAATTGACAACTCTGCGTGGCGATTTTATTTGCCTTACGCTACTTTGCAAAACATTGCCGATATTCAGCGCATCTACTGAATATCGGCATTTTATTCCATATTACTAAATGTTTTAGCAATTTATTTCATCCTAAATTTAGTCTCAGTACGCGATAAACTCTCAGATGTTACATTTCCGTTTTCATCATAGCTAGTTGCCGTGATTGTTTCATATCGTATGTCACCAGACGATGAGTAGGTGCACTCTACCTTGGTTGTGCTGGACTTATAACGCTTTCCATTGCTATCTGAGACACATCCTATCATACGGTCATTATTGTCGTAACTATACTGTGTTGTACCTCTAATCTCGCCGTCAGCATCATATTGAGTTACAGTTTCCACTTGCGGTTGACAATAGCACTTTGTTTGTTGTGCAGTTGAGTTATCATTATCATCACTGTTACCGCTATTACCCGAATTATTCGGCGAAGAATCGACATTGGAGTCGATGATATTATCCTCTTCATTGGCACAAGCCTGAATTCCCACACTAATAGTAACACCAAGTACAAAGGCAAAAAGCGCCACACTTAATTTTTTAATCATAGCTTAATCGTTTTGTGCTATTCAATGTCTGAATCGCGGTTAAAATCATTGAGTTTCACAAATCTACTCACTTTTTTTCAATTTTGCAAATTTATTGTGCTCAGAACTTCGCCACAGGCGAGCAAGACGCAGTCTTGCCACAAGCCCCTCCTTTGTCAAAGGCAGGGGTTTGGGGTGGAATGTAAATATATTCTTCTTTTATTCTTACAAATTGCGGATGATATTATTAGCCTTGGGCGCCATCATTGATGGCATTTTGGATTATGAAGTGCCTCGGCAAATTCATTTACGAAGGTATCTTCATAATCCAAAATATAGAGCATCGCTCGCCCAAGGCTAAGAACGAGAATATGTTTACGACAAAATAACCTAATTATACACTCTTTTTTTGTAGGTTTAGTATATTTATACTAACTTTGTCGCGATATGCGCCTATTTGAATAGGTGCGCAGCACGGACAATGTTAGAGAAGTTAGCAAAACAGACAGCGATATATGGCATAAGCACGATAGTAGTCAGGTTCCTGAACTATCTGCTTACACCCTACTATACCCGCATCTTTGACCAAGGCGAGTATGGTATCGTGACGGACATATACGCCCTGATACCCTTTGCATTGGTGCTCCTCTCTATGGGCATGGAGTCGAGCTACTTCCGCTTCACCACACGTGCCGAAGAGGAGGGTGGCGACGTCGCCCGAGGCAAGCGCAAGGTATTTGCCACAACGTGGGGTGTGACATCGCTAAATGCCGTCATCTTCTTCCTCGTCGTGTGGCTACTCAATGCTCCGATATCGAGGGCTATGGGCGCAGCATACCTCCTACATCCCGAGTATGTCACCATCGTGGCCGCCATCGTCATGGTCGACGTGTGGACGATGATACCCTTCTCGCGCCTTAGGGAGCAGGGGCGTGCCATGCACTTCGTTGTGCTCAAGGCCCTCAGCGTGTTACTCAACGTGGGGCTCGCCATAGGCTTCGGCATCGCGGGGCTCTATGCCACGCCGTTTGGTGTAGGATGGGTGCTCATCGCCAACCTCATAGCGAGCATCACAACCCTCGTGGCACTGCTACCCTCGACCGACGGCATCCTCCCGCGCATAGATGGCGCCCTCCTAAGAAAGATATTCGTATACTCCGTGCCGTTGCTTATAAGCGGCATTGCGGGCACGGCAAACGAGTTCATCGACCGTCAGATGATAAAGTACCTCACGCCCGGGGGCGAGGAGGTGGCCATGGCCGAGCTCGGTGTCTATGGTGCCATAGTCAAGATTGCCGTGGTGATGACACTCTTCACGCAGATGTACCGCTTGGCGGCAGAGCCATTCTTCCTCTCGGGGTTTAAGAAGGAGGAGTTCAAGGAGGCAAATGCAGCCTCGATGAAGTACTTCGTGATGGCATCTATGGTCATCTTCCTCGGCATCGTGCTCTTCCGCGACCTCTTCGCGCTGATTGTCGGCCGCGACTTTCGCGAGGGCATAGACATCCTCCCCATAGTCCTTGCCTCGAACATCTTGGCGGGCGTGTGGTTCAACCTATCGTTCTGGTACAAGAGGGAGGAGAAGACGAAGTATGCCGCCTATATCACCTTCCTCGGCTTGGCCGTGACCATAGCTCTCAGCTTCGTGCTTGTGCCCAAGATGGGCTACCGCGGAGCGGCATGGGTGAGGCTTGTGGCGGAGGCTGCGATGGTCGTATGGAGCTATACGCTGTGCCGCAAGCACTACCCCATACCCTACGACCTGAAGCGCATGGGCGAATATGTGGTGCTCACAGCCGCTATATACTGCACGTCGGAGTATGCCTTTAGCGGTGTCAACGACAATATGCACACGGCACTGAATGTGTTACTCTTCATGGTAGCAATAGCCTATGCCGTATGGCGCGAGAAGATAGATGTCAAAGGGCTCGTAAGGGCTGCAATAGGTAAGTTTAAGCGATGAGATTTCAAGATATCATAGGTCACGAGGAGCTCAAGCGCCGCCTCGCACAGCAAGTAGATGCCGGCCGTGTGAGCCACGCGCAACTATTCACCGGCGAGGCAGGATATGGCACACTGCCCTTGGCGCTGGCATACGTGCAGTACCTCTTCTGCCCCAACCGTCATGCGGGCGACTCGTGTGGCGAGTGTCCCTCGTGCCGACAGATTGCCGACCTTGCTCACCCCGACCTTCACTGGGTATTTCCGGTGAACAAACGCGAGAAGAAGAGCGGCGAGGCCGTTGTGAGTGACCTTTTCCTCGATAAGTGGCGCGAGATATGGCACCAAAAGGAGGGTATCTTCTCTGCTGACGAGTGGTATTCGATGCTCGACCTCGGCAAGACGATGAAGGGACTCATCACCGCCAAGGAGTCGGAGGAGATAATCCGCAAGTTGCAGTTCAAGAGCTTCTCGTCGCCATACAAGGCGATGATTATATGGCTGCCCGAGGCCATGAACCAAGAGGCGGCGAATAAGATACTCAAAATCCTTGAGGAGCCATGGGATAAGACCCTCTTCATCCTTGTCTCGGAGCATCCCGAGCTGTTGCTTCAGACCATAACGTCACGCACACAGGAGGTCTCTGTTGGGCGCATCGACATCCCCACCCTCGAGGGCATAGCACGTGCTGAGGGTAGGGGCGAGGGCGAGGCCCGCAACATGGCACGCTTGGCCGGAGGCTCCTTATTGGAGCTCAGGGAGCTTATGCGTGGTGAGACGGACGAGAGCCGCGCGCAGTCATTCGAGTTCTTCACACGCCTCATGCGCCTCGGGTACAACGACAAGCATCTCGAGCTCTTCGAGTGGGCCGACGACATGACGGCGCTAACACGCGAGGGACAGCGTCAATTCTTCCTCCATGCCGTGCGCCTGCTGCGCGAGAGCTACATGCTTCATGCAGGCCTCGGGGCTATAAGCTACCTTTGGGGCGAGGAGGAGAAGTTCTGCCGCAACTTTGCACCCTACATTGGCAATCAGAATATCGAGATTTTGGTCGAGGAGATTGAGCGTGCCATGGCGCAGATAATGCAGAATGGCTCGCCACGCATAGTATTCACACACTTCGCCCTCGCGGTGTCGAAGCAGATAAACAGGTTGTAAGATGGCTACGGAGGTGACACTGCTGTTAGGCTCTAACGATATTGATGCTGGCGCGATTATAGAGCGTGCCACGCGCATCATCAACATCGCGGTGGGACGCATACTGCGGTGCTCGCAGGACTACACGAGCGAGCCCTACGGCTTTAGTGCCGAGCGAGGGTTTATAAACCGTGCCGTGGTCATTGCCACGGAGTACGATGCCTACGAGGTGCTGCGACGCATAAACCTCATCGAGGCGCTGCTTGGGCGCGACAGAGAGGAGGAGGCACGCATAAAGAGGGAGCGAGAAGAGGATTATGCCTCACGACCGATAGACATAGACATAATTTTCTACGGTACGGAGACGTTTGAAGATGAGAGGCTCACGATACCCTACCACTTTCTTGCTGAGCGTGGCTATGCTCTCAGCCCCGTGGCAGAGGTCGTGCCCGATTTTAAGCATCCGGCGTTGGCAATGACACCGCGAGAGATGCTCGAAAACATAAAGGCGTAAATGACTGATTATGAAAAGACTAATTTATATAAGCGCTATTGTGGCCCTCGCGGCTGTACTCACGGGCTGCTTCAAGGATGAGAAGCAGGGCACGTGCATGCACATAGCGCTCTACTCGCAGAATGTTGCCGACGACCCCATCATGAAGTGCACCTCCGACATCGAGGCGTATGCCTTCAAAGTACCCAAAGGCAGCAAGTGGGAGGTCTCGACGTGGGATGATGCCCTCACACACTGCATAACGAACAAGGATAAGGTGTCGGAGCAGCTCACTACGCCCGACATCATGGGCACGTATGACCCCGAGGCGGAGTTTCAAGTGACCTTCGAGCTGTGGGCACACTACACCTTCTTGGTTATCGTAGACAAGACCAACAAGCTATATGCCACGCGCTTCTACGAGACTCCTATGAACATACCCTCGATGAATACACACCTGCACCTCTACGCATGGCGCAAGTCGGGTGCGGCAAATGGCTGGGATGTAACAAACCCCTTCCCCGATGAACAACGCGAGCCACTTGTACCCGTAGAGCCGGAACCGGAACCCGAACCCG
>JAFVWO010000100.1 GCA_017501625.1 Alistipes sp.
AGCCCGACTGGTCGAAGTTCCGCGACTTCCTCATGAAGGAGGTACGTTACACCTCGTTGAAGAAGGCCTTCCCTGCCGAGGCAGAGCAGCTCTTCGAGGCCGCTGAGGAGAACGCTAAGTGGCGCTACAACTCTTACATCAAGCGCACAAAGATGGAGTAAGCGAGGTAGCATTTAGATAGCTTATTATCGCAATGGGGGTGGCTAAAAAGTTTTTGGCCACCCCCAACATATTGAGCTAAATCCTACGACGCTTACGAGCCAGAGGGTAGTTTGAGAGTAGCGGAGGGTAGTTGAGTGGTCGCGACTTCAACGAGATCCTTCGACTCCGCTGCGCTCCGCTCAGGATGACAATGATAGGTCGGCCGCGACTTCGCAATGGTCTTAGCGGTCTTAATGATCTCAGTTGTCGGCCGTAGTCGCTGATTGTTTATGGTTGATTAGCGGTTGCAGCGAATTTGTTGTCAAAAGGTAGTAGATGCTGCGCCGATAAAGAAGTTTGGCTGGATGGGACATACTTGACGTATTTCCCATTCAGCCAAACGATTGAGGTGCAGCAGATGCTGCCTTTTCACAACAAATTAAAAATAGAGGCCCTTGCGACCAAATATCGCATATCCGAAGTTGAAGGTCAGATAGAGATTGTTCTTCGAGGTGAAGTCGTACTTGGTAACAGCAAGACTTACCGGGCCAATAGGAGTGTGGTATATCAGCGAGAAGTCGGACATGTAGTGGAACGCCTCATCGTTGTACTTATCGCGGAACATGGTATATACGCTCAATCGTGCATAGAGGTTGTCGTAGATGCGCACCGTGGGCATAAGGCCGACACCAACATAGCGCGAAGCACGGAACTCGGGCATGTATATCATGCGCGAATGGAGCAGCGGCGCATACTGCGGCGAGGAGAGCAACGTCGCCTCCTTGGAGTCGAACTCGGGGTGGTTGGTATATACACCCTCGATGGCGTAGCCAAGCGAGAAGATGCCTCGACTCGATACATCGAAGTACTGCTCCCACGAGATTTTAGCACCCCACCACTGGCGAATAGCGCGGTAGAAGTCGTCACCCTCGGGATAGATAAGATCGGCACGCGAATCGCGCTCATCACGGCCATAGACATATATCAACGAGGCCTCGGCCTTGCTACCCGAAGTTGGGAAGAGGGGCTTGTTGAGCGTGCTGTTGGCGATGTTGAAGCCTCCGGCGAGGTATGAGAAGTGGGTATATTGACGCTTCTGATACCCCTCCATAGTGTAGCTATAGCTATTGCGGCCGACGTTGAGCGTGAGGTCGGCAACACTGCGCGTGGTGAGCGACGAGCCGAGCGATACGGAGAAGAAGTTCTCCATCATACGCATCTGCTCGGCATTATCCACGGGTGTGAGATTGCCGAAGTTACCCTTCATCGTATTCGTAATGTTGAAGTTGTAGGAGTAGTCGATATAGAACGAGAGCCTGTTGATAAGCGTCGTGCGACCCTTCAAACGCGCCATGGTATATACCGGGCCGAGCAGTATATCGAGGTTGAAGTCCTGCATCGTAGCACCTATCCAGCCATATTTTAGGCCTATATAGGCTTGGTTAAAGGCCGTAGAGGAGATATTACCACCGATACGAATATCGAAGTTGGGCTTAACCCTCATGGGCATAGATATGTCGTAGCGCGAGG
>JAFVWO010000101.1 GCA_017501625.1 Alistipes sp.
GGGTTAAGGCTGTTTATCACATTGTTCTGCCACAGGTTCCAATACTCGTAGGCGAAGCTATCCATCGTGCGCAACTTCAGAGCCACCGTATCACGCACCTGGAAGTGAGTCATATATTCGTTGACGTATAGGTTACCCATGGGGCGATTGACGGTTACACGGCGTACCCTGTCGCTTGCATCGTAAACGCCAAGCATCGTGGGGGCGAAGTAGCTGCTACCACCCATAGCACAATCTATCATGCAGGGCGAAGCTGTAGGTGGCAGTGTGGCTGTAATAGTATAGAGCGTATCGCGCGTGCGGGTGATGGATATATCTCCGAGTTCTGCGGGGGTGGGTATCGTGGTTGTCGCTCGCCATGTGCGCCCACTATATTCGACAATAAGCGTGTAGCTCTCGCCCACCTCGCCGATAATATCGCTACCGGTATATATGTACTGCGTGGGATACTCCTTGTCGCTACGACCCACAAGCACCTCGCTACGCTCGCCACACTCCACCGTGACCTTAGCCCAGCGCACGACCAAATCCTTCATATCATCCTCGTCGTACTCCTCATCAAAGGGTGTATTTAGCGACAATGCCACGATAGCGCCACGTCCCGCCTCGATAGAGCCCTCAACGACAAGCCTCTGGCGGTAATCACTATTATACTCGCGCTCCGCGATACACCCCACAAGTGAAACGAGTAGAAATATGGTAAAAAGCACTCTGCGCATAGGTCTAAAACTTATATGTCCAACTTATGGATGGTATAATCGTATATATGGCATGCCTACGCTCCTGCATAAACATCGTATTGGTCTCGTCGTCCTTCTGCACGCTATAGGACATCATCAACGGGTTCTTGCGCGCGTAGACATTATATATCGAGAGGTTTATGCCGCTACGTTCAAGCTTACGCGGCTTGAACCAGTATGTTGCCGACAGGTCGAGGTGGTGCAAGTCGGGGAGCTTAGCGCCATTATACGGCCCATATTCGCGCAGGAAGGCGTTACCGCTGATGTACAATGCCGTAGTTCCGGTATAGGGCATACCCGTGGCATAAACAAATGTTGCCGAGAGTGTCCAGCGCGACGAGGGCTTATATGAGGCTATGAGCGAGAGGTTGTGTCGACGGTCAGAGTGCGCAGGGAAGGGGTGGCCATCATTTATATCATCGAACTGTCGCAATGAGCGCGACAGCGTATAGTTCACCTGCACATCTACGTAGCTATCGCTATACCCCACACTTGTCTCCAAGCCGTAGGACTCGCCACGGCCACAGCTGAGCATCGACATGTGGTCCTCAATGCCGGTGAGCACATCGAGGATACGCGAGTCGTACTCGATGACGTTATACATATATCTATAATAGGCCTCGACAGACCACCTGAGGCGCCCCGCGAGAGCCTCACCCGCATATCCCAACGAAGCGTTGTGCGACAACTGCGGAGGGAGAGGCTCGGCACTCGACAGATAGAAATCCGTGGCAAACGAGAGGTTAGACTGCGGCACAAGATGTATATACTGCGTCATGAGGTTGTAGCTCGCCCAGAGCTTCGCCGTCGAAGAGAGCGGCAGCTCTATCGCGATGCGTGGCTCGGGCATCGTCCATACCTTATCGTTGGCATAGAGGCTATAGCGCACACCGGCATCGAGCACAACATGCGACGATATAGGCCAGCGGAGCGATGCATAGAGGGCTGCCTCGATGGTCTCCTCCACCTTTGACATATTAAGCACGTTGTCGCCCTCGAGAATCGACTGTGGCGCGATACGACGATATATGGCATCAACTCCGGCCGAAATATTCACCCTATCCAACGCCACGACAACACCACTTCGAAGTCCCATATCGGCAACACCCGTTGCAACCTCGTAGTTTACGGATGTAATGTTCGGCTTCAGCATATTATCGTAGACCGAGGCGTAGACCATGTTACTCAGCTCCACCCTATCGTTAATGGGTGTCTCCAGCGTGAGCGTACCCAAGGCATTCCACCAACTAAGCTTACAATCGGCATTATATAGGAAGACGTTAGCCTTGGCACTATCGTCGTTGAAGTGTGTATTAAACAACAGACGGCCGGCACGACCCACATCGGCAACGAAGCCCACACCATAGTCACCAAACTCATAATCTATCGTCGTCTTACGGCTCAACAGCCCCGTGAGCCATGAGGCGTAGGAGTGGCGTGCCGAGGCAAAGAGCGCAAAGCGCTCACCAATAGGCAGCTTCACGGCAGCATCCGCCTCGATGATACCGATGTTACCCTCGATGTGAAACTCGCTCGGGATATGTCTATGTGTGCGCACCTCCGTGATAGATGCCGTCGAGGAGCCATAGCATGCCGGGATACCCGACTTATAGAGCGTGAGGCCGCTAATATGCGGTGTATTTAGCACCGAGAAGAAGCCCAACAGGTGCGCCGGGGAGTATAGCGGTGCTCCGTCGAGGAGTATGCGGCTATTGCCGGCATCGCCACCACGTACATACATCGCCGTGTTACCCTCCTGCGTAGCTGCCACACCCGGGGTATACTGCAACAACTTCAGCACATCGACAGCACCACCAAGGCGCGGCATGTCGGTAAGAGCATCCATGTTCAACGACACGTTACCCGTATTATCCGGTATTGATATGATACGGCTCTGTGCCGTGACAACGACATCATCGACACTAAGGTGCATAGCGGCACTATCCTGCTGAGTGTATGCACGTGGCGACACGACGAGCAGGGTTAGTAGTAGGATATGTCGTTGTAGTAGCCTCATAACGATAAAAAGGGGTGGCCAATAGATAGCCCACCCCTAAGTCTTGCAGTATAAGTTATTAGTATAGCATGCTATCTACCTGCTCAGCAAGCTCATCGATAGCATCAAAGAGGTCGCCAAAGGCCTTCGCGGTGAAGTACTCCTCGAAAGCGAACTTGCTACCATCGGGGAACAACAAGATAGGCTCAATATAGTAGTCGTTGCATCCATAATACTCATCGTAGTACGATACTGTCGTAAGTACTACGTTGGCAACACGCTCCATGGTGTCGTTGTAGAGAAGAACAATCTCGACCTTCTCATTCACATAATCACAGATAGCATCGCACTCCTTCTTAGACTGCTCGGGAAGATACTGCGAAGTCTCATCATCCCACGAATCGTATCTGTCTTCAATCTTTTCAATCTCCTCGTACATGCCCTTAAAGTCACCCTCGGCAACAATCGAGAGCTCCAAGATGTCAACCTGTGCCGAGCCTGTCTTAACATTCTCGAGGAAGTACTCGCCAGACACTTCGCTGTAATAACAGCCATCCCACTCGTCGTAATACTCCTCTATCCAGTTGTCGATGTCGGTAGCATCGTTGATGGCAACAACAGCTGCGGCATTCAACAACGTCTTGCCACCCTTCTTAATCGAAGCACCGGCCTCCAAGCCCTTGCTGTCACCCTTCGAGCGGGCCGAGAACTCATAGCCACCGTTGAGCGTAATCTTAGCCTCGGGTGCCCATGTCTTTATGTTGGTAATGTTCGTCGTAAGCACGATGTTGAGGTGCTCCTTACCATTAATCTTAATGCTAATCTCAACATTGTTAGGAACATAAGCAACTACGTTCATATCCTCATCCTCGTAGTAGTACTCGAGCTTCGTGCTCTTTGTCCAGCTTATTGTAGCCACCGTATCGTCCCACTCAAACGTGATGGTCTTATCCTTACCGTCGCCAACAACCCACTCTTCGCCATTCCACGTAAAGCTCTTGCCTGCATAGGGGTTCAAATCGGGGTCGTTGATGTCTACAACGAAGTCCTCGGTAGCACGTGTTGCGAACTCAACGAGGTCGGCTGTAGAGAAGCGCTGAAGGCCTCGCACAAGAGTCTCAGCGAGCGAGGGGCGATTCTCATTAACAGCATAAGCCTCCGAGCCATAGTCGAAATACTCGGCATACTCCGCAAGGGCCATGGCGCTGTTAGTGAGCTCCTCAACATCATAAGGCTCGAAGGTCTCGACAAACTCAACGGCAATCTCCTCCAAGCGAGCCTTGTGCTCTCCGGGCGTGAGGTCCGAGTCGGAGATGTCACCACCGGGGTTGATGGGAGTATCCACATCGTCATTACCACCCGGGTTATTGGGGTTGCTGGGGTTGCTGGGGTTGTTGTTGTTATTGTCTCCACCTGTTGGATTGGAGTCGTCGCATGCCGTGAATGTCAGCATCACAGATGCAATTATAGCCACAATAGAAAATAGCTTTTTCATAATGTATAAATTTTAGTTGTTAATGTTATCCGATGAAACTATACACAAAGTTAGTAATTTTTTGCTTAACTGCAAATAGAAAGTCGATATTTGGAGAATATTTCGCCCTCTGCGAGTTATGACACCACTCTTGGGCGTGCAAATACGAGCATAAGCGATTAAAACAATAGGTGCCACAATAAAAATTATGGCGACACCTATATTTTAGCTGTTTAGAGCCTATCGTGTCTGCAAGAACAACTCGTGGTACTTATTGTACTTGTCCATCATGCCGTCCATATCGCGGAGACGGAAGCACAAGCTGTTAAGGTACTCGATAGTGGCTACATCCGAAGTGTTGAGCTCGTGAGCCTTCTCCAACCAAGGAATTGCCTCGGCATAGACAAGGTTAATCTTAGCGTTCTCGGCCTCATACTTCTCGTAGGTCATATTGGGGTCGTTGTTCAACGCCTCAATCTGAGCATTTGCCTTCTCGATAACGAAATAACCCGTATAGAAGTTGGGCTCGAAGTCGTTAGGACGCAACTCGGCACACTTCTCGAAAGACTTGATGCACTCGTCGTACTCCTTCATGGCGTTATACACGCGGCCACGGCCAAACCACAAGTCGTAGTTCGTGGGGTCCTCCTTCAACGACGTCTCAATCATCGCTGTGAGCTCCGCAGGGTCACCAACACCCTCCTCGGCAGTGTAGAGCTGCATGAGGCCGTCGAGGATAGTAGCATTCTTGGGGAAGAGCTTGATACCCGTAAGAAGAGTCTCCTTAGCCTTAGCAAGGTAGGCATCGCGGTCTGCATCCTTCTGACCATAGTAGCAGTGGAAGAGGAAGTAGTAAGCATTGCCCACACCATCGTTGTAGCCGCTCTCGATAACCTCCTTCAATATACGCTCGCCATCGGCAAAGGCTGCATGTGCCTCCTCGCCCTGAAGCGTCGATGCGTACATGGTCTTAAGCATACCTGCATTGTAGAGGTTGCCTACATTCTCGATGTTGTAACCCTCGGGAACGATGCACAAAGCACGGTAGGCGAGCTCAAAGAGCTTAGATGCCTCCAACGTATTGCCGAGGTTGTTCAAAGCCTCACCCTGCTGGACAAGTGCGTTGGCGAGATTCTGTGCCAGAGGGATAATCTTAGCGCCCTGCTTGGCATCCATCTCGTAAGCCTTGGCAAACGACTCGATAGCCGTCTCGGGAAGGCGCTCGGCGATAGACTTCTTCTGATTCCAACCCTCAATCATGTAGCTTGCGGGGTTAACATACACGTCGACATACTCGTAGTCCAAGACGATAACGGGAGCACCCATAAACTCGCCCTCGACCATATTCTGAGGCTCGCCGACATTCATCTGTAGAACCTGCACGGGGACACCACGACCAAGCTCCTTGGTGGGAAGGATGTAGGCATCGGTATATGCCTTACCGCGGCTAATCCACGTAGCGGCCTTAGCACCCTTCTTGGCATCCTGAGCCGCAGCATCCGCCTTCTGTAGCTTGTTAACCTCCGACGAGGTATTTACTCTCTGTGCCTGTGCAGCGGGCAATGCCAACATCAGCATGGCTACTGCCATCAAAACTAACTTTTTCATAACTTTAGTATTAGATGTTTTAATAATTAATTGTCTACTCGTTTGCGTTCTCCTCGGCAACGGCGGGGGCCTCAGCTATGGCCTCCACATCCTCATCCTCGGTCTTAGGCACGGCCGTCACCGAAGCTATGGCATCGCCCTCGCGAAGGTTGATGACACGCACACCCTGCGTAGCACGTCCCGCAACACGTATTTGGTCTACGGTAGTGCGAATGGTGAGGCCCGAGCGGTTAATAATCATAAGGTCGTTATCGTCCGTAACAGCCTGAATAGATATCAACTTACCCGTCTTCTCGGTGATGTTGATGGTCTTAACACCCTTACCGCCACGGTTGGTGATGCGATACTCCTCGAGGTCGGTACGCTTGCCGTAGCCATTCTCGCTGAGAACCAACACATCCTCCTTGCTCTCGGGCTCAATGGCTATCATGCCGATAACCTCATTGTCGTCGTCGATAGATATAGCCCTCACACCCGTACTTACACGGCCCATAGGACGTACCGTAGCCTCGTTGAAACGTATGGCACGACCCTCGCGTGAGGCTATCATGACCTCGGCATTGCCACTCGTGAGCTTAACCTCCAACAACTGGTCTCCCTCTCTAATAACGATGGCATTCACACCATTAGTACGTGGACGTGAATATGCCTCCAACGTCGTCTTCTTGATAACACCGCGCTTGGTACACATCACGAGGTAGTTATTCTCCACGAAATCCTTGTCGTTGAGGTTCTTAACATTGATATATGCGCGTACCTTGTCGCCCGGGTCTATCTGTATCACATTCTGTATTGCGCGACCCTTCGACGAGCGTGTACCCTCGGGTATTTGGTATACCTTGAGCCAATAGCAACGTCCCATCTCCGTGAAGAACATCATCGTATTGTGCATCGATGCCACGTAGATGTGCTCGATGAAGTCCTCATCGCGCGTGGCGCTACCCTTGGCGCCCACACCTCCACGGTGCTGCGTGCGGTACTCCGCAAGAGGAGTACGTTTGATGTAGCCCATGTGCGATATGGTGATGACCATGTCGTCATCGGCATAGAAGTCCTCGGGGTTGAACTCCTCCGAAGAGTATACTATCTCCGAGCGGCGCTCATCGCCATACTTCTCCTTAATTTCCAGCAACTCATCCTTGATAATCTGCATCTGCATATCCACATTAGCAAGCACGGCCTTGAGATAGTCGATGGTCTTAACAAGCTCTGCATGCTCAGCCTCGAGCTGCTCGCGCTGGAGTCCTGTGAGCTGGCGCAGGCGCATCTCCAAGATGGCTGCTGTCTGCAATGGCGAAAGACCAAAGCGCTCCTCCAAGCGCTGGCGTGCCTCCTCGCCCGTCTTCGACGAGCGTATGATGTGTACAACCTCGTCGATGTTGTCCTGCGCAATGAGCAAGCCGTCGACGATATGCAGGCGCTCCTCAGCCTTCTGTAGGTCGAAGCGCGAGCGGCGCACGACGACATCGTGGCGATGGTCTACGAAGTGACGTATGAGCTCCTTAAGATTGAGCAACTGCGGGCGGCCATTCACCAACGCGATGTTGTTAACGGCAAACGACGACTGCAACGGCGTATTCTTATACAACGTGTTGAGCACAACGCTGGCCACGGCATCCTGCTTAAGGATGATGACAATACGCATACCTTGGCGGTCAGACTCGTCGTTGATATACGATATGCCCTCAATCTTCTTCTCGTTAATGAGGTCGGCGATGCGCTTAATCATCTCCGCCTTATTTACCATGTAGGGTATCTCCGTGATTACGATACACTCACGTCCCGAGGCTGTATGCTCAATCTCGGTCTTCGCACGCATAACCACGCGACCACGACCCGTGAGCAACGCCTCCTTCACACCCTCATAGCCATAGATGATGGCTCCCGTGGGGAAGTCGGGGCCCTTGACATACTGCAACAGCTCCTCGCACTCGCACTCGGGGTTGTCGATATATGCTGCGCAGGCATCCACCACCTCGCCGAGGTTGTGAGGTGCCATGTTCGTAGCCATACCTACGGCGATACCGCTGGCACCATTGACCAAGAGCAACGGAATCTTCGTGGGCAGTACCGTGGGCTCCTTCAGCGTGTCGTCGAAGTTCAGACCCCAGTCGATTGTCTCCTTCTCGATGTCGGCCATAACCTCGTCTGTAATCTTCTGCATGCGGGCCTCGGTGTAACGCATCGCCGCAGGCGAGTCGCCATCCATAGAGCCGAAGTTACCCTGACCCTCAACCAGCGGATAGCGCATAGACCAATCCTGCGCCATGCGCACCATAGCCTCGTATACCGAGATGTCGCCATGGGGGTGGAACTTACCGAGCACATCACCGACGATACGCGCACTCTTACGTGTTGGCTTGTCCGAGTAGAGGTTAAGCTCGGCAGACATATCATACAAAATACGACGATGCACGGGCTTCAGGCCATCGCGCACATCGGGCAGCGCACGCGACACAATCACCGACATTGAGTAGTCGATGTATGCCGACTTCATCTGCTCTTCGAGGTTGACTTGGACGATGCGCCCAGTCTTACCCTCCGTGTTTAACTCTTCAGTCATACTCTCTATATTATTGTTTTTGTTCTTCAGTCCCTTTCCAATACCTATATATTTATATATATAGACCTGCAAAATTACGCTTTATTTTCGATTTAAGCAAAGGATAGCCCTAAAAAGTGATGCTCCGCCGCGGTCTTTTTTTGAAAATATCGCCATAAAGGGCGTTTTTAGGCGATTTGAGCGCGTTGGCGTTTGTTGCCGAGGAGGGGAAGGGTGGGGAGAGTGGGGAAGTTAGGGAAGTTAGGGAGTTTAGGGAATATAAGGAAAACGATAATTCACTAATCTCCCTAAATTCCCTAAATTCCTTAATCTCCCTATTATCCCTATTGGGGAGTGTGGGTAGACTGGGGAGTTATGGGGAGAGTGGGTAGTTATAGGGTCTTATAGGTCCTATAGGTCTTATAAAAACCCTATAAGAACCTATTAATTCCTCACTCCTCACTCCTCACTCCTCATTGATAATAACTCTTTTTTACTAATTAATAATTATTTTTTAGTATCTTTGCCGTCGTAACGACGGTCTTATTACAGGTATGTTTTACATCTAACTATAGTATCACGTGTTGCACACTTGCTACTTTTTACTATCTTTGTGCGGAGAATAAAAACCTAATAACTATAACTTAATTATGACTAAGACATTTAGAAATCTTTGTGCCGTAGCCATTATGCTTGCTGTGGCTGTTGTTGCCGATGCTCAAGACCTTCAGTCTCAGCGCGGCGAGTCGCAGGATGTAGGCCGAATACTTGGACACAAGGTCGACCATGGCGGCCTCGTCATCAACCCCACACCACAAGCGATGACGCGCAGCGAAAGCATAACGGTAGACATATCGCGCGGTGTGGCACTCAAGGGCGATGCTAAGGCCTTTACGGAGGATGTCACATTCATCAAGCAGAGTGCCAAGGGACTTAAGCTCACGGTGAAATATGCACCCAAGGGCTTCAACGTAGACACCATGCCCGATAAGTCGGGAGCCTACATCCTCGACATAGCCCCCAAGGGCATCGCCATCACGGCCTACGATGAGCTTGGTGCCTACTACGCCTTGCAGACACTGCGTCAGGTCGTCGAGAGCCCCATTGCAGCTGCGGGCACCATCCCTGCCATGACCATAAACGACTGGCCCGACCTTAAGTATCGCGGTGTTGTCGAGGGTTTCTACGGCGTGCCGTGGTCACATGCCACACGCCTCTCGCTCATCGACATCTACGGCCGCTACAAGATGAACTACTACATCTATGGCCCTAAGGACGACCCCTACCACAGCTCTCCCTACTGGCGCGAGGAGTACCCCGCAGAGGAGGCCGAAAACCTACGCGAGCTTGTCGAGGCGTGCAACCGCAACCGCGTACACTTCGTATGGGCGATACACCCGGGCAAGGATATTCGTTGGGACGAGGAGGACTACAACAACCTCCTGAATAAGTTTGAGTCGATGTATGCCTTGGGTGTTCGTGCCTTCGCCATACACTTCGACGACATAGAGGGCGCTGGAGCGCATCCCCTACGTCAGACGGAGCTCGCCAACCGCCTTACGGAGGAGTTTGTGAAGGCTAAGGGCGATGTTGAGCCTCTTATCGTCTGCCCCACGGAGTATACACGCCTATGGGCCAACCCTACGGAGCGTGGCAGCCTTGTGCTCTATGGCAAGACGCTCGACCCCTCGGTCGATGTCTTTTGGACGGGTGATGCCGTGTGCAGCAATATGACCGAGTCGACGATGGAGTGGGTAGGCTCACGCATACAGCGCCCCGCGCTCTTTTGGTGGAACTTCCCCGTCACGGACTATGCCCGCCATATCGTCATGCAGGGCCCCGTATATGGACTCTCGACGACGATGGACGACACCAAGACGCGAGGCATCGTGAGCAACCCCATGGAGCATGGCGAGGCCTCGAAGTTGGCACTATACAGCACGGCAGACTATGCTTGGAATGTCGAGGCGTATAACGCCATAGATAGCTGGGAGCGTGCCATAGAGAGCGTAGCCCCCGAGGTTAAGGATGCCTACCGTCTTTTTGCCATGCACTCGTGCGACACGGAGACGGGCTACCGACGTGTAGAGTCGTGGGAGACGGAGACGTTCCTCATGGAGGAGTATACCGAGGAGCTTGCCGCGAAGTTGAAGGAGGAGCTGCAACGCATCGTGGCTGTCCCCGCGAAGATGGAGAGAATGGAGAACAAGGCCCTCTTGGAGGAGCTGCGCCCATGGCTTGTGGAGTTTGCCAAGCTCGGTGAGCGCTGCTTGAAGGCTATCGAGGCATTGGAGCTCTATCGCGCGGGTGAGTATGAGGCATTTTGGAGGGTATATGTCGACAACCTCATGACGGAGGAGGATATCGAGGCTTTCGATGCTCACCGTGTGGGTACCATGAAGCTACACCCCTTCTACGAGCGTATGATGGATGCCTTGGCTGCGGCCTACTACGAGCAGCTCAGTGGCGTTAAGTCGTCGACACTCGCTGCGGCAGGTAGCTACAACTCACTTGCAGCGCCACAGGCTAAGTATATGTTCGACAACGACGACACTACGTACTACCACTCGGGTCAGGGACAGCGCACCGACGACTTTGTCGCTGCCGACATGGGTATTGTGCGCGAGGTGCGCGAGGTGCGCATCATTCAGGGTCGCAACTCGGTGGATGATGTCGACTACTTCGACCATGTCATCGTGGAGTACTCGGCCGATGGCGAGCAGTGGCATGCACTCACGGAGCCTCTTGTCGGCATCTACGATATAGAGTGGAAGGGCGAGCCCTTCGAGGCACGCTACGTAGGCATCCGTAAGCTTGAATCTCAAAAGCGCAACTGGCTTGCCATCCGTGCCTTCGAGATAAACCCTGTCGAGGAGTCGGAGTATGGTGCCGATGGCAACCCCTTCACCGTGCTTACAACTGGTGGCATGGCTGAGTTTGCCATTCCGGAGACGTCGCGCTCGGGCCGCTGTGTAGCCCTTATGGGTATTCCCGGTGAGGATGCTCGCTATAAGCTCATGGCCGAGGATGGTAGTGTTGTTTGCGAGGGCGCTATCACCAACCCCTACGCTGAAGTTACAAACCTCATGGGCGCTGCGACGATAGTGTTCGAGGGCGTGGATAACATCTTCGAGGTACTATTTCTCTAAGTAGTATCGCTGCAAATACAAACAATGAGAAAGTGAAAGAGGGGCCGACTAAGTCAGCCCCTCTTTCTATGTATTGTAAATTATATCAAAATTATATAATGTCGAAGGCAATCTTCATCATATTTGTGAATGATGTCTGTCGCTCCTCGGCTGAGCATGCTGTGCCGTGTACGAGCGAGTCAGATATTGTGCAGATGCATAGTGCGCTCTTTGCGGCACGTGCAGCATTCATATAGAGGGCTGTAGCCTCCATCTCCACGGCCATGACACCCATCTTCTGCCACTGCTTCCAGCTCTCGGCATCGTCGCCATAGAATACGTCGCTGGCGAGGACGTTACCAACCTTATAGGGGATGTTGAGCTCCTCGGCCTTGGCAGCCGCAGCACGTAACAGCTCGAAGTCGGCAATAGGCGCGAAGGTACCCGGGAGGTTGAACTGCGCACCATAGTTAGAGTCGGTGCATGAGCCCATGGCAAACACCACGTCGCCAAGGTTTAGGTCGGGGTTGTAGGCCCCTGCCGAGCCACAGCGTATGATGCGCTTGACGTCGTAGAAGTTGAAGAGCTCGTATGTGTATATGCCTATCGAGGGTATACCCATGCCGTGTCCCTGCACCGACACGCGCTTACCCTTATACGTACCCGTGAATCCGAGCATGCCGCGCACGTTGTTGTACTGCACGGGGTTCTCCAAGAAGTTCTCGGCCATAAACTTAGCACGCAACGGGTCGCCTGCCATAATCACCTTATCGGCTATCTCGCCATATTGAGCCCCAATGTGGGGCGTAGGGGTCTTTCCTGCCATAATCTCTGTTGTTTATATGGTTATACGTTCATTGTTTCTATCTTACAAAGGTACATAAAATCACCATCACAACAATGCAACGATGCAAAAATTTTACCTCGCGACTAAAAAACAGCGTTGCAGTTTTGTAGTTTTAGATAAATTACGTATCTTCGTAAGATAAAAGAGCAATAAAACTACAGAAAACTAAAACTACAACTATATGAACTACACATTTACTGCCGAGGAGCGTAGAGAGATTATCGCCCTCATGAACCGCGAGATTGTCCCCGCCATAGGATGTACCGAGCCTATAGCCGTGGCGTTGTGCGTAGCTAAGGCTACGGAGACCTTGGGCTGCCGCCCCGAGCGCATCGAAGCACGCCTGAGTGCCAATGTGCTTAAGAATGCCATGGGCGTAGGTATCCCCGGCACGGGAATGACGGGACTACCCATCGCCATGGCCTTGGGTGCTCTTGTGGGTAAGTCGGAGTACGAACTCGAGGTGTTGAAGGATGCCGACAAGGCTGCTGTCGAGGAGGGTAAGAAGATGATTGAGCAGAAGCGTATCAACGTGGACCTCAAGTACAACATCACCGAGAAGCTCTATATCGAGGTCGAGGTCTTTGCCGGTGGTGCCAGCGCTATGGCCATCATCGCGGGTGGTCACTCACGCTTCGTTCACGTATCGCGCTGTGGCGAGGTGCTCTTTAGTGCCGATGCACCCGCGGGCGAGGGTAACGATGCCCCCGAGCAGAAGGAGCCTGAGCTCACGCTACGTCGCGTGTGGGACTTCGCCATGACAGCACCGCTGGAGGAGGTTGAGTTTATCCTCGAGGCTAAGCGCCTGAATATGAATGCCGCCTACGAGTCGCTTAAGGGCGAGTATGGCCACGCCATAGGCAAGCTCTTCCGTGCGGAGTCCGAGCGTAACATTATGGGCGACACGCTCCACTGCCAGATTGTTGGCATGACCACAGCGGCGTGCGATGCACGTATGGCGGGAGCGATGATTCCGGTGATGAGTAACTCAGGAAGCGGTAATCAGGGTTTGACATCGACCGTTCCTGTTGTTGTCTATGGCGAGCAGTGCAAAGCCTCGCATGAGCAGATGGTGCGTGCCCTTGTTTTGAGCCACCTCACCGTGATATATATCAAACAGAGCCTCGGTCGCCTCTCGGCACTCTGTGGTTGCGTTGTTGCAGCTACGGGCTCGTCGTGCGGCATCACCTACCTTATGGGTGGCGGCTACGAGGAGGTAACCAAGGCTGTGAAGAACATGATTGCCAACCTCACGGGTATGATATGCGATGGTGCTAAGCCCTCGTGTGCCATGAAGTGTGCCTCGGGTGTCTCTACAGCTGTGGTATCGGCACTTATGGCCATGAACAACCGTTGGGTTAAGTCCGTTGAGGGTATCATCGACGACGATGTAGACCGCTCGATACGCAACCTCACCGACATCGGCCGCGATGCCATGACACACACCGATGCGATGATTCTGCGCATCATGACCTCGAAGTAACATACGACTACATGGTGGCTGACTAAAAAGTAACTTAGTCAGCCACATTTCTTTAAAAGGCTCAAAGAATTACCGATAAATTTGTACATTTGTTGCTGTAAATCGTTTAAACGCGATACATCTATGATACAAGAGACTCCTATCGAGCGTATTCCCGCTATTGTCGCCACGCAGCACACATACTTTCGCACGCACACGACCTTCGACATTGAGTATCGCATGAGAGCGCTACGTCGTCTGCGCGATGCCATTGTGAGGTACGAGAAGGAGCTTACCGATGCTCTCTATGCAGACCTCCACAAGTCATACGAGGAGGCCTACCTCACGGAGATAAGCATCCTCCTTGGCGAGATTGACAACTTCCTCAAGCACCTGCCACGCTGGGCGGCACCCTCGAAGAAGAAGACACCGCTAAAACTCTTCCCCGCGCGCAGTGCCATCCTCACCGAGCCTCTTGGCGTATCACTCATCATTGCGCCATGGAACTACCCTGTGCAGCTACTGCTCAACCCTCTCATTGGTGCTATCGCCGCAGGATGTACGGCAGTATTAAAACCCTCGCCCTACGTTCCACATGTGGCAGAGGTGTTGGAACGCCTTATAAATACCACCTTCGACGAGGAGTATGTTGCCGTGGTGCAGGGACATAGGGATACCAATACGGCACTTCTCAGGGAGCGCTACGACGTAATATTCTTCACGGGCTCTCCCGCTCTCGGGCGTGTCGTCATGCGTGCTGCGGCAGAGAGCCTCACACCTATAATCTTGGAGCTCGGAGGCAAGAGCCCCGCGATTGTCGACAGAACAGCAGATGTAGCCCTTGCCGCTAAGCGTATAGCATGGGGCAAGACCCTCAATGCGGGGCAGACATGCATCGCCCCCGACTACCTGCTCCTCCATCGCGATGTAAAGCGAGAGTTCGTTGCGGCCTACCGCGAGGCCCTCATAAAGCTCCATGGCGACGATGCACGCCTCAGTGAGCACTATGTGCGCATGGTCTCGGATAGAGCCTTCGAGCGTGTAGCCTCATACCTGAAGGAGGGTGAAGCCATCGTTGGGGGTGCTACGAATGCCTCGGAACGATATATCGAGCCTACGCTCTTAGATGGCGTTAAGCCCGATGCTGCGATACTTCGTGAGGAGATATTTGGCCCTGTGCTACCCATCGTCGAGTACGATAATATAGACGATGCCATTGGCTACATCCTCGACAGAGAGAAACCCTTGGCACTATATGTATTTGCCGAGGAGGATGTTGCTCGACGTGTTATTGGCCACACATCGTCGGGAGGCGCTTGTGTCAACGATGTCATCATGCACATTGCCAACGAACACCTGCCGTTTGGAGGCGTAGGCAACTCGGGCATGGGTCGCTATCATGGTCGCGATAGCCTATATAGCTTCTCGCACCGTCGCTCGGTACTCACCACCGCCACATGGATAGACCTGCCGTTTAGATATATGCCCTATAAGCTCTTCAGGCTGGTGAAGAGATTGCTTTAGATGCCGGTATAGCACTATTATCCTCGAAAAGAGATGCGCCACTAACTACCAATTAGTTCAGCGTGCAATAATAGATATTCTCGCAATGCTCAACGATACGTGTTGTATACTCTGCGAGTGTGGCATCGTCTATCGCTATGCCGCGCTCCGTGGCCGTTGCTGCGATGTCGGCCGAGATGTTATCGCTGAGGGTGATGATGCTCTCGGTGATGATGCTGTTAACCTCACTCGCGCTAATGTCGCCTATCGAGCGCAGGTCGTTACACTCCTCCGTAGCTATGGCACGCCACCTCTCGTCCACCGCGGTATAAATCTCTTGTAAAGCCGTCGTCGTAGCACTACTCTCGGCGCTACTATCGCCAAGAAGAAGAAAGAGTATGGCGCTGAGGACTATCATTATGGCTGCCACGGTGAGGATGATTACGCCCCAGCGGCGCTTTACGGGGATGATGTCGGTGTCGTCGGCAGGCAGCACCTCGCGCGACGAGCAAAAGTCGCTCCAACTACCAAATCCCACATACATTGCAAGGGCGATGAGTACCGAGGGTCGTGGTGCGAAGCTACGACGCTTGGCCAAGAACATTAGTTCGAGGGCGCGGGGGTCTACACCATGCGACGTCGCCTCGCGCAGTGCCTCAGCCAAGAGCGTACAATCCTCTGCCGAGCGTATCTCGCGGCCATACTTCGCAACGACCATCTCCTTAAGTCGCTCTATGTATTGTTCTTGTGTTGTCATTATATGCCTGCTATGCGCTTTATCTCGTTTAGTTTGTTCAGTGCCTCGAGGGGTGTCAGCGAGTCTATATCCAACCCCTTTATGCGGTCGCGTATATCTATGAGTACGGGGTCGTCGAGCTGGAACATCGAGAGCTGTATGTTATCCTTGGTTTCGATTGCCGACTCCGCAACGGCACGCTTGCGACCGCGACTCTTTATCGCCCCCGAAGGTACTATCTCGCCCGAGCCATATACCTTTTCGAGGTTTGCAAGTATGGCCTCGGCACGCGACACCACAGAGCGTGGCATACCCGACATACGAGCCACGTGGATACCGAAGGAGTGCTCCGTGCCTCCGCGCACAAGTTTACGCAGGAAGACGATGGTCTTATCCACCTCCTTCACGGTCACGTGGTAGTTCTTCACACGTGGTAGCATATTCTCCAACTCGTTGAGCTCGTGGTAGTGCGTGGCAAAGAGTGTCTTGGCAGCGCCCTGCGTATTGTTGTGCAGATACTCGACCATGGCCCAAGCGATGGATATACCGTCATAGGTACTCGTACCACGGCCTATCTCGTCGAGGAGCACAAGGCTGCGCTCCGATATGTTGTTGAGAATGCTTGCCGACTCCAACATCTCGACCATGAAGGTAGACTCGCCCTCGGCGATGTTATCCGAGGCTCCTACACGTGTAAATATCTTATCCACGATACCTATACGTGCCGCCTTTGCAGGCACGAAGGAGCCCATCTGCGCCATGAGGACAATGAGGGCCGTCTGTCGCAGCAATGCCGACTTACCCGACATGTTGGGGCCCGTTATGACGATAATCTGCTGGTCGTCGTTCGAGAGGTGTACGTCGTTGGGGATATACTCCTGTCCTATGGGCATAAGGGTCTCGATGACGGGGTGACGACCCTCTTTGATATCTATGACTTTTGAGTCGTCAACCGTAGGACGCACATATTTACGCTCACGCGCTATGCGTGCCAGCGACTGCAAGCAGTCCATGTGTGCCACGGCACGTGCATCGCGCTGTAGGGGCACGATATGTCGACCTATGAAGGATACTATCTCGGCATATATCGCCGCCTCGATTTGTAGTATGCGCTCCTCGGCACCCATAATCTTCTGCTCGTACTCCTTCAATTCGGCCGTGATGTAACGCTCGGCACCTGTGAGTGTCTGCTTGCGAATCCAACTCTCGGGCACCTTATCCTTATGTGTGTTGCGCACCTCGATGTAGTAGCCAAAGACATTGTTGTATGCCACCTTTAGCGATGGTATACCCGTTGCCTCGCTCTCGCGTTGCTGCAACGCTTGGAGGTAATCCTTGCCATGGAGGGCTATGCGACGCAGGTCGTCAAGCTCGGCAGATACGCCCGAGGCGATGATACCTCCCTTCTGTATCTGGTTTGTCTCAGGGTCGGGGAATATCTCTGTCTCGAGGCGCTTGCGCACAGCCTCCAGCGGGTCTATGGTGGCAGCTATGGCGTGGAGAGCATCACTCTCGGTCGACTCCATCAGCGCACGTATTATCTCTATCGCCTGTAGCGAGTGTTTCAACTGCACAAGCTCGCGTGGCGTAACACGCTCCGTAGCTACGCGCGAGGCTATACGCTCGAGGTCGCCAACGAGGGCCACCTGCTCACGCATGGCATCGGCAAAGTCGCCATCGGTGACGAACTTTTCAACTATATCCTGACGTTGGCGTATCTTCTCGATGTCCATAAGCGGCATCGCCACCCAGCGCTTAAGCTGACGGCCACCCATGGCCGTGAGTGTGCGGTCTATGGTGTCAGCAAAGCTGCACTTTGCCATGGCGCTGTTTGTCGAGAAGAGTTCGAGGTTGCGTATCGTGAAGCGGTCAATCCATACGGCATCGCCACGCTCTATACGTTGGATAGATGATATGTGTGCCGTGTGGTGGTGCTCGGTGAACTCCAAGTAGTATAGTATTGCTCCTGCTGCCGATATTCCTGCCGTCATCGCCTCTATGCCAAAGCCCTTGAGCGTAGGCACACCGAGCTGTGAGGCGAGCTTATCGCGATTTACGCTCTCGGAGAATACCCACTCGTCAAGACGATAGGTGTAGTGCTTCGAGCCGAAGGCCTCATTGAAGCGCTCCTCGCGACCACGCTGGAAGATAATCTCCTTGGGTTGCAGGTTGGAGATGAGCTTGTCGATATACGTATCTTCACCCTCGGCAACGTAAAACTCGCCCGTCGAGAGGTCGAGGAAGGCTATGCCCGTAGTCTGCTTGCCGAAGAATACCGAAGCGAGGAAGGTGTTTTCTTTGCCCGCAACGAGGTTTTCACCCATGACGATACCCGGTGTCACCATCTCAACAACACCGCGCTTGACTAAGCCCTTGACCATCTTGGGGTCCTCGAGTTGCTCGCAGATAGCCACGCGCTCGCCCGCGCGTACAAGTTTGGGCATGTAGGTGTCTATGGCATGATAGGGGAAGCCCGCGAGCTCTACGTATGATGCCGCACCATTGGCACGACGTGTGAGTGTTATGCCGAGTATGGCGCTGGCCTTTATGGCATCCTCACCAAATGTTTCGTAGAAGTCGCCCACACGGAAGAGCAGGATAGCATCGGGATGCACCGCCTTTATTTGATAGTATTGCTTCATCAGCGGTGTCTCGACATACTTCTTCTGCTTTGCTGCACCCTCTTTGCCCCCGTTCTCGGTGGGTATCTCTGCTTTTATCTTTGCGCTCATCGTATATCCATATATAACCTTGCAAAGGTACGAAATGCTTTCGACAATTCAAAATGTCGCTCTATCTATCTCCTTCTACGCATCTACTCATCGAAGAAACGCTCGTCGAAGTTAACTAAATATACGCGCTCCGTTGCTCGCGTGATGGCCGTGTATAGCCAGCGAAGCATATCCTTCGACATCGGTTCGTCACCGAAGATACATCTGTCGATAAACACCGCCTTCCACTGTCCGCCCTGCGCCTTATGGCACGTCACGGCATAGGCAAACTTAACCTGCATGGCGTTGAAGTGCGGATTTTCGCGTATCGCGCGATAGCGCTTGGCCTTGGCCTTGATATCCTCGTAGTCCTTCTCCACCTCGAGGAATAGACGGTGGCTCTCGTCGCGCGTGAGCGAGGGCGACTCGGAGCTCAGCGTGTCGAGCATAATCTTCACATCCATGCGGTAGTCGTCGTAGTCGGGAAACTCCACCTGTGCATCTATGAAACGAAAGCCGTAGAACTCCTCGAAGCGACGTATGCGCTTAAGGCGTACCACATCGCCATTGGCAACAAACGACATGGGCGACTGCTCGTCACGCTCGGCATAGTGGTAGTTATTCTTCACAATCATGAGCATATCGCCGCTCTCAATCTCCTCCTCGGCCGAGAGGTTATAACGACGTATACCCTCGTTATAGCGATTTGCACGCTTGTTCGAGCGCGTTATGACGATGGTCTCGTCACGGCCATAGCGGTCATAACAATCTTGCAGTACCTCAAGCAGTTCGCTGCCCTCTACGCGCTGAAAGTCGCGTTTCGACATATCGAAATGAGGTATCTCGTAGATGCGGTTTTCGAGCATGCAACGCACCATCGTAGCGTTAAAAAGGATGCCCGAGTCAGCCGTCTGTCGCACCACCTCATCCATCGTTGCATACTCCACATCGCCGTATGGTAGCAACTCCGCAGGTTGTAGTGCCGGGCTGTAGTCATCGCCCACGGGTGGAAGCTGAGCATCGTCACCCACGAGCATAAGCCTGCACTCCTTGCCACTCCTCACATAGGTGACCAAGTCTTCGAGGAGGTTGCCCGTGCCAAACGTAGCGCCCTCCGAGGAGTGTGCCGAGAGCATCGAAGCCTCGTCGACGATGAATATAGCGCCACGCTCCTTGTTGTAATCGAGCGAGAAGCGCGACTCGTAGTCGGTGATGCTGCGTTCACGATATATTCTTTTGTGTATGGTGTGTGCCTCCTTGCCGGCATAGTGTGCAAGGACCTTGGCAGCACGTCCCGTAGGGGCGAGGAGTATTGTTTTGATACCCAAATCATTGAGTGCAGCAACAAATGCTGCGATAATCGTAGTCTTACCCGTTCCGGCATAACCATTGAGCATAAATATGCGCGTATAATCATCGTCCGCGAGCCACGAAGACAACTGTTCGATTATTTTTTTTTGGTTAAAAGTTGCTTCGAACGATAATTTTGCGTAAATTTGATGCGTAA
>JAFVWO010000102.1 GCA_017501625.1 Alistipes sp.
CCTCGACAACATCCTTCGTGCGCGGGTCATCCCTAAGCTCGTCAGCAAGGAGGGCTACAAATGCCGTAAGCTCATCCACCGAGCCATAGGCCTCAACCCTCGCGTCGCATTTACTCACGCGCTCGCCACCAATAAGCGACGTAGTACCTCCATCTCCACTCTTCGTATATATCTTCATATTCTTGATTATTAAAATGTTATTATGATACGTCATAGTCTAAATCGCTGCTTCGGGAGGTGGTTGTTGAACACCAACAGGTAGCCACGATTATCCACCGTCGTGGAGGGATGGTCGTCAATAAGGCTCTTGACAACCCTCCAGCGGTTTGCGTTGTTATATGGGGCCATGATACATAGCGTAGCACCTATTTCGCGGGCATAGCGGTAATACTCACCGAGGCTCTCGGGGCTCGTAGCGAGCGTAGCAACAATCATATCTGCATGCTCCAACCTATCCACCACACATCTCTCATATCCGCAGTGCTTGGCGAGGTTGTCTATCTGCACAGCACGACGACGGGGCACATCCAACGCCACAAGGCTATCGTACACAGGGTGCTCACCCGCCATGAGATCGCGGCGCATAAACACCTGACGCACCACATCATAGACATAGGGCGAGTGTACTCCATGGCCACGAAAGTAGCGAGCACGGCGCACATAGCCACCTATATGTTTAAGGCCGTAGAGGCGTTGCTTGATATTTCGTCCCGAGCGTTTCATAGCCTACTTTTTGAGTTGTCCCGCAAGGCGTCCCGTCGAGAAGGCTATCTGCATATTGTAGCCACCGGTGTTAGCATCGATGTCGAGCACCTCACCAGCAAAATACAAGCCCTTAATCTTTAGCGACTCCATAGTATATTTATTCACCTCGTCGCACGACACGCCACCAGCCGTAACGATAGCGTATTGGAACGGTGCATAGTCCGTAATCGGGAAGACCATACCCTTCAAAATCTTCACCAAGCGCTCCTTCTCCGCTACGGTGAGCTTACCCACATAGGTCTTAGAGTGGAAGTCTACCTCCTTGGCCAAGGGCACAACCATCTGCTTAGGCACAAGCTTACGCAACAGCTCCGCAAAGAACTCCGAAGGTTGCATATCGGCAATCTCGCGGTCGATACGTGCAAGAAGCGTAGCCTCATCCAGTGCGGGCTTAAGGTCTACGACAAGTTTCACGCGGCGCTCGTCGATAATGGCATCGACAACATCGCGGCTCAGGCGTAGCGCCACAGCACCCTCGATGCCACGCTCCGAGAAGCCCAACTCGCCAAACTCCTCGGCACGTAATTCGTTGTCGATATATAGTTTAGCGCCCACATTCTTAAGCAACAAGCCGTTGAGATACTCCCTCTGCGGGTGCGACGTGACGAGGGGTGTAAGCGAGGGGCGCACAGGCTCGATAGTGTGACCCACCGAGGCAGCAAAGTCGTAGCCATCGCCCGTAGAGCCTGTCGAGGGGTAACTCACACCTCCCGTGGCGATGATGACATGCGCAGCCTCCTCCCTACGCTCAAAACCACGGGCATTTTGGTAGCGCACGCCCGTAACTCGGCCACCGATGGTCTCGATGCCCGTAACACGTGTCTTATACTTGATAGTCACGCCCTTATCCTCGCAGAAATCGACAAGAGCATTGGCTATATCCCACGCCTTGCCACTCTTAGGGAAGACACGCTCGCCACGCTCAATCTCCAGCTTCACGCCTTGGCGCTCGAAGAAGCGTATCGTCGCACGGTTATTAAATTCGGCAAAGGCCACCGAGAAAAACTCCTCATTCGTGCGCACCTTCTCCATAAACTCCTCCGCAGGGCGGGCATTCGTAAGGTTACAGCGTCCCTTACCCGTGATGCGTATCTTACGGCCGGCCTTCTCCATCTTCTCCATGACAAGTACCGTGCGGCCACTCATCGCCGCCGTGCCTGCGGCCATGAGCCCCGCAGCACCGGCGCCTATAACTATCAAATCGTACATATCGTTATCCTTGGCTTAATTCTCTACAAGTGTATGCGTTGCACCTCGTCGATGCCCTCAATCTTTGCGATGCTCTCCATTGCCGACTGCAGCTCACCGAGCGAGTGTACCGAGAAGTCTATGGTACAGATGGCTATACGGTCGATATTCTCGGTCTTTAACGACGACATCGTCAGATGCAACTTATCCGTGATGCAGTCTATAAGGTCGCTCATAAGGTGGTAACGGTCGATGCCCTGTATGCGTATCCGCACGGGGTAGAGGAAGGCTACATTCTCCTCGAAGTTCACCGAGCGTATGGAGTCGCCATGCTGCGAGGCAAGACGTATTGCCACCTGACAATCCCTCTTATGCAGCACCGTGTGTCCCTCGTTGGTATGGAAGCCCACGACCTCATCACCCGGGAGCGGGTGGCAGTGCTCACAACGGTCGTACTCCAAACGCGGGAGTGTAGCGAAGTAGCCTCGCAGGTATCGCTTAGCACGATATGTCGACACACACTCCATCCACTCCTCCGCAGGTGTGGCATCCTCCGCCGTACCTATCTCCACGCAGTCGCCACGGCGCAACACCGTGCGTAGCGACATCAGCTTACCGTTGATGCGGGCATATACAGCCTTCTCGCCCACCTTGCTATGTATCTCGAAGGCGAAGTCCAAGGCCGTAGCGCCCTTGGGGAGTATCACACCACGACCCTTGGGCGTGAAGACCATGATGTCGTCGTTGTAGAACGACGAGGTCACGCCATCCATAAACTCCATGTCGTGGCTATCATCGGCAACATCCTGCAATATAGCCTTGAACTTATCCAACCACGCTGCGACATTATCCTCCGTGCGCTCGGCGGCACATCCAAGGCGTGAGTTGCGCACCATGCGCTCCGACGATATGTGTATCTCCTCCCAGATACCTTGCTCGCTGAGCAGCTTGACATGGAAGCTCTGGTAGCCATTCTCCTTTGGCGCATCGATATAGTTAGACACGCTGCCGGGCTTCTCCTTGAAGTGGTCGGTGAGTGCCGAGTATATGCGTAGGCTCATGCGCTTCTCGCTGATATCCAAATTATCGGGGTAGATGATACGTATATAGTGCTTGCCGTCGACATGCTTGAGGTCGCTGCCCTTGGCCTGCATCTTACGCCATATACTATAGGGCTGGCGATAGCGTATCTCGGTGCGCACGTCGAAACCCTCATTCCTGAGTATCTCGTCAATCTTTGCAGTGAAGCGCTCCAAGCGCTCACGGTCGGCCTTGCGCTCCGCCTCCAACATACTCTCCACCACGGCATAATCCCTCGGACAGCGATAGCGGAACGATAGGTTTTCGAGCTCCGTCTTGATGTGATATAGGCCGAGGCGGTTGGCAAGCGGCGCATAGAAGTAGTCCGTTTCGCCGGCAATCTTCATCTGCTTGTCGGGGCGCATGCTATCCAAGGTGCGCATGTTGTGCAGACGGTCGGCAAGCTTGATGAGCAACGCGCGTATGTCGTAGTGTACCGACTCGAGTATCTGGCGATAGTTATCCACCTGCTTCGAGTGCTCGTAGCTGTCCTTCTTACGCTTCGTGACAGTATCGACAAGGAATGCCACATCGTCGCCAAAGCGCGAGCGTATATCTTCTACGGTGTATGGCGTATCCTCGACCACATCGTGCAGGAATGCCGATATTACGGGATTGTCGCCCAATTCGAGCTCTTCGGCGACGATGGCCGCTACGGCAATGGGGTGTATGATGTAGGGCTCACCGCTCTTACGGCGTTGGTTGCTATGTGCCTCATGTGCAAGCTCATAGGCTGCGCGTATGCGCACCATCTCCTCCTCTGTGGCACGCTCGGCCATGTGGCTAAATAGCGTCTCCACGCTGTTACGAATCTGGGTTGCGTAGATTTCGTTCATCTCGTTACAGGTGTTTGGATAGAAATATTCGTACAAATTTAGGCATTTTTCTGTGAAAAAACAAAAAAAGTGTTATCTTTGTCCGCATAACATATTAACTATAATAGTATTTTGACCATGAGATTGAGAGTAACAGCTTGTATACAGCTTGCAGCAGTAGCTATGATGGCACTTATTGCTACGGGATGTAGCGATGATAATGGTATCACGGATAATCAAAACCGGCCCGGGAAGCTTCCCGAAAAGCCCGAAAAGCCCGAAAAGCCCGAGAAGCCCGACTACCCCTCGTCGACAGCCTTCGCCTTCGAGAACATACGCGCAGAGCATACTAAAATCAGCGTAGACATTATCCCCGAAGATAAGACGATGGAGTATATCGTCTTCGTATCGGAGGTTAAACACTTCAAGCTAAACGGCATAGATACGCCCGACGAACTCTTCGAGGACGACTACCTATACTTCGGTGAGTACGCCACGATGTACGACACGACCATCCACACATTCCTCAGCACCGTGGGATGGCTCGTCACGGGCGACAAGCGCGACTATGGCACCGTGAATCTCTACCCCGATACCGACTACGTCGTATACTGCTATGGCGTAACCTTCGATGGCGAGAACAACTACACCCCCGCAACCGACATCGCCTACACCGTGATACGTACCACAGCACCTGCGATGGTGGATGCCACATTCAATGTTACGACCGAGGTGAATGGCAACATGGTCACCATAGATGTCGCAACCAACGGCTACGATGGTCTATACTACCACTATATCGTCAACGACAGCGACCTCTACTACGTGCATGAGGGTATGGAGCTTACGGATGAGTACATCGCTCACTACCGCAACCGCGCAATGAAGGAGTTCAACACGCTCATCAACGATGAGGGCAACACACCGGAGAGTTTCTGTCACACGGGCGACAAGGAGCTCACCGAGCGCCTTCCGGCAAACACCAACTATATGGTCATACTCTTTGCCGTGAGCGACGATCGCCTGCCACTCCTCTGCTCGGTACCTACAGTGGCACACTTCGCAACGGGTGACACCAATATTGGTGACATGAGCTTCGAGATAGTGGTTAGCGACATCACTCCCTACGATGCCATGCTCGACATCACACCCTCGACCAACGACCCCTATGCCTGCGTGTTCCTCTCTGTCGACCAGCTACCCAATAGCGGCGACGAGTTCACCGATATGGATATCATCATCGAATACTACCAGCCCGCCATCCTTACGGGTGCGCATCACGAGGCACTCACTCCGCTTATGCCATCTACGGAGTATGTTGTCGTAGCCTTTGGCATCGAGGACAACCTTCCCACGAGCCACATGTTTAGCTACCGTTTCACGAGCGGCGAGGCTGAGAAGGGTAATGTAAGCATCACCGACATATCACTACTTAAGCTATACGATGCTGAGGAGATATTGGCAATCGACTCGAGCTGGGCAGATTTTATCGGAGATGCAGAGTGCATCGCTATTGTCGAGGCCAAGACATCGGCACCCACCGATACACTCTACTTCTGGTGGTACGAGGAGTGGCAAAGGATAGAGTATAACGATGAGGTATTCCTCGAGGATTTGCTTTTGTACGACCCTGCGAATAACCCTGAGGTTATGCAGATGTGGTACAGCATGGACGAGAACGACAAGTTCCTGTTTGCAGGCATTGCCGAAGACGAGGATGGCAGCCTCAGCGACATATACTACAGCGACATGTTCCTACTGACGAAGGAGATGACAAGCCCTGCCGAGGAGTTTATCGCATGGGCTAAGGATAGCAACTAACAGCAACACACTAACAAACAACACTTAAGCTACTATGAAAAAACTACTATCTATTATCATGATGCTTGTGCTCAGCTGTAGCATTAGCTTCGCTGCTGCGCAGTCACCACTCTTTACCAAGGGAGAATATTTTGGAAAGAAGGTCATCTCTATTATACTCGATGACAACGATGATGATGATGCTCAATCGCTTGATTTCTACTATGAGATGCGAAACTATCTCTATAACAATTTGACGTGTAAAGAGCAATTTCAAGACTTTTTCAAGGGCTTTGAGACAGGCATCTACGCTAAATGCGAAGATGATTATGGTCTAACCAGAAATGAAACCAATCTGTTGATTGATGTTGACGACCTTGTAGAAGGTATTTACAGTCCCTTCTATGAAGAGTTTGAATCACGCTTTTAGAAGAACGACTACCAATCCCTACACTGGCGATGATATACCTCACCTCGGACTATACGTCGGGTGCGCATCCTGACATTATGGAGCGCCTTGTGGCAACAAACATGGAGCATAGCGCGGGTTATGGTCTCGACAGCTATACGCTGGAGGCACAACGCCTTGTGCGCGAAGTGTGCGGCGCTCCCGATGCTGAGGTCATCTTCCTCGTTGGTGGCACGCAGACAAATGCCACGGCCATAGATGGCATCCTACGTCACCATGAGGGTGTCCTCGCTGCCGATAGTGGCCATATTGCCGTGCATGAGGCCGGCGCTATCGAGGCCTCGGGACATAAGGTGCTCACACTCCCCCACCATGATGGCAAGGTCGTCGCTGAGGATGTAGAACGCTACGTTACGACGTTCTATGCCGATGCCACACACGAGCACATGGTCGCCCCGGGCATGCTCTACATATCGCAACCTACGGAGTATGGCACGATATACACACGTGGCGAGCTGGAGGCTCTGAGCGAGGTGTGCCACCGCCACTCCATACCTATGTATATTGATGGTGCGCGTATGGCCTATGCCCTTCAGGCCGAGGGTGCCGATTTCACGCTCAGGGATATAGCACGCACGGCAGATGCCTTCTACATCGGAGGTACAAAGTGCGGAACGCTCTTCGGCGAGGCTCTCGTCGTTACACGTCCTCACCTCGTTAAGGCGCTCTTCTCGCTTGTGAAGCAACATGGCGCTCTGTTGGCAAAGGGGAGGTTGTTGGGAGTGCAGTTTGCCACACTGCTGAGCGATGGGCGCTATGAGAGTATTGGTCGCCACGCTGTGCGCCTTGCCATGAAGATACGCGAGGCTATGCGCGAGGCGGGATACGAGGCTGTTGTGCCGTCACCAACAAATCAACAATTCTTCGAGCTCCCGAATGAGGTTATTGACAAGCTGCATAAGGTTGCCGCGTTTGACTATTGGGGGCCACGTGGCACTACATGCTCTACCGTGCGCTTTGTCACAAGCTGGGCCACGACGGAGGAGGATATTGCGACATTCATACGTGCAATTCGCTGTGCCCACGAATTTGCTGATGGCGATTGTTAGCGAGGCTTGCAACTAAAGCCGTATGATGCGATACAACAGAGAAGAGGGGAGTGTTCAGTGACACTCCCCTCTTCTCTGTTGTATAACGAGCTACTTCGCTACACTACTTCGTAACCTGAATAAGCTCCACCTTAAACTCCAACGCCTCGTTGGGGCCGATGTCGGCACCTGCGCCACGCTCACCATAAGCCAACTCCGAAGGAATCCAAAGGGTAATCTGGCCACCCTCCTTCACGAGCTTCATACCCTCGGTCCAACCACGGATAACGCCATTGAGGGGGAACTCGATAGCCTCGCCACGCTCATAGCTCGAGTCGAAGACCTTACCTGTGCGAGTCTTACCCTCGTAGTTCACACGTACAACATCGGTGTCCTCCGTAGCCTGTGCTCCTGTACCCTCGCGGTCGATGCGATAAAGGAGACCCGACTCGGTCTTCTGTACACCCTTCTTCTTCTCTACCTCGCTGAGCCACTTAGCCGACTCCTCAGCGTTCTCTACCAACTGACGCTCGCGCTCGGCAATAGCCTCCTCGCGCTTACGTGCAGCGAAGTCGGTAAGGGTCTTCTGCATCTGCTCCTCGCTGATACGCATGAGTGAGTCGATATTCTCGTGAGCATCAACCTTAAGGCCGTCATTTAATGCCGCCATAAGCCAATACATATCGAAGTCGGTCTTGAGGCTCTTAACGTAAGCACCCATGTTCTTACCCATCATTGCAGATACATCCTCGCGTGTGAAGGTCTCGTCGTAGAGCTCAGGGAGTGCCGGCAACGTGTCGGGCATATCCGTAGTAATCATATCGCGCTGACGCTTAGCGCTGAAGTATGGCATAAGGCGCATATACTGGAACTCCATCATACGCTGGCGCACCTGCTGAAGATCCTCGCCCATGAGGTCACCATTCTCGTAAAAGTCGGTGATATTCTCGATAACGATATCGTTGTCGAGGTTGTAGTCACCCATGCCCAACGAAAGATTTAGGCCGAGGTCCGCACCTACAGCATACGACAAGGTGTCTAACTCCTTGGGCTCGTTGCTACCACATGCAACAGCCATCATTGTCACGGCAGCCGTAACTGCCAAAGCAAAAAATCTTTTCATCCTTAATAGTTTTGTTTATTGATTTGTAAATTCTGTTGGTTCTTCTGTTTCCGTTGATTCAACTACCTCCGTTGCCTCTATTGCCTCCGTTGCCTCCGTTGTTTCAGTAGCCTCAGCCACCTCCACAATGCTTACGCTCTGTTGTGAAGCATCGTCCGTTGCAATCTCGGCACTCTCTCCGGCAAAATCTATGCCTTCGGCATCATCCTCCAAGACATAGGCATCGTAGTAGTCCTCGTCGATAGCCTCCTCGTCGACACTACTCTGCATCTCTATCTCCTCGTCGTCGATGATGATAGTCACCGTATAGCGATCCTTGCCCTTATAGTTCTTCATATCCTCGATGACAACGTCGTTTATGGCGAGCATCTCCTCTGCAACATCGCTATGCTGGAACTTGATATACTCCGTGATTATACGGTTGCGGTGGCGCATGAGGTCGCCCAGCTGAGCCCCTGCCTCATCACCATAGAGGGCCTTAGCCTTAGCGTGCGAGGTCATATTCGAGGGGTCGATGCCACGGCCAAGGAGCATGGAGTCGGCAAAGGCCTTCACCGCACGTCCCGACAGCTTCACATCTCTAATGCGCGTGAAGTCGAGCATATCCAAGTATCCATTCTCGTCACCCTGCGTGGCGTTGTAGTATGCAATCTTGAGGTTCAGGTCGGCAATACGTTGCACGGCACGGTCGTAGTTCACGCGCTGTGTCAGGCGCACCTTGAGGTTGCCATCCTCGCGCAGTGCCTCAGCCATCTTATCCAAACGTGCATAGTGCTCCGAGTCGAGACCCGGGGTAAGGAGGTCTACATCGATATGTCGGAAGGCCTCCTGCTTGTCGCCCGACATCCATGCAAAGGGTGCTGCGACAATCTTAAGCAACATGTTGCCTATCGCCCTCATGATAATCCTGCGATAGGAGAACTCGGGAGAGTCGATGCTTCCCGTGATGGGGAAGTCGACATCTATATGGTCATCCTTATCCGTGAGTACGAAGATGCCGAACTTCAATGGCAGGTTGTACTCGGCCTTCAGCGACCTATTCTTCTTGCCGAGTGCGAAGTTATACGTACCGAGTTGGTTTACACCACTTAGCTTTCCATTTGTCACGATATTCTGACTGCGGAAGGTCATATTTCCCGACAATACGGGGAAGGCAGTGAAATGCTCGACATAGGGCGATAATCCCTTGATGTCGACATTTGTGAGCATCGCCAAGAGACTCTGGTTGTAGAAGTCCGTCAACGAGCCCTCCCAGAGGAAGAGCGCCGAGCCCTGCTTCGGGAGCTGGGCACGCAGTGTCAGCTTGTTGACACTCCACAGGTCGAAGTTGTCACACGTAATGGCTATATTACGCAACGTATACTCGAAATCTTCGTGCATCGTGCGGTCCGAGTAGTCCAATTTACCACCCTGAAGGTCGAGTTTCGCGATGCGCAGCACCATGTTACGCAGCGGAGCCTCATCGTCATTTGTCGTTATCGTAACACGCTCCTCAACCTCGTACATATCGTCGCCTACGGCCGTCGTCGTGGTCTCCACACTCACCTCGGGGGCAGAGTATAGAAGACCGTCGAAGTTTGTCGTGCCATCGCGACGGAAGTGCATCTCCGTAGCATAGCCCTCAGCCTTTAAGGTATTGAAGATATAACGCTCCTTATCGATGTTAAGTTCCGCTATCGAAGCATCTAATCGCGTAGCACTAAAGACATTACCGCCCTCAGCATTCACTATGGCAAGCCCCTCGGCCGAGACCTCACCTTCGATATCCATGGCGAATATATCCATCACATTACCCTCCAATACCACATCGGCAGCAGCAATACCATCGACACTACGAATATTGAGGTAGGGAGTCCAATATTTATACGTGTCAGCGAGGTTGAAGCCCTCCATCGTGCCATCAAAGCGGAAGTCGAAGCTCTCGCAGTTAAGCTCAAGCTCACCGGCCACGGTGGCACTCTCGTTGATATTCGTACCCACCGTAAAGAGCGTATACGAGTCGCCAAGGATGACCTCCTCGGTAGCGATATCGAGCATCGTGAGCAGCCACGACTGCTCTATCTCGCTATCGTGGTAGGCGAGATTACCACCCTCGACCGCTACATTCTCAATCGTCACACGCCACGGCTCATCGTCATCCACATCCTCCACATCGTCGAAATACTCGTCGAGTATATAGGCAACAAGCGTATCGAAGTTAAACGTATCGCCCTCCTGCAATATCGCAACATGCGGATTACATAGTTTTACACCCGTGACATGTATATGCTTATCGAAAATATCCGCTAATGCCATCGTTGCCGCAAGATGCTCGGCACGCACAAACTCCGCTCCGCCATCAGCCTCGTAGACAACGATGTTATCAACGTCGACACTCCCTTTGAAGAGCTTTATATGCAGCTCGTCCATCTCCACACGACGACCTACAAGCTCCATGTCGTTTCGCTCGATATACCACTCGGCAATGGGGCCCAACCATGCTACGACGACCGTAACAGCCAGCACCACGAGCGCAACGAGCACACATAATCCTCGTCTGATATAACGTCCCAATCTACCCTTTCGCCTTGGCTTGCTCTCCACCGTAGCTTCAATGTCTATATTATCTTTCTTCATCATTCACAGTTATGGTTACTTCTGCCACTGCATCGTAAAGTTACGCAACGGGCGTATAAGGAATCCCGGAAGATACTTACACACGGGAATAAACAGCCTAAACCACCAGTCGGGGACAACAACCCTGCGCCCCTTGAACATAGCCCTAAGACCACGACGGGCACAACTCGCAGGGCTCATGAGTATACCCCACTTCATACCAAAGCGCTGCAACTTCCTCGATAGACCATAGAGGTCGGTGGCAATGCCCGCAGGACATATCGCCGTTACCGACACCCCCGTACCTCGCAACTCCTTAGCAAAGGCCTCGGTAAAGCTCTTGACGTATGCTTTGCTGGCACTATACGATGCCAAGCCCGGAAAGGGCATCCATATCGAGTACGACGACATGTTCAGGATGCGCCCCTTGCCACGCTTAACCATATCCTCACCATATAGACGACACATAACCGTGAGCGTGACATCGTGAAGGAGGAGTACGCGCTCCAAGCGCTCCACCGGCGTATTAAGTATATCGCAGAAGGAGAAGATACCGGCATTGTTGATGACAACATCGAAGACAAAGCCCTGCTCCACAGTCCAACGATGTAGCTCATGTGCCGCAGCCTCGCGTGCAAGGTCCATACAACGAGCCTCGACCTTCACCTTATGCAGCTCGGCAATGGCAACAGCCTCAGTCTCAATCTCGGGCTGAATATCCACCACGACAAGATTGTAACCCATCATAGCCAAGCGCTCGGCATACTGACGACCAATACCCATGGCAGCACCCGTCACCAATGCCCATGCCGAACCTCGTTTTACCACGCCTCTTGTTCTATTACAAAGTCCCATACGCGCAGTATGCTATTTAATAGAGTTAATCTCCTTCCACAGGCGTGCAGGGATGTGCTCCTTGCAGTTGTGGCAGCACTGCATATCTACCGAGTACATGCGTGCCATGCAGTAGTCGCGATGGTCGCAACCACTGCGTGTTGTGATGTCACCCTCCTTGAGTTTATTTACAAAGGCAGGGTCGTTGACCAACGCACGTGCCATCTGCACAAGCTCGAAGCCCTCATCCAAGACCCTCTCTATACCCTCGCGCGACACAAGGCCTCCAACATATACCAGCGGGCCCTTAAGTGCTGCACGGAACTTCTTGGCATTCTCCAAGAAGTAACACTCCTCGAAATCGTACTGTTTGATGAGCCACTGGCCGAAGAGCGACACGACAATCTTCTGCAACCACTCGTTCCAGCCCATATAGTAGCCCATAGTCTTGGTAGGTATACGTCCACGCATCACAGCCATCGGTGCCTTCGACACGAAGCCCGACGAGAGGACGATGCCATCGACACCGAAAGACTCTATCTGCTTGGCTATCTCTATCGACTCGGGTATCTGTATACCACGCTTGAAGCCATCCTCCATGTTGTGCTTAACGAGTACGCCCATACCACGCTTGCGTGCCGCCTCCATCACCTCCTCCAAGCACATATTCATAAAGCGCATGCGGTTTTCGAGCGAGCCGCCATACTCGTCATGACGGTGGTTGGTGTAGGGCGAGAGGAACTGCGAGATAAGGTATCCATGACCGGCGTGTACCTCCACAGAGTCGAAGCCGGCATTGTAGGCCGTCTCCACAGCCGTGCCGAAGTCCTTGGAGAACTCCCTAATCTCGGCCTTTGTCATGCGGCGATGGAACGTAGGCGAGTATAGATTAAATCCGTTAGATGCAGACACGGGGAAACTTCCCGCTGTCGACCAGTGCGTCATGTTTCCGCAGTGGCCAAGCTGTATACCCACAGCAGCACCCTCCTTGTGTACGGCATCCGTAAGGTCGCGAAGCTGAGGCACAATCTCATCGCGCAGCCACAACTGCTTATTGAACGATATACCGCTACGATTTATCGACGCGTATGCCACGGTAGTCATACCAACACCTCCCCGGGCGACACTCACATGGTAATCCTTGAGTTTCTGTGTCGGTGCAAAGTCCTTACCCATAGACTCAAATGCAGCGGAGCGTATCACGCGGTTGCGCAACGTCACGCTACCCAGCTTATAAGGGGTAAACAATTTAGACTCCTCTAATCTCCTCTTGTTCTCCATAATATTTGGGATTATTTTCTCTCTCGTTAGTAGATAAAGGGTATTATGCGCTTACGCTTTAGCGCTGTGAACTCTGCGCCAAACTCTCGCTCGTAGCGCCTATATAGCGATGCTGAGCGCGGCCCGAGGTTGGCAAATGTCCACCATGCGAAGACCACACCTGCCCACGACCACGAGGCTATAGCAAAGCCTACCCACTCCATAAACTCGCCGAAGTAGTTTGCCGACGACACATACTTAAACATGCCACCCTTGGGTATGTAGTGCTTCGTATCGCCCTCCTTGCGCAAGTTGCGTATCACGTAGTCCGAGTGTATGTTCGTAATCATGCCGAAGGCAAATACCGCAGCTCCGATGTAGAAGTAGGGTTTCGACATCCACCCGTCGTAGTAACCCATCTCGGGTGCGTAGTAAAATATCCATCCACCCTGCATCACGGCATTCAGCGTGTTAAACACCATACCCATAAGCACTATACCTATGGGCATCTTGGAATTTCCGCGCATAAGCATCGGGAAGATGAACGAGCGCTGGAAGTAGTGCAACTCGAACATCAGGAAGAGAGCCAAGGGCGCAGCCTCCACGGCATAGTCCGACATCCACCATAGCACTGCCATGGCAAAGAATACCGGAGACTCCATCAATACCCACCCCACCTTGTTAGGCACGGGAAAACCGAACTTGGGGTTAAAGAGATAGCCATATCCCGCCTCCACAAAGTATAGCGCGATGAATACCACAAGGGCCACCGCAGCCATGACGACGAGGAAGATATTGTAACACTCCAACGAAATCAACTCCGAGAACATAATATATCCTTTTACACTGTTTACACCAAGCCCCACTCTCACGACATTTACCTTTAGGTAACTGCCACCAAAGAGCAGACGCCATAATCGCACAAAGGTACAACTTTTTTTTCTAAATTTTCGTTAGTAGTGAGTAATTAGTCGTCAGTAATGGTAAATAAGTCTATATTGTCCTAAATAATTTTACTTTTGTGAAGCTCTGCTTCAGTGCCTTGCTCGCACGTGGTGACTGAGGTTGCGGGACATCAACAATATAATTGCGGTGCATGCTTTATTTAGGACAATATTGCAAATAGGTAGTGAATTTAAGGAAATTAGGAGATTTGTGTTTAGGGGAGCATGTGTATACGCGGGCTACGCCCACTATGGGGAGCATGGGTAATTTACTAAAACTACCCAGTCTACCCAGACTACCCAGACTACCCATAGCACTGACATAAAAAAAGCCGTCGATGGATAGTACTTGGCGTACATTCCATTGACGGCAATTTTTGTTAGCGGGGATGACTAAAAAGTAAATTTTTCATCCCCGTCTTGTTAAGAGGTTGAATAAAAAGATGTAGTTTTAGGCTTGCGAAGCCCGAAAAAGCGGAGTTTACTTGGCGTAAATGAGCATTTTGAGGGCGAGCTTAACGACAAAATACACTTTTTATTCAGCCTCTTTTCACAACAAATTACTCTATGTAATAGGCCTTAGAAACATCACGTGCCGGTGCTGCGGGGATATCACCTACGGGATAACCAAAGGCAATGGCAACCATCAACTTGTAATCCTCGGGGAGGTTCAAGCGCTCCATATATGGCTTTGCAGCCTCCGAGTTCATAACCGGAACAACGCTACCAAGACAGCACGAGCCTATACCCATAGACCACGCTGCAATCATCATATTCTCAGAGAGAAGGCCACAGTCATACTCACCGCTATAGCTCTCCTCGGGGCAGGCTATGAATGCCACGGTGGGGGCATTGCGGAAGAAGTTACGGAAGCCCTCCTGCTCCTTAAGTTGAGGCATCTGCTCCACGGCGATGGCCGTGACACCCTCGATGAAGTCGGGAGCATCGACAACACGTACTGCCCATGGTTGCATATTCATGGCACTGGGGGCGTAGATACCACACTCTACGACCTTAGCCATCTGCTCGCGCGATACAGGCTCGGCCTTATAGTCGCGTATCGAGCGACGTGACATTATAGTCTCCACGACAGCCTGCTCCTTAGAGCACTCACACTCATCTGCCACCCTCTCCGAGCAGCATCCATAAAACATCGTCGCAGCCACAAGAGCCACAAGCGAGAGTGTCAATCTATTCATAATCACCACTATTAGTTAATACGTTTACCTTTGAGTACTATCTTTCGAATAATGGGGGTCTGGTGTGCATAGGGAAGGTACGCCAACGACGGCAGGGGCTTCGTTATGTAGAAGTTGGCCACCTTACCGCGTGTTATTGAGCCAAAGTCGCGACTCTCGCCCATAGCGGCTGCGCTGTTGAGCGTGGCAGCGTTGAGTGCCTCCGCGGGTGTCATCTTCATCTTTATAGAGCCAAGCGACACCACAAAGCGCATATTTCCCGAGGGTGCGGTGCCCGGGTTGAAGTCCGAAGCCAAAGCAACGGCAAGGCCCGCATCAATCATCTTACGCGCAGGGGGGTAGCCTATGCCGAGGAAGAAGGCACAGCCGGGCAACATCGTAGGCATCGTCCGGCTACCTCTAAGAGCCTCAACCTGCTCGTCGCCCATAGACTCAAGATGGTCTACCGAGAGGGCCCCATGCTCCACGCCTATCTCCACGCCACCCGACACAGCGAGCTCGTTGGCATGTATCTTAGCACGCAGACCATACTTAGCTCCCGTCTCCATTATCTTTGCCGTCTCCTCAACGGTAAAGAAGCCCTTATCGCAGAAGACATCCACGAAGTCGGCCAAGCCCTCGGCAGCAACAGCAGGAATCATATCATTGCATACGTGCTCCACATACTCTGCCTGACGACCACGGTAGGCACGGCCTACAGCATGAGCACCGAGGAACGTAGCACGCACCTCAAGGGGAGCTGTTTGACGAATACGACGTATCACACGTAGGATTTTGAGCTCATCCTCCAACGTAAGACCATAGCCCGACTTAATCTCCACGAGGCCTGTTCCCATGGCGACAATCTCGTCGATGCGCTCCATAGCCTGACGATATAGCTCATCCTCCGACGTCTCGTGAAGGCGGTCTGCCGAGTTAAGGATGCCACCGCCACGCTTGGCTATCTCCTCATACGATAGGCCGTTAATCTTGTCGAGAAACTCCTGCTCGCGGCTACCGGCATAGACGATATGCGTATGCGAGTCGCAGAACGACGGGAAGAGCCAGCCGCCCTCAGCATCGAGGACATCGCAGCCCTCCGCAGAGGGCAGCGTGTCCATCGTGCCGTAATCCTTGATACGCTCGCCATCGGTGAGAAGCCACGCATTCTCCAAGGTCGCAATGTCGGCCATAGCCCTACCCTCGACCCTCAGACGTCCGCTCTCGTCGATACCTACGAGCGTGCCTATATTCTTAACGAGCAAGTTCATAGTCGTTCAAGAAGTTTACCGATGTAGCAATATGGGGATACATCACCGTATCGTTATCCACGAAGGGAACAACCTTGCGGTATGCCTCAAACATAGCCTCCACGGCTGCTGATGATTGAAGCTTGGTCATCTGATGGCGGAACTCCAATGCCTGTGCCGAGTTCATAAGCTCGATGGCAAGCACACGCTCGGTATTCTGCACCACCTTCCAAAGCTTCGTGGCAGCATTCGAGCCCATGCTCACGTGGTCCTCCTGACCCTGCGACGAGGGTATAGAGTCGCATGACGCGGGCCAGCATAGACCCTTAGACTGGCTGACGATAGATGCCGCCGTGTACTGCGGAATCATGAAGCCTGAGTTAAGGCCGGGGTTAGCAACGAGGAAGTTGGGGAGGTTACGCGCACCCGAGATGAGCTTATATGTACGACGCTCCGAAATATTGCCGAGCTCTGCAACAGCGATAGCCAAGAAGTCCATAGCCACAGCAATAGGCTGGCCGTGGAAGTTACCGGCAGATATTACCTCGTCGGTGTCGGGGAATACCGTGGGGTTGTCCGTGGCGGAGTTAATCTCCGTCTCGAGGACGCTGGTAACGTATGCGATGGTATCCTTCGATGCACCATGCACCTGAGGTATGCAACGGAACGAGTAGGGGTCCTGCACGTGCTGCTTGGGCCGCTTGCCAATCTCCGAGCCGGCCAATATCTCGCGGAAGTTACGCGCCGTCTCAATCTGGCCATTGTGCGGACGTATGGCGTGTACGTTATGCTCAAAAGGCTCCATGCGACCATCAAAGGCATCGAGCGACATGGCACCAATATGGTCAGCCCAACGGCTGAGGCGCTGAGCGTTAATCAACGAGTATACGCCGTATGCCGACATAAACTGTGTGCCGTTCAACAACGCAAGACCCTCCTTCGAGCAAAGGGTGATAGGTGTCCATCCCATCTTCTGCATCATCACGCTACCCTCGACAACCTCGCCATCAATCTCCACATGGCCAAGGCCCAAGAGGGGCAGACACATGTGTGCCAATGGCGAGAGGTCGCCCGAAGCACCCAACGAGCCCTGCTCGTATACCACGGGGATGATGTTGTTGTTAAACATCTCGATAAGGCGCTCGACGGTGACAAGCTGCACACCCGAGTGACCGTATGACAACGACTGCACCTTCAAGAGAATCATCAATCGTGCTATCTCCGAGGGCACACGCTGGCCTGTACCGCAGGCGTGCGACATCATAAGGTTCTTCTGCAACTGCGACAATCCCTCCTTCTCAACCGATATGTTGCACAACGAGCCAAAACCCGTAGTCACGCCATAGATAGGACGTCCGGCATTCTCCATCTTCTTGTCGAGATACTCGCGGCAGTGGTTGATGCGACGCTTGGCATCCTCGCTCAACGCCAATTTGTAGCCCTTCGACAAAATCTCCTCAACACGAGCGATAGTCAGGCGCTCGGCACTAATATAATGAATCATAATCGTTTACTTATTTTCGTTATACACCTTTTCAATCATATCCATGTCTGCGAGGTTGGGAAGCGTGACCTTCAACAGTGGCGTGCGCTCCATCTCGCGCTTGATGGCAAACATGGCGCCCTCGTTACGTGCCCAGCTACGACGTGCGATGCCGTTGTTCACATCCCACAGCAACATCTCCTCGATGTGGCGTGCCGAGTCCTCCGAGCCGTCGATGACCATACCGAAGCCACCATTGATAACCTCGCCCCAGCCTACGCCGCCACCATTGTGGATAGATACCCATGTAGCACCGCGGAACGAGTCGCCAATGACGTTGTGAACAGCCATATCGGCACAGAAGTGCGAGCCGTCGTATATATTCGATGTCTCACGATAGGGCGAGTCCGTACCCGACACATCGTGGTGGTCACGACCAAGGACGATAGGTGCCGAAATCTCACCACGCTTGATAGCCTCGTTAAAGGCCAAAGCGATGCGTGTACGACCCTCAGAGTCGGCATAGAGGATACGTGCCTGTGAGCCTACGACGAGCTTATTTTCCATAGCCTCGCGTATCCAGTGAAGGTTGTCGGCAAGCTGTCCCTGAATCTCTGCGGGAGCCTCCTTGAGCATGGCGTCGAGCACCTCCGCAGCGATGCGGTCGCTCTTGACGAGGTCCTCCTCCTTGCCCGAGGTACATACCCAACGGAAGGGGCCAAAGCCGTAGTCGAAGAACATCGGGCCCATGATATCCTGAACGTATGAAGGATAGCGGAACTTACCATTCTCGGCCAGGATATCGGCACCTGCACGCGACGACTCCAACAAGAAGGCGTTGCCATAGTCGAAGAAGTACATACCGCGTGCCGTGAGCTTATTTACGGCTGCCACGTGACGACGCAACGACTCGCGCACACACTCCTTGAAACGCTCGGGCTCCTCAGCCATCATGCGGTTAGACTCCTCATACGAGTAACCCACGGGGTAGTAACCACCCGCCCAAGGATTATGCAACGACGTCTGGTCCGAGCCGAGATCTACGTTAATATCCTCCTCGGCAAGGCGCTCCCAGAGGTCTACGACGTTACCAACGTAGGCAAACGAGATGACCTCCTTCTGCTCCACAGCCTGCTTCACGCGAGGAATAAGCTCGTCGAGCGACGAGTAGAGCTCATCCACCCAGCCCTGCTTGTGGCGCTTCTCCGCAGCAGCAATATTTACCTCGGCAGTGATGCTAACCACGCCAGAGATATTACCCGCCTTAGGCTGAGCACCCGACATGCCACCAAGGCCTGCCGTGACGAACAACATACCCTTCAAATCCTTCTGTCCGGGCTTCATACGCTTGCGCGCAGCATTCATCACGGTGATTGTCGTGCCGTGAACGATGCCCTGCGGGCCGATATACATATACGAGCCTGCGGTCATCTGGCCATACTGCGATACACCCATGGCGTTGAAACGCTCCCAGTCGTCCTGCGACGAGTGGTTGGGGATAACCATACCATTGGTCACAATAACACGCGGAGCATCCTTATGCGAGGGGAACAAGCCGAGAGGGTGACCCGAGTACATCACGAGGGTCTGCTCGTCGGTCATCTCCGCAAGGTACTTCATTGCGAGGCGATACTGCGCCCAATTCTGGAACACAGCGCCATTACCACCATAGGTGATAAGCTCGTGGGGATGCTGCGCTACGGCCTTATCGAGGTTATTCTGAATCATGAGCATGATAGCCGCCGCCTGACGCGAGCGTGCAGGATAGTCATCTATCGAGCGGGCATACATCTCGTAGTCGGGACGTAGGCGGTACATATAGATGCGACCATAGGTCTTAAGCTCCTCCAAAAACTCGGGGGCAAGCTCCGCATGGTGCTTCTCGGGGAAGTAACGCAGGGCATTTGCCAAAGCGAGCTTCTTCTCCTCGTCGGTGAGAATATCCTTACGCTTAGGAGCATGGTTGGCATTGGGATCGTAGGCCTTAGGCGCAGGTAGCGGATCGGGAATACCGGCCAATATATCTTTCTGAAAATCTGTCATTGTATCTTACTATTTTTTGTTCATTAGTTAATCTTGCTCTCTACCACAGCCAAAATCTCAGCCTCAGCCCTCTGTGCAGCAGCCTGAATCTCCTCAGCCTCCTTAACAAGCTTATCGGCCACGGCGCGATCCTTCAATCCTGCAGCGTTAATCTTAACATTCAGGCAAGCACCCATCACTGCTGAGCGCGCAGCCAAAGCACCCACACCGGCATCCGATACAGAGTTGGGGTTACCCTCCTCGGCCATGGCGCGAACAACGTCGAAGGCCTTATATGCCGCCTTCATCGTGCGTAGGGGCACCTCCGTAGCGTAGAGCGTAGCAGCCTCCATGGCGGCAGCACGTGCTGCCTTCTCCTCCTCCGTAGACTTAGGCATGCCGAAGACATCCATAATCTTGTTGAACGCCGCAGTATCCTCATCCACGAGGTACAACAACTCGTTCATCACACTCATGCCGTTATCCGCCCAATTAGAGAAGTACTCCCAGCGGTCATCCCAGCCCGCCTTGTGCGACGAGAGGTTTGCCACCATCGTGCCGAGTGCCGCAGCCAAAGCACCCATATATGCCGAGATAGAGCCACCACCCGGGGCGGGAGACTCACTTGCCGTCTCCTCGGCAAAGCCCGTGCATGTCATATCTACGAGCTTCTTAACACCCTTCTGCTCCTCAGCCTCCAAGATATACTCCACAACCTTCTCCTCGGGCTTGAACTCCTTGAGGTTCGAAAGACCCATCGACTCGATAGCGATACGCACCAACTCCTTCTCGGGAAGACCCGTCGAGCGGTTCTGCTTACGCAGGAAGTGACGACCGGCATCCACCAACGCACTCTTAGGAACAAGACCTACAATCTCAGCACCCGTAACACGCACACCACGAGCATCTGCCGCACGGCATACCTCATCGAAGGCAACATGCAGAGGTGTAATCGAGAGGTTTGTCATGTTCATCGACACCTGAGCGATGCCATACTCCTCGATAAACCAGCCGATAGCCTTACAAGCCTTGAGCGTACCGGGCTTCATGATGGGCTCGCCATTGGCATCCTTCATAATCTTACCCGTGATAGGATTACCCTCACGCATAGGACGACCCTTCTCGCGCACGTCGAAAGCGATGGCATTGGCACGACGTGTAGAGGTGGTATTGAGGTTATAGTTCACAGCCACGAGGAAGTCACGAGCACCCACAGCCGTAGCACCCGTCTTAGCCACACCCTCATCGTAGGGGCGCGCGCCAAAGTCGGGTTTTTTCTGCTCGTGCATCATCTTCTCGGGCAGTGCCTCATACTCACCGGCACGACATACTGCAAGGTTACGACGCTCGGGCGTGAAGGCCGCAGCCTCGTAGCAGTAGGTAGGAACGCCAAGCTCCTCGGCAATACGCTTAGCAAGCGCGCGTGCCAACTCGGCACACTCCTCGAGTGTTATGCCCGACACGGGGATAAGGGGACATACATCGCAAGCGCCCATGCGGGGATGTGCGCCCTTGTGCTGACGCATGTCGATAAGCTCCGTTGCGCGCTTGATGGCTGCCACAGCTGCATCGCACACCTGCGCGGGCTCACCCACGAAGGTTACGACCGTGCGGTTTGTCGCCTCACCCGGGTCAACATCCAACAGTTTCACACCCTTGGCAGCCTCGATGACATCGGTAATCTGCTTAATTGTCTCCATGTTGCGACCCTCCGAGAAGTTGGGCACGCACTCGATAATTCTTTTCTGCATAGTAGTCTTAGTTTTATTTTAGTTTGTATTCTCTATTCCAAAAAAAAGTGTTGACACAGCCCTATCGGTTGTCAGTATAGCATCGTTATCACAACGAATAGTCTACATCCACACGCTCCAGTCGACGACTCTTGCAGTAGTCGCTAACGGCGACATGCAGCGGGTGAACCTTATATGCCTCCATAGCCTCAAACGAGGGGAAGTCGGCCGTGAGCACCGCATCGTAAGACGATGCCGTCTCCTTGATATTCACTCCCACCTCGGCACGTAAGAGGCCGTCAATCTTACCTACAAGAGCCTCAAGGCGGCTCTTCATCTCAAGGGCAATCTGCTCGGGAGTCTCCTCCAAATCGCGGCGGAACTTCCACATAACGATATGTCTAATCATAGTCACGTATTTTTAGGTTTCTTGGTTCACATTAAAGCATCATACAAATGTAGTGATTATTTTTCTAATCCACACGCGCATGCGCGATATTTTTACCCTCGCGGCACGATTTTTTTTCGCACGCGATAAAATAGACTCTTCATCGTAAGATTTCGTTTCAAAAACTTGCTAATGACGGATAATTATTCTATTTTTGGTGTTGTAACTCTAAACAATAGTAGAAATATGGATATTTGGATATATTGGGTCATCGCAGCCCTCATACTCTTTATCATCGAGCTCTTCACCTCAGGCTTCGCCGTGATATGTCTTTCGATAGGAGCCGGAGGTGGCGCCATTGCAGCGGCCGCCGGCACATCTATCGAGATGCAACTTCTGGTCTTTGCCATACTCTCTATGGTTGCTCTCATTGGTGTGCGCCCCATACTCAAGCGCACGCTGTACAAACATGCGGAGGTGGCCACAAACCAGAATGCCATGGTCGGCAAGCGTGGTACGGTATGCGCGGATATCGATTCGGAGGGTGAGAGTGGCCGCGTGATGATCGAGGGTGTCGACTGGCGCGCTGTGTCGGCCACGGGCGAGCCCATAGCCTCGGGTACGAAGGTCGTAGTCACAGCCATAGACAGCGTAGTATTAACCGTTAAAACACTATAATTATGGCAATTACTCCATTAACAATCTTTATCATCATCGCCATCATCGCGGTGATATACGTGCTTAAGGGCTTCAAGATTGTACCACAGTCGGAGACACGTGTTGTCGAGCGCCTTGGTCGTTACGACCGCACGCTACAGTCGGGCATCAACTACCTGCTCCCCATCATCGACCGTCCACGTGCTGTATACCAGCGCGACGAGATACGCCATGCCGACGGCTCAAAGAGTGTCGTCATGCGCTCCACATCGCGCATAGACCTCCGCGAACAGGTCTACGACTTCGACAAACAGAGCGTTATCACCAAGGATAACGTAACGACGACAATCAACGCACTGCTATACTTCCAGATTGTCGACCCGATGAAGTCCGTCTACGAGATTGACAACCTCCCCAATGCCATCGAGAAGCTCACGCAGACGACACTGCGCAACGTCATCGGTGAGTTGGAGCTCGACGAGACACTCACCTCGCGCGACACCATAAATTCGAAGCTGCGCGTAGTGTTGGACGAAGCGACAAACAAGTGGGGCGTGAAGGTAAACCGTGTAGAGCTTCAGGATATTACACCTCCGGAGTCGGTACGCCGTGCTATGGAGCAACAGATGCAGGCCGAGCGTGAACGCCGCGCCAAGGTTCTCGAGGCCAAGGGTCAAAAGGAGGCTATGATTCTACAGTCGGAGGGCGAGAAGGAGTCGCAGATAAACCAAGCCGAGGCCGAGAAACAGACACAGATATTGAAGGCTCAGGGTGAGGCCGATGCTAAGATTTTGCAGGCTACAGCCGAGGCGGAGGCAATACGTAAGGTTGCCGATGCCATAGCCGAGTCTAAGACCGACCCCGCGACATATATGCTCCTTATGAAGTATGTTGAGACACTCAAGGAGATAGGTGCGGGCGACCAAGCGAAGACCGTCTTCCTGCCATTCGAGGCATCGAATCTCGTAGGTGCTCTCGGCTCACTCACCGAGCTTCTTCCAAAGAAGGAGAAGTAGACAACACCCCGATAATAGAAAATGGCGCAACCTTGAGGGTTGCGCCATTTTTTATTTTACCCTAATCAGATTTATACCGTCGCGGATGGGCACTATCACATTATCCACCCTCGCATCCTCCTTAACACGCCTGTTAAACTCAACGATAGCCTCCGTATGTCGGTCGTTATGAGCGATAGGCTCCGCCACCTTGCCATACCACAATATATTGTCAGCCAAGAGTATCGAGCCGCTACGCACATAGCCGCCATCCATCAACATGTCGTAATATGCGGGGTACTCGCGCTTGTCCCCATCGATAAAGACCATGTCGTAGACCTCACCTAAGCGAGGCACAACATCGAGGGCGGAGCCTACATGCTGGCGTATGCGGTGGCCATACTCCGATGCTGCAAAATATTTCGCCGCTATATCCTCAAGCTCGTCATCTACCTCGATGGTGTCGAGAGTGGCATCATCTCCCAAGCCACGAGCGATGCTCAATGCCGAGTAGCCCGTAAAAGTACCTATCTCCAACACACGCTTCGGGCACATCATCCTCACAAGCATCTCAAGGAGCTTCCCTTGCAGATGCCCCGAAATCATGCGCGGATTTATCACACGCAGATATGTCTCACGCTCAAGACGGTGCATAAGTTCCTGCTCCGGCTTGGTATTATCCAATATATACTGTTCCAGCTTATCCATTCCTCTGTAACATCTTAGTAATCATTATATCTCGTCATTGCGAGCAAAGGGCTCATCACCTATACAACAACTGTGACATCTCTCCGAGGCGCTCATCGGCTACCGCACGAATATCCTCGGCCGTGATAGCCATAACCTTCCTGTAGGCCTCCTCCAACGTGTCTATCTCCTTATACAGAAGCAGGCTCTTGCCCGCACCGAGCATATAACCTTCGTTTGCCTCCATCGATATTGCCATCTGTGCAACAAACTGCCGCTTGGCAACAGCCAAACGTCGGGGCGTGATAGGCTCGCGCCTAAGCGCCTCGACCTCCTCACGAATAAGCTCCACACAACGCTCGGCATTGTCGTGGTCGGAGGAGAAGTATATGCCCACAATGCCTGTATCGGAGTAGGGCGTATACGTAGCCTCGACATTGTACGACAAGCCATATTTCTCTCTGAGCAATATGTTTAAGCGCGAGTTTGCCGAGGGACCACCGAGGATATTCAACAACAGTGCGAGGGGCAGACGTCGCTCGTCGGCAATGCTATAGCCGCGTGTGCCGAGGATGCCGTGCGCCTGATGCGTATGTCGCGAGAGCGTAGTTTCGAATGGCTTATACTCCGCAGGTGTCGCACGTGAGAAATTGCGCGTCGTGGGGGTGAAACCACCCAAATAGCGCTCGGCAACGCTCTGTGCCACAGCTGCCGAGAAGTTTCCGATAGAGGAGAATACCATCTGGTCGGTGGTATAGGTTCTACCTACGAAGGTGCGTATGTTGTCGGTCGTAAAGCGCGAAATAGAGGCCTTCGTGCCGAGGATGTTATGCCCAAGCTCCGAATCACGAAATATCATATCCTCGAAGTCGTCATATATACGCTCCGCGGGCGAGTCTTTGTACGAGTTTATCTCGTCGGCGATAACCTCGCGCTCCTTGCATAGCTCGCGCTCGGGGAACGTCGACCGAAACATGACATCGGCAACAAGCTCTACAGCACGACTAAAGTCGCGGCGCAACACCGTGGCATGCAGCGTGGTATCCTCCTTCGTGGTGTAGGCATTAAGCTCGCCACCGAGGTTTTCGAGGCGGCAATTTACCTGATATGCCTTGCGGTGCTCCGTACCCTTAAACAGGGCATGCTCCGTGAAGTGGGCGATGCCGAACTCACCCCTATGTTCATCACGCGCACCGGCATTGACAACAAGAGCGCAGTGCGCCACGCCACTACGCACCTGACGGTGGATGCAACGTATGCCATTTGATAGGTTATATGTCTGAAACTCCTTCATGTTTGCGTAAATACTCTCCCGTATAGCTATCCTTCGCCCTCATAACATCCTCGGGCGTGCCCGCAACGACCACCCTACCACCCGCAGCTCCCGCCTCGGGACCAAGGTCGACGACCCAGTCGGCACACTTGATGACATCCATGTTGTGTTCCACAACAACGACCGTATGTCCACGCTCGATGAGGGCATCAAACGCTCCAAGAAGACGGCCAATGTCGTGAAAGTGTAGTCCTGTAGTAGGCTCGTCGAAGATAAACATTATCTTATCGCCCGAGCGCTCCTTCGTGAGGAACGAGGCAAGCTTCACGCGCTGCGACTCGCCACCCGAGAGTGTCGACGACGACTGCCCGAGCTTTACATAGCCCAAGCCTACCTGTTGCAGTGGTCTGAGGCGCTCGACGATACGCCTGCATGTTGCACACGACGTATCCTCCGAGAAGAAGTCGAGGGCCTCGTCTACCGACATATTGAGCACATCGTATATCGAGCGTCCGCGGTACTTAACCTCCAATATCTCCTGCTTAAAGCGCATGCCGCCACACGCCTCGCACTGAAGCTCCACGTCGGCCATAAACTGCATGCTTATCTTGATTACACCCTCGCCCTCGCACTCCTCGCAACGACCTCCGGGCATGTTGAACGAGAAGGCCGTGGCCGCTATGCCCGTATGTTTTGCATAGGGCTGCTCGGCGAAGAGTTTGCGTATCTCATCGTAGGCCTTGATGTAGGTGACGGGATTTGAGCGCGTAGACTTACCTATGGGCGACTGCGACACCATCTCCACACCCTGAAGCAGACGTACATCCACATCCAAGCCGTCATGGTCACCGGGCATAAGCGTAGTCTCCGACAGACGGCGCTTGAGAGCCGGGAAGAGCACATCGTCAGCCAATGACGACTTACCCGAGCCCGAGACACCCGTGATACACGTCAGGACACCAAGAGGTATCTCTACATCTATGTTTTTGAGGTTGTTATGTCGTACTCCACGTAGGCGTACCGACCCCGCTGCGGCACGTCTTCGCTCCGGCAAGGCTATACGCCTTCGCCCCGTGAGGTAGTCGGCCGTGAGCGACCGCTCGGCAGTAACTATATCCTTCGCAGCACCCGAGTATACCACCTCTCCGCCGCCAATACCCGCCTCGGGGCCCATATCCACAATCCAGTCGGCAGCACGCATTACCTCCTCCTCGTGCTCCACGACGATAACCGTATTATCCAAGTCGCGCAGCTGCTTCAACACACCTATGAGCCTATTGGTATCCCTCGGATGGAGGCCTATGCTCGGCTCATCGAGAATATACATCGAGCCCACGAGGTTACTGCCAAGCGATGTCGAGAGATTTATGCGCTGCGACTCGCCACCAGAGAGCGTCGACGACAGGCGGTCGAGTGTCAGGTAATCGAGGCCCACATCGTTGAGATAACCCAAGCGATTGCGTATCTCCGTGAGCACGCGCTCCGCCGTAACGGCATCGTGCTCGTCGAGCTGTAGATTATCGAAGAAGCCGACAAGCTCACCAACAGTCATGTGTACAAGCTCGGCAATGTTGCGCCCCCCCACCTTGACATATAGCGCCTCCTTACGCAGACGGTTGCCGTGGCACTCGGGACAGAGTGTCTTACCCATGTATCGCGCCTTAAGCACACGATATTGAACCTTATGTCGTTGCGTGTCGACGTAGTCAAAAAATTCGTCTATGCCATGGATATACTCATTGCCGTGCCACAGCACATCCTTGTCCTCCTCACTCAGTGCATAGTAGGGCGTATGTATCGGGAAACCGCACTTCGACGAGGCGAGGACCAACGCCTCCCTCCAGCGACCCATGGTTGCGCCATTCCAGCAGGCTACAGCACCCTCATATATGCTCTTCGACTTATCGGGTACGACCAAATTTTCGTCTATGCCCACAACCTTACCATAGCCCTCACACAAGGGGCAGGCTCCCAAAGGGTTGTTGAACGAAAAGAGATGCTCCGTAGGTCGCTCGTAGCCTATGCCATCCTCGTCGTAGTGCGACGAGAAGCTCTCTACCCTATCTGTTATTACGTGCATGACACCCGCGCCATAGCCCATGGCACGTGCCACAGAGTCCGCAAGGCGCGACACGGTATCCTGCTCATGGTCGAGGACTACGCGGTCGACGATAATCATCACATCCTCCAAGACCATATCGGCTGTTATTCGAGGCATAAACTCCTCGACAAGCATCACCTCATCGCGATACCTCACCCTGTTTACGCCATCCTCCATAAGCGTGAGCATGCGTTCAACAACACTCTCGGACTGCTTCAACAATAGTGGCGCAGCTATCGTCACACGCGAGCCATCCTCCAGCTTAAGGATGTGGTCGACAACATCATCTACCTCATAGCAACGTATCTCGCGTCCCGTCGTGGGCGAATATGTCCTACCAATGCGGGCAAAGAGGAGTTTCAGATAGTCGTATATCTCCGTCGTGGTGCCCACCGTCGAGCGCGGGTTGCGCGATATCACCTTCTGCTCTATAGCAATAGCCGGAGCTATACCCTCAATAAGGTCGGCATCGGGCTTCTCCACACGTCCAAGAAACTGACGGGCATAGGCTGAGAGGCTCTCAACATAACGGCGCTGGCCCTCGGCAAAGATGGTATCGAAGGCCAACGTAGACTTGCCCGAGCCCGAGAGACCGGTGACAACGACAAGACTATTGTGCGGAATCTCTACATCCACACTCTTTAGGTTATGCACCCTCGCACCCTTTATCTTTATCTTATTCTCCACGCCTACTAAACAATTACTCTATAACCTCCACCGTGGCACCCTCGACCTTCTCCAGACGACCGATAAGTTGCTCGGCCTCACCCTCACGAATCGTAAGAGTCATGGTGCATAGGTTGTCGAAAGTCTGATTTACAATCTTGGGCTGCATATCCTTCACAATGCGCATCACGTCATTCATCACCACATACGAGAACGACACATCAATCCTCACATCCACCGTGCGCTCCACAATATCACACTCGGCAAGCACCAATGTCGTAGACTCCTTATATGCTGCAATCAACCCCGGCACGCCAAGCTTCGTGCCTCCGAAGTAGCGCACCACGACAACGAGGCAGTTGGTCACCTCCTGCGACAACAGTTGCCCTAAAATAGGCTTCCCCGCTGTCGACGAGGGCTCACCATCGTCGTTAGCACGGAAATGCTCGCCATGAGGCCCCAAGCGCCATGCGTAGCAGTGGTGTGTAGCATCGAACCAGCGCTTTCTGAGCCTGTCGAGATGCTCCTTAATCTCTGCCTCCGTCTCCACAGGATAGGCATACGCAAGGAACTTACTGCTAAGCTGTCGGTAAGTAACCTCCCGAGGTGCGGCTATCGTTTTGAAACTATCTTGTGCCACGGCAACAACTCTTTACTCTATAGACTTAAACATACGCTCCCAGCGGATGCCTCCCTCGGCGGGGTCTACCGAGAACCACACATACGAAGCCTTACCCACGATATGATCCTCGGGCACGAAACCCCAGAAGCGCGAGTCGAGCGAGCCGTGACGATTATCGCCCATCATGAAGTAGTAATCCTTAAGGAAGGTGTAGTGCGTAGCAGGCACACCGTCGATATATATATCGTCACCCCTGCGCTCCACGATACGCTGCTCGTATACCGCTATACATCGCTCATACATCGCCATATTTGCACGTGTGAGCTCTATCGTAGCACCGGCCTTAGGCACCCATACGGGGCCAAGGTCGTCGATAGTCCACCTCTCGCTCTCGATGTTATGGTTGTGAGGTATAAGGCTACCACCCGAGATGGCTCCGCCAATCTTCTTAAGCTTGACATCGCCCGCAACATAATCCTGAAGCTCATCATCCGTTACGGGGAGCTCCACATATCCTCCCGACGAAGCATCGATGCCCATCTTCAGAGGCTTACCCGTAGTCTCGTTGTAGTATATATACTGGCGTTTGGGCACGAAGGCCTCCTTCACACCATTGGCATATACGCGGCCATCGACAATCTGTAGCGTATCACCCGGGATACCCACGCAACGCTTGATGTAGTTCTCCTTCTTGTCCAAGGGTCGCACGGCGAGTGTGAAGTTGTCGGCTATTGTCTTACGTCTTTCAGCCTCGGTACGCCCAAATTGTTTGTCGCGCAGGAGCTCGTAGTAGCTCATAGCCTGAAGCTCCATGACAACGGTGTCACCCTCCGGGAAGTTAAAGACAACGACATCGCCACGCTCCACCTGCCCTGCACCCGCAAGACGACGGTATGAGCGCTCCCACGCTGTCGTGAACGATGCCTTCGTAGGATTCATCGGCATGGTGTTGTGAACAAAGGGGAACGACAGCGGTGTCATAGGCACACGCGGGCCATAGGCCACCTTATTCACAAGGATATAGTCACCCGCCATCAGCGTGCTCTCCATCGAGCCTGTGGGTATTACGAACATCTGAAACCAGTAGAGCTGTATGAGTGTTGCCACCACCGTAGCAAAGAGTATGGCGTGTACCCAACCATATATCCACTCATATACCTTCGTCTGCCCCTTGAGCTCCTCCCATACGGCGTAGGCCAAGACTACGGCAAAGGTGAGCATAAACGGCTGCTCCCATCTGAAGAGCAACATGTGGATGATGATGCCCACAACGAGGGCAAAGACCACAGCGCACCATAGCGCCCACGCCACCTGCCACCAGCGATACTTGGCATACATCCTACGATGCCAATCGCGTATCTTGTGCGACACGTAGTAATCATACACCAACGGTAGCGCCACGATGAGCGACCATGCTGCGCCATACCACAGCGCAAAGGCAGTGATTATAACCGCAACAATCAGCGCCATCGTCCACGGGTGTGTGACAACGCGCTTAGCGGCCAAATATATACTCTTAAGTCTGTTCATAGCATCCTCACTTTACAATAGGTTATCCATGCTATGCACGCCGCGCTTATCGGCAAGATACTCGCCCGCCAATACCGCGCCCATAGCCAACGCACGACGATTGAGTATCGAGTGCTTGAGTTCCAAGAAGTCATCCTCCGAGGTGTAGGTCACGGTATGTATTCCGGGGACCATACCCTCACGGAACGACTCTATTTCGAGCTCGCTGCTCTGCGTAGCCTTGGTATTCACCCACCTATCCTTGCGGTCGAGCTCCTCGATGATACCCTCGGCAAGGGTTATCGCCGTGCCGCTCGGAGCATCCTTCTTCCACATATGGTGTGTCTCCTCTATGCGCACATCGTATTGCGCATGGGGGTTCATCAACTCCGCGAGACGACGATTCAGGCGAAACATCATATTCACGCCTATCGAGAAGTTCGAGGCATAGAAGAGGGCACCACCACGCTCCTCGGCTAAGCGTTCCATATCCTTAAGGCGCTGAAGCCACCCCGTCGTGCCACACACCACACGACCACCCGCAGCAAGCACCGTTTCCACATTGCCGGCAGCCGTCTCGGGCGTTGTAAACTCGAAGGCTACATCTATACCCGCAAGGCGCTCGGCCGTGAGCTCCGCACTGTTCGCCTCGTCGATAATCAATTCAACGCTATGACCACGCTCCTTGAGGATATGCTCTATCTCGCGCCCCATCTTTCCGTGGCCTATAATTGCACATTTCATACTTTTCTTCCAATTTAAACAAATAACGCGGTAAAGATACGAAAAAATAATTAGTAATGCGTAATTATTAGTCGGTATTTAGCAACAGCGCTGTCAAATAAAACCACCCAACACGCTTAACCTACATAATTTCATTAATTTCTTTAATCGTTGCTATAATTTCCCATTGTTGCGCTTTTTTTTTCGTACCTTTGGCCAACAATTTAGAGCTATGAAAGGAGTATACCGATATATCGCAACAATTTTGTTTTTAGCCTTGATAGGCACAACAGTAGCGACATCGCAGACGCTGCCAAAGGACGTGAGCGACTCGATATGTGCCGCCATCAGGCGCATAACGCTCCCCGAGGTTGCAGGCAGCTACGTCAAAGTCGAGAGTGTACGTCTGCGCGAGCGCGGCGATAGTCGCGTAGTCGAGGTATCCACATCCCAAGAGATGGAGTACTACCCCATGCGTAGCGAGAGCATCGAGCGCATATACGACGAGGTGCGCCGAGTGCTACCCAAGAGATACAGGGATTACACCCTGCTCATATACTCTCGTGGGCGCCTCATCGACGAGCTTGTGCCACAATACTACTTCGCGCCACACGATGCCAAGCGTTTCACCCACAAGGTGGCAGCACCGCTTATATCTCGCACAAGCAACATATCGCAACCTACGAAGGGTCTTACAAACAGACATATAGCACTATGGCAGAGCCACGGGCGCTACTTCAACAACAACACGGGCGAGTGGTCGTGGCAGCGCTCGCGCCTATGGGAGACTGTCGAGGATTTATACACTCAGAGCTACGTGCTACCCTTCCTTGTCCCCATGCTCGAGCGTGCAGGGGCTACGGTGCTACTCCCGCGCGAGCGCTCGACATCGCGCCATGAGGTTATCATCGACAACGACGAGGGCATAGATGACTCACGCTACACCGAGCACGGCAAATGGCAGGAGGCGGGCGTAGGCTTCGCACATCTCCACGACAGCTACCCCTCGGGGCATAACCCCTTTGAGGATGGTACGGCACGCATGATGCAGACCACAGCAAGCAAGGCCAAGGATGCCTCAGCCGTATGGGGAGGAACGATACCCGAGGCGGGAATATATACCGTATACGTTTCGTATATCACACACAAAGAGTCTGTTACCGATGCTCACTACACGGTGCATGCCACGGGTGGCGAGCGCGAATTTCGCGTAAACCAGCAGATGGGAGGCTCGATGTGGGTGGCTCTCGGTGACTTCTACTTCGCGGCAGGCAAACACGATGCTCTTGTGACACTCTCGAACACCTCCGCACATAAGGGTGTTGTTACGGCCGATGCTGTGAAGATTGGTGGCGGCATGGGCAACATACGTCGCAGTGTAGACCCCACACTACGCAAGGAGGGCATAGAGTACACCGAGGAGACGAGTAACTACCCGCGCTTCACCGAGGGTGCACGCTACTGGTTGCAGTGGTCGGGATTTACGACAGATGTATACGCCCCGAAGGAGGGCAGGGACGACTACCGCGATGACTACATGTCGCGAGCACATTGGGTAAACAACCTGATGGATAAGAGCAGTAAACGGAACAAACGAAGGGGTGTGAATGGCAAGAATATACCCATCGATCTCGCCTTCGCCTTCCACTCCGACGCGGGCGTGCGCCTCAACGACGACATCATCGGCACGCTCGGCATATACTGCACGAAGGAGAATGGTGGTGAGTTTCATGACGACATATCGCGCCTACGCTCTCGCGACCTCACCGACATTGTGATGTCGCAGATTGTCAACGACATACGTCTAAAGTACGAGCCCCAATGGACACGTCGCGGCATGTGGGACAGAGCCTACTACGAAGCACGCATGCCCAAGTGCCCCACGATGTTGCTTGAGCTCCTCTCACACCAGAACTTCGCCGACATGCGCTATGGACACGACCCCTCGTTCCGCTTCGATATTAGCCGTGCTATATATAAGGGTATGCTACGCTACCTATCGAGCCAATACGCTGTTCCCTATGTTGTGCAGCCACTGCCGGTGAACAGCTTCGCGGCACTCCTGCGAGGCAACGAGGCGCACCTGAGCTGGGCGCCAACGACAGATGCTCTTGAGCCCACAGCCTCACCCGACTATTACATATTATACACGCGCATAGAGGATGGCGGCTTTGACAATGGCCGACGCATAGACGGCACGACGACAACCGTTAAGATTGATGCCGGCAAGCTATACAGCTTCCGCATTACGGCCGTAAACGAGGGTGGCGAAAGCTTCGACTCCGAGACCCTTACTGTAGCACGCGCCAAGCGCTCCAAGGGCGACATCCTCGTCATCAACGGCTTCGACCGCGTGGCAGCACCCCTAAGCGTACAGGGCGACTCTATTGCCGGCTCCTACAACCGCTACGACAGTGGCGCGGCATACATCAACGACATATCGTTCATCGGGGAGCAGACCATATTCGACCGTAGCCTCTCACGCTCCGAGAACGACAACTACGCCCTCGGCACGTCATACAACGACTACGAACAGGAGGTAATCGCCGGAAATACGTTTGACTACCCTGCACTCCATGGTCGTGCTATCGTCGAGGCGGGATACTCCTTCTGCTCGTCGTCGCACAGGGCCGTAGCACATGGCAGCGTGGCGCTCGACGAGTACGATGTCGTAGACCTTATCCTTGGCAAGCAGCGCACAACGAGCATAGGTCGCGGCACATCGGGCTACCACTTCGAGGCCATGAGTCATGAGCTTCAGCAGGTACTCCGCAACTATGCCGAGCGTGGAGGAGCACTACTTGTTTCGGGAAGTTATCTCCTCACCGACCTGTGGCATGCGCCCACAGCCACGGCCGACGACCGTGCATTTGCCGAGGAGGTTCTACACGTGCGTTTTGGAGGTAATATGGCTACGCGCCGTGGCGATGTATATGCTCCGGCATCGAGATTTTCGCGCAAGAATCTCACGCTGCAATTCAACACCGAACTATCGGAGGATATATACGCTGTAGAGTCGCCCGAGGTGGTAACGCCAGTAGGTAGCGATGCCTTCGTTGCGCTACGCTACAGGGCAAATGCCCAGTCCGCAGCCGTAGCCTCCGCAGGCACGCAGCCCACACTCGTCGTAGGCTTCCCGATAGAGACAATAAGAGATGAGAACGAGCGCAACAAGCTGATGAGCATAGCGCTTAAGTTCCTAACAGAGAGCAAATAACCCCTTAATATGGCACTTTCAAGACATACTGTAAAGACAATATCCATGCCCCTTGCTATGGTTGTGGGGGCACTCCTCTGCCGCCCCTTGGCACATGTCGAGGCGGCCACCAACTTTATGCTTACGCCGCTGCTTATCGGTGCGATGCTCTTTATCACCTTCTGCCGCGTAGATGTGCGTAAGATGCGCCTAAGCCTCATCCACCTATGGATGCTCCTTGTGCAGTTTCTCGGCTCGATTGCCGTATACCACCTCGTAGAGCCCCTATTAGGCAATACGGTAGCTCAGGGTGCCATGATATGCGTACTTGCACCCATAGCCATGGCCGCAGTTGTCATTGGCGGCATGCTCGGCGCTAACGTGACGACGATGGTGACATACAGCCTCGTGTGTAACATTGCCACAGCCATCGTTGCACCCATAATACTCCACGCCTATGGCAACGGCACATGCACGTTTATCGACATTATCGGCCGCGTGGCACCTACGCTCATCGCACCCTTTGTCGTGGCGCAACTCCTCAGATGGCTCACACCGCGCATTGCCGAGTGGTTTGCCTCGCACTCGTCACTATCGTTCTATATATGGCTTGTGTCGCTTATCTTGGTACTCGGACGTACCACAGCCTTTATTCTCGACACCGCGGCCGATCCATTTGTCGAGGTGGAGCTCGCTGTCGTCGCCCTCGTGCTATGCCTCACGCAATTTACTGTCGGCCGCCTCTTGGGCACCCTTTCTGGCGACACCATCGCCGGAGGTCAATCTGTAGGACAGAAGAATACCATCCTTGCAGTGTGGATGTCGCTCAACTTCCTCGACCCCGTCGCCTCAGTAGCACCCACAGCATATATCGTATGGCAAAACTTCGTCAATAGCTACCAAATATACCGCAAAAAGTAGCGACCAAGAGGATTTATTCCATTCCATTCACTCATCCCGCCATTCCATTCACTCATTAGGCGGGGCATGACAAGCGTATTACAAAAAAACTACAACGGGGATGACTAAAAGTAAATTTGTCATCCCCGTCTTGTTAAGAGGCTGAATAAAAAGATGTAGTTTTAGGCCTGCGAAGCCCGAAAAAGCGGAGTTTACTTGGCGTAAATGAGCATTTTGAGGGCAAGCGTAACGCAGAAATACACTTTTTATTCAGCCTCTAGTTTGTTAGATGTTGCTATCGAGAAAACTCCACGATAAGCACCGACATCGGCTCTACGCGCTTACCCTGCATCACAACCTCCTCGCCCGTAATAACATCGCGACCCGAGGTTAGGCCTGCCGAGAGCTCGGCATAACGCTCCCAAGGTATTGTGCGCTCCTGCTCGGTGTTGTTGACATATACAAATACGACATCCGTATCATTGTAACGGAAGTAGGCATAGGTATTGTCGCGGTCGATGAAGTGAAGGGTCTTACCCGTATGTATCACCTCCTTTGACTTACGCCAATTCATAATCCTATGTGTATAGTCGAAGACATCCTTCTCTACGCCCTCGTGCTGGCTGCGGTCAAAGAGATTCCTCGTGTCGCCCTCCCAGCCACCGGGGAAGTCTACACGGAGTGTAGGATGACCCTTTGAGCGATCCGTAGAGCGGAACATAAGCTCGTCGCCATACAACATCTGCGGCATACCGCGAAGCGTAGCCATAAGTGCCGTAACAATCTTCATGCGACGGGGGTCGCCATCGCACACATCGCCAATACGATCAGTGTCGTGGTTGCCCGCCATAATCATCATATTGCTGAGGTCGTGGTATACGAAGTCGTGCGACAATACGTCGTACACACGTGTCATACCCATACCCCAACCACCGCGATTGTCGTACTCCGTCATCGCAGCACGTATAGCATCATGCAACGGGAAGTCCATGATAGACTTAAGGTTGGAGTCAAAGCCATCCTTATTGGCGTTACCACCCTGCCAGTATGCCAACTGCGGGATGGATGATGTCCACACCTCACCCACAATATTGAAGTTGGGATACTCCTCCATAACGGCCTTACACCATTGGCTCATGGGCATCTTCTCGTTATAGGGGTACGTATCCACGCGGAAACCATCCAAATCGGCATACTCCACCCACCATACAGCCCACTGCTTGAAGTAGTTGAGGAGATACTCGTTATCGAGGTTCATATCGGCCATCGTGCGATCAAACCAGCCGCTCTCCATCTGATACAAGTCCGACTTCGAGGCATTGAAGTCCATGTTTGTCGAGAATGTCCAGTTCGACTGCGTATAGCTATCCCACTGGTGCACCCAATCAGCAAAGGGGAGGTCGGCATACCACCAGTGCGACGTAGAGCTATGGTTGGGAACTATATCCATAATAACCTTGAGGTCGCGCTTGTGGCACTCCTCGACGTATCTCTTAAAGAGCTCGTTTGAGCCATAGCGAGGGTCGATGAGGTAGTAGTTGCTGCACGAGTAGCCGTGGTACGATGCGCCATTTTCATCATCCAACAATAGCGGCGTAGACCAGATGGCCGTAGCACCAAGGTCGGCGATATAGTCGAGATGGTCAATCATACCCTGAATGTCACCACCATGGCGACGGCCGGGGTTGCTACGGTTGGCCTTCTCAACGGTATCGTCCGTAGAGTCATTCTTTGCATCACCATTTGCAAAGCGGTCGGGCATGATGAGATATACGAAGTCGGCCGTGGTGAAGCTCTCACGCTCGCGCGAGTCCTCACGACGCTCGGCGATAGTATACGTGTAGTCGTACTTATGCTTGCCGAGAGTGAAACGTAGCGTGTAGTCACCAGCCTTCGCATCGTCGCTGATAGCCACATCCACGAAGATGTAGTTGGGGCTTTCGGCCTTATGCACGCCCTTAAGCTCAACACCTTGACCCGCAGGTAGAATCTCGATAGCATAGTCCGCAACACCCTCAGCATTAATCATAAGCTGCAAGGGTGTATTCATGCCCACCCACCACGACAGAGGCTCGACATGTTTAACTTCAAACTTGGGCTTCGCTGCCAAGGCCGAGGTAGCCACGGCAAGAAGCATAACGAGGGTTAATACTCTTTTCATATATACTCTATTTTACTAATATACGATAGTGCCACGGTGCGATATCACACTCCACGTGCTCGTCGAGGATGAAGCGCTCACCGGTCATAGCATCACGATAGGCTCCGGCATATATTCCCGTGTTAAAGTCGGCATGTATGGTATAGGGCGAGAGGTTCATGATGGCAACAACACGGCTACCCTCGACCTCACGCACGAAGGTCATCATGCAATCCTTAGCGTTATTCTCTATCTCTATCATCTCGCCACCACGCTCACCGGCATACAAAGCACGCTCGCGATGCTTAAGCGCCGTAAGACGACGATAGAGCTCCGTGGTGCGGTTCTCACGATACGCCTCCACCGGTATCGGGTCGCGCTCGAAGAAGGCGAAAGAGTGGTCGTAGCCCACCTCCTCACCTGTATATATAAGGGGCATCGTCGAGGGCATAAGGAAGGTCATTGCACGCATAACCTCCAATGCAGCACCAAAGCGCGACTGCTCCGAGCCACTCCACGAGTTCTCATCGTGGTTCGACGTGAAGCTCATGCGAAGAGCCTCGTGCGGATATTTAGCCCTCTCCGAATGTATGGCATTGCGCATATCCCACACCCTGCGCGCACCCTTAGCGATGTCGCACATTATATGGTGGATGTTCCACTGATAGCTCATATTGAATGCTCCGTCGAAGAGGTTATCCTCCTCAGCCTCGGCAAGCATGAAGATATCGGGATTTACGGCATGAAGCTCGGCAGAGGCCTCCTGCCAAAACTCAATAGGCACAAGCATGGCCATGTCGGCACGGAAGCCATCGACACCAAACTCCTCAACCCAATAGCGCATAGCCTCAATCTCACCACGCCAAACATCATGGTTGGCATAGTTTAGCTTTGCGGTATCTGTCCAATCCCATGGCACCTTTGCCACACCCTCGCTATCACGCTCATACCACTCTGCCGGACGCTCCGTAATCCAGCGGGCATCACGTGCCGTATGGTTTGCGACCCAGTCCAAGAGCACCTTCATGCCGAGCGAGTGAGCGACATATATAAACGCCCTTAAGTCAGCCTCTGTGCCAAACTCCTCGTTCACAGCCTTATAGTCGCGAATTGAGTAGTACGAGCCCAACGTACCCTTACGTCCCTCAATACCGATAGGATATATCGGCATCAGCCAGATGGCATCAATGCCTATCGAGCGCAAAAAAGGGAGGCGCTCGATGGCCGCATTGAACGTACCCTCTGGCGTAAACTGCCTGACGTTAAGCTCATAGAGCACAGCAGAGTAGCTCCACTCGGGAGTTTTGTACATCATAGGTCACAAGAGAGAAAGAGAGAGCGTGAATAAAAGACGCATTACACCTTTTATTCACGCTCTATGTCGATATTATTTTGAAAGGAGCATATAACCCCACGCTCCAAGCTCAACAACATCACCTGCAGCGAAGCTCTTAGTCTGACCGCAGAGACAGTTGTACTCACCGGCCTCAGCCTCCGTGAGCGTCACGCTTGCGGGCTCTGCCGAGAAGTTAAAGAGACACAACACTGTGTTCTCCTCGTTGGCACGTGTAAATGCAAGCACGCTCTCGGGAGCACCCTCAACATAGTGCATAGGTGCTACGTTAGCGCCCGCAGCCAATGCCGAGTTATTATGACGGAAAGCACATAGACCCTTGTAGAAGTCGCGGTACTCCTTGCCATACTCCGTATCTACGAGCTCAACAACAGAGTCCTTCTCGAAAAAGGCAAGACGACGATTAAGACCTATCTCCTGACCTGTATAGATAAGCGGCTGGCTCTTAGGCAACACAAAGGTGAGCGCTGCAAAGGTCTTGTGAGCATCGCCCATACGCTCGAACTCCGTACCTGCCCATGAGTTCTCGTCGTGGTTCGATGTAAACATAAGGCGCATAGCGGGTGCAGGATACTTCTCATCGTCGCGCGCAAGGTACTCCTTAAGGTCGGCAACACTCTTTGCATCGGTCTTGATGGTGCCATCGCCCGCAACATTCTTGGTCTCGCTACCACCCTTAGCCATAGCATTGAAGATATGGTGTAGCTCCCATGCATACGTAGCCTCGAAGCCACTGTCGTGCAACCATGTCTCCTCACCCTCGGCCAAGAGATATACATCGGGATTGATGGCGCGGACCTCTTTCCAAGCCTCAGCCCAGAAGTCACCGGGGACATTCATTGCCACATCGCAACGGTAGCCGTCGACACCCTTTTCAACCCAGAACTTGAGAGCATCGAGCATAGCAGCACGCATATCCTCGTTCTTATAGTTGAGCTTTGCGATATCCGTCCAGTCGTACTCGACGATAGGAAGGCCTGTCTCCTCGTCCATGACATACCAGTCGGTCTTACCCTCCTTCCACCAGTCGGCATCGCGCGAGGTGTGGTTGGCAACCCAGTCGAGGATGACCTTCAAACCGAGGTCGTGAGCCGTAGCAAGGAAGTGCTCGAAATCCTCCATAGTACCGAACTCGGGGTTAATCTCCTTATAGTCGATAATCGAGTAGTACGAACCAAGCGTACCCTTACGACCATCAATACCAATAGGGCTCACCGGCATAAGCCATACGATGTCTACGCCCATCTCCTTCAACTCCGGAAGATACTTCTCCGCAGCTGCAAAGGTACCCTCCTGTGTTGCCTGACGGATGTTCATCTCGTATACCACCGAGTTGAACTTATCGAACTCGCGGTTCTCAACCTTCTCGTTGCAGTTGCAGCAACCTACAAGCGTAGCGACAGCTACGACAAGTGCTAAAAATCTCTTCATAACAGTATAGGTTTATATTACTTATTTACAATTACATAACCATAGGCAGGCACAGTCACGCTTATGCGACCCTCGCCTAAGCACTCAGCCGCAGCACCCTCGGTAGCAACAGCCACCTCGAGGTTGCCACACTGCGCAAATGAAGGAAGTTCAACCTCCACGCTCTTAGCCTCGCCACGCACGTTGATACCCACCAACGTCCACTCGCCCATATAGTGGCGCAAGAACACCCACGCCTCGTCATCAACATAGAGCGTGCGGTAGTCACCATACATCAACGGCATAGAGGCACGGCGCTCAGCGATGAGGGCCTTGGTCTGTGCATACTCCTTCGTCTGGTAGTCGTTATAGCCATCAAAGCGCATCATATCGCGGTTGTCGGGGTCGTTAGCACCCGGCACACCGAACTCATCACCCTGATATATGCAGGGAACACCCGGCACGGTGGTGATGATGGCCTTAAGCAACTGCAAGCCGGCATGTCCCTTGTCCATGTCGCCCACACCCACCTCGCGGTGCCAGCCCTCAGCCTTATCGTCAGGACACCAGAGCGACATGTCGCCACCGGCCAACGAGATAAAGCGCGGCTTATCGTGGTTACCCGTGATATTACCCATCGTATGGTGCGAGCCATAGGCCGCCTCCGACTCCTCGACAGTAGAGGCAATAGTGCGCATCGAGCGACTCTCGTCGACGATGACATCGCGCGAGTTGTGATAGAGGTTGAAATCGAACTGCGAGTCGATCATACCCGACTTAACATACGAGCCGATAAGTTCAACATCGCCGTAGGTCTCGCCTATCTGCCAGAGGTTACGCTCGGGCATCGTCGACTTCATCTTGTGTGTGAGCATACGCCAGTAGTTCAACGGAATATGCTTGCACGCATCGTGACGATAGCCATCAAAGTCGAAATTGCGTACCCAGTATAGTGCCGTGTCGGTCATCGGGTCGCACACCTCCTCGCGACGTGTGTCGAGCGTGGGGATATGCTCGTCAAACCATGTTGTAAGACGTGTTTCGCCATCCCACTGGCCTATATTCTTGCGGCCATCGGGAAGATATAGGTCTGTAGTCCAATCGGGGTGCTCCTGAAGCACGGGAGAGTTGATATGCAGGTGGTTAGCCACATAGTCAAGAATGACATTCATATTCTCGTTGTGTGCCGTAGAGAGCATCGTGCGAAGCTCCTCGTCCGTACCGAAGCGGAAGTCCACCTTTGTGTTATATATAGGCCAATAGCCATGGTATCCCGAGAACTTGGTATCGGGATTTACGTTCTGACCCCACGCATCCTCAGGATTCTGCGTGATGGGCGATATCCATATCGTTGTTATGCCGAGGTCGGTGAAGAAGCCATCCTCGATCTTCTGTGTTATGCCCACGATGTCGCCACCCTGATAATCCACCTTATCCAACACCTCAGGAGAGTTAATCTTCCAGTCGTTCTCGGTGGTACCATTGTTGAAGCGGTCGACCATCAACGAGTAGAGCACCTGCGACTGGTGGTCGCCACGACGTATATCCTTGGCATCGGTGACAACCGCGCCACGCTCCAACGGAAGGAGCACATCGTTAAAACGTCCCGCCTCGGATGCTGCAAAGATGCGCACTACAGAGCGGTCGAAGTTCTCGGCACACGCGGGGATGGCAACGCTGAGGGTGTTACCCTCAACCTTAACATCCTCGATGGAGTTATTCTGCCAGAGGGCTACGGCCTCAGCGATGGGCGCTGTTGCCTCAACGATGATGCGGCCGTCATTGACCTCCGTAGTAGACATGTAGCTACCCTCGGTGTCGCGCTTGCCACCAAGCACAACGACGGCTAAGGGCTCACCCTCATGCCACACGTCGATGGTAGCTACAAGCACCTCGGCATCTGTTGTTATATCGAAAGTAGACCAGTCGTCAGCCGTTGCGGTGAGCTTAAGGCGCTCGTCGGAGGTTGTAAGCTCGTCGGCGCCGACCCACTGCGGGTAGTAGTCCGTGAGGTAGTGCGACGTTGTGCCCGTCTTTATTGTCATGGGCACTACGGGGGCGTTGTTGCCGAGGGCAAAGTCGCCACCTGCCGCAGGCTTGTGCATGATGCAGTGCACAGCGAGGAGCGACACCACAACGGCGCAAGCCACAAAAAGGATAGATTTGAGTCTCATATTAGTAGTGTTTTAGTTTTTTCGTGTTGGTGCCAAGCGCTATTCCGTGTCACTGACGTCTTGGCTTAGGGGTCGAGGGGCCGGTCAAAGCCCCACGACCAAAATTTGTATCATGCACCCATGAGCATAATACACCGAATACCGAGATTAGTTCTTCTTAAGAGTAAAGGTCTCGATCTCACCATCGATAGCGAAAGTGATAGTGTAAGAGCCAACCTCAGTAACCTTGATATTATTACCATTGAAAGTAGCGAAGAACTCAGAACCATCAACGGGAGCGAGCTCGGGCTCACCCTCTGCAGGATTGTAACCGTAGCTAACATCCCAAGCAGAATCTGCACGCACCTTGAACTCGTTACCACCATCCTCTACTGCTGTAATCTCGAATGTAGCAGAAGCAACACCATCAGTGATTGTCATAGGAACATCAGCAGCCCAGCTGTTGAAGCCACCGATAACACCCCAAGTGTGGTCTGCAAGTACTACAACGGGCTCCTCAACGGGCTCCTGCTCGGGCTCCTCAGCTGTCTCACCGTTGATAGTAGCCAACCACTTGCCATCAGCGTTTGTCTCAGTAAGAACGATAGCTACACCCTTACCAGAGTCAAGTGTGATGTGGAGGTCAATAGTCTGGCCAGAAGTCTCGCCGGCTGCACCGCTTACAATAAAGCCAATAGTTGAACCCTCAAGCTCCTTAGCAGCTGTCCAAACGTAATAAGTCTTGCCATCAATCTCCTCAGTCTCAAGAGCTACACCGGGCCATGTAGCATTACCCTCAGCATCAGTAGTGTAGTTGATAGTAGTGTCCTCAAGGTTCCAAGCCCAAGCGTTGCAGTTCTCCCAGCCAGCAGCTGTAACGTCTACAGTAACCTTAGTCTCAGCCTGAGTAAACTCACCGGGGCCTACAGGCTTCTTGTTGCCATTACCCTCAGACTCACATGCTGCCAACATAGCTATGGCAGCCATTGCAAAAAATAATTTTTTCATAATAATTAAAATTTAAAAAGTTAATAATGGGATTTATAAATGTTGTTTAGTTATTCTCTACAGGTGTGTCGCCATCGGTAGAATCCTCGCCACCCTCGGCATTGTCACCATCAGTGGTTGTATCCTCAGTGGTTGTGTCATCACCCTCAGGAGACTCGGTAGTGCCTTCGCCCTCGGCGCTCTCGCCACCATCATTGTTCTCACCACCCTCGGTGTTCTCACCACCCTCAGTGTTCTCATCACCCTCAGTAGTGTCGCCATCCTCAGGCTGCTTAGCCTCCTCACGCTTATTGGTATATGTAAACTTGATGACAGCATACTCAGAGTACAACATCTTGCCAGTAGTACCAACTACTGAGCCAACACGCAATTTAACATCCACCGTGGTATCGATAGGAACACCCAAACCACCTTTGTCAACAGCCTTAGAGGCGAGGGTATTCATCTGCTGATATGTCAAGGTATATGATATCTTATCCTTGCTTAAGCCTGTAGCAACGGCTACCTCTGTATCGTTATACGAGAGATAGATGTCCGTTGTGAACATAATACCCTTACCAAAATCTGCTGCATCCCACTCAACGACGAACTTTGATGTTCTGTTCGTGGGATTGATCGACACCTCATTCTCAGCGAGCTCATGAATAACAGGAGCCTTAACCTCGCTATCGGGGAGAGTCTGAATCTTCTCCAAGTCCGTCTCACATGCCGACATAACGCCAGCAGCGGCAACAAGGAGCATAAAATATTTCATCAATTTCATAATCGTAAAATTTTATTTGGTTAGCATGACCTATTTCTCCTCGGCAGCCTCATCGTAACCTGTGGGGTTCTTCAACCCTGGATTAGCGATAATCTGCTTCTCAGGAATTGCGAACAACTCCTTATACTTGGGGAACGACTGTCCTGCGGGGCTCTCGCCACCCTTATAAGGCCACAAATACTCATCACCAGAGTAGAGACCATAGCGGATAAGGTCGGTACGACGGCATGACTCCCAGAGAAGCTCACGAGCACGCTCGGCTACGAACATATCGCGAGCCGCGTTATCCCAAGATGCGGGAACAGTGAGAGCGGGAACGCCTGTACGCTGTGCCAACTCATCCATCTTAGGCTGTGCAGTAGCACCCTCACCTAAACGGCAGCAAGCCTCAGCATAAATCAAGTAAATCTCACCCAAACGCACAATAGGGAGGTCTACATTAGCAAAGGTCTGAAGGGCATTAGCCTCAAACTGCGCCTTAGTCTGATCGTGAGGGATATTGCTAAACTTGATGCAACTCCAACCATACTGGAAGTTATAAATCTCGTCCTTAGAGGGGATGCTACCACTCTCTCGACCCTTGATATAGAACATCTTACCACGCTCATCAGCGCAATCGTAAGTACCTTTCTCGAAGTCAACATTCTCGACCTTGAAGAACTTCTCAACATAGCTACCATCAATACGAACACCTCCCCAAGCATCAGTAGAACCATTAATAGCACCGTCAGCCTTGATGTCGGTCTCTGCAAGAGCGCCTACTGTGAGGAATGTAGTACCACCATAAGACTGCTGCTGGTTAGTGTCGAAAGGTATAACCATAAGGAACTCACGCTTAGCATCGGGGTTCTCACCATTATCACCACGGAAGAGCTCTGCATAAGTAGGAGCAAGCTGATAACCGAGATTAAAGATCTTCTCGCAAGTCTGCTTACACTTCTCCCACTCGGGAGTGCCCTTGTATGTCTCAGCATTGAGATAGATACGTGCTAGAAGGCCAAGAGCCGAACCCTTATCTACGCGAGGATAGTTAGACTGTGCAGCAGGAAGATCTGAATCATCAGCTACAAGTGCTTCCAACTCGCCAACAATATAGTCATAAACATCGGCACGGTCTGCCTGCTTAGGAGGTATCAAACCTACGCTATCAGCCTCCGTAGTAAATGGAACATTGCCGAATACATCCATAGCCATCCAGTAGTACCAAGCACGGATAAGACGTGCCTCAGCACGGAACTCCTGAACCTTTGCCTTAACAGCAGCCGAAGCACCACGTGACGACAACTTATCGTCGGTAGTTTGGCGCAAAAACTCGTTACAGAACGAAATTGACTGGATAGAACGGAAGAAAACACCGAAAACTGCATCGTTATCCTCATCTGTCCAAGTGTTGGTGTTCATAGCACGACACCATGCATCATTACCCCAAGCAATCTTACATGCATCGGTGGTAACCTCCTGACATGCGAAGAACGCACGTGCAACCTGACTAGCACCTGCATCGGCTACGGTAACATAGCTTACCTCGTGCGAGCTCATTGTATTGTAGAGTTTAGCAAGACCGAAAAGGTATGACTCTACAGTGTGGTCGTAGGCCGTATCCGCTGTCTTCTCTGTCGAGTTCAAGGGAAGTGCATCAAGGTCACCCACGCACGACGAAAGAGTAAACAACGCTCCTACAACTGCAACAAGTATATATTTTGTTGTTTTCATTGTTATTGCGATTTAATTGATTAGAAATTAAGGTTAACGCGCAATGAGTAGATGCGAGGACGAGGCCAAATAGTGCCATCGATACCAAGATCGTTACTTACCTCAGGGTCAAGACCGCTGTACTTCGTGATAACAAATACGTTCTGTACACCAGCTGCTATACGCAAGTCGAGTCCGCTATTGCCAAGGTCCTCGAATGTGTAACCAAGGTTGATATCATCCAAACGGAAGAATGATGCATCCTCCAAGAAGAGGTCCGATGCCCACTGCTCCTGAGAGTTTGCCTCGGTCCAACCTGTAGCGTGCTTATCATCAAACTTGATGTAGTTAGCCATGCTACCTGTATTGATATCAAAGTTCGAAGTAGAGTGTGTAGACCAAATATCGTTGAATGCATAGTTACCTACAGAGCCGTGGCCATTGAAGCCGAAGTCCCAATTCTTGTAGCTAAGCTTGAGGTTTACACCATAGAAGAAATCGGGCAGCGGGCTCTTACCGGTGTCGTAACGGTCATCCTGATCAAGTATGCCATTATTGTTCTTATCCCACAAGGCGTTCTGTATAGGTTTGCCGTTAGCATCGTATACCTGACGGAAGGTGTAGAACGTGTAGGGCTTGCAACCCTCCTTGTGCATAACCATACCGGCACCACCTGTACCCATCGAAGGACCGCCTTGGTATACGGCATAGTCTGAATTACCCATGTTGTTATCCAGTTGGATAAACTTAGTATCTTGGAATGTACCGTTGATACCGAAGCGTAAGCTCCAATCAGCTGTGCGTACAGGATTGAAGTCCAAAGAGAACTCAACACCTTGGTTACGCATAGTACCGATGTTAGTCATGATAGTATCACCGAAGTTAGCACCAAGAGGAGTTGTTACATTATTTAACAAGTCCTTAGTATCACGACGGTAAACATCGACGCTACCATTGATAAGACCATCCAAGAAGCCAAAGTCTACACCTATATTATATGTAGTAGTAGTCTCCCAACGGATATCGGGGTTAAACGCTCGAGGCGTGTAGTAGTTGTAGTAACCATCGCTACCCATATTTGCCATATCATACTGGTTTGTAGAGAGATAGTAACCGGGAAGGTACAGATAGTTCGCAATCTCCTGCTGACCCGTCTGACCATAGCTCAAACGGAGCTTCAATGCCGATACGGCATCTACATCCTCCAAGAACGACTCGCTCTTAGCATTCCAAGCGAATGCTGCCGAGGGGAAGTAACCCCAACGGTTACCCTTAGCAAACTTTGACGAACCATCGGCACGGAGTGAGAAAGTAAACAAGTAACGTGAGTCGAATGAGTAGTTTACACGACCGAAGAACGATACAAGGAAGCTCTCCTCAGCATAATAAGTAGTATCATGCTTGGGGTCCACAGGATCGTTACCATCCTTGCTATTGTAGTAGCCATAAGAGTTGCCGCCACCGTAGAAGTGCTGCCATGAATAACCCAAAGTAGCATCAAGAGTGTGCTTACCCCATGTCTCGTTATAGTTACCGTAGAACTCCAAGAGGTTGTTGTAGTTCTTACCAAAGCCCTCTGAATACTTACCCCAAGCCTTATTGTCTGTATCACGCCATGCCGCACGTGAGCCGGGGATAGTCTTATTTAACGATGAAGACTTCACATAGTCTGTACCAAGGTTAAGGTTGAAGCGCAACGACTCCAAGCCGTGAACCTTATAATCGATCTGAGCATTACCCAAGAAACGATATGCATTCTTCGTATTCTCGTTATCGTAGAGCGTAGAGAGTGGATTGTTCATTGCCAACGCATCAGCGATAAACAAGCCACCACCAGTCCATGAGCCATACTGGAAATAACCATTTGTCTTGAGATAGTCAATGTCACCATTCTCGTCGTAGTTATAAGCAGGCATTGTAGGGTTAAAGAAGGCAGCCTCGCCTACAGCACCGCTCGATGCGTTACGCTCGTGGCTGTATACACCCTTACCCGAAAGAGATACCGTAAGGTGGTTGTCCAAGAACTTAGGAGCAAGATTGAAGTCCAACGTCACACGGTCGTACTTCGCCGTATGCAAAGTACCCTGCTGGCCTGTATAACCCAATGATACACGATATGGGAGCTCTACAACGCCCTTCTCGTCCTTATAGTTGCCATAGAGGCTCGCGTTGTGGTCGTGCGAAAGCGCTGTGCGGAAGATAAGGCTCTGCCAGTCAGTATTCTCTGTACCAACCATCTTAGCCACCTTCTTACCAGCAGTCGTACCCTCGGGATAAGCCGTTGCCACATAGCTACGGAACTCATCAGCCGTCATAACAGGAAGAGTTGCTGAGTTCTGTGACACGCTCAATGAGCCATTGTAAGAGAAGTTAATCTTGTTACCCTTACCCTTCTTTGTTGTGATGATGATGACACCATTAGATGCGCGCGAACCGTAGATAGCCGTTGCCGAAGCATCCTTCAACACCGTGAACGAGTCGATATCGTTAGGGTTAACCAACGACAAGGGGTTGGTCATACCGCCACCCATGTCCGAAGCGATGGGCACACCATCAATAACGATCAAGGGATCCTGACTAGCGTTGAATGACGAAATACCACGAATACGCATCTTAGGAGCCGAGTTAGGACCACCATCGCCGGGGACAACCTGCAAGCCGGGGACCTTACCCTGCATCATATCCTGTGTAGATACGACTGCACCACGGTTCAAATCGTCAGCCTTAACAGCGACAACCGAGCCGGTCATATCCTCCTTCTTCACAGTACCATAACCGATGACAACGATGTCGTCGATCATAGCCGAATCCTCAGCAAGAACCACGCGCTGAAGCTCCGTAGAGTTAGCAGCAAGAGCCTTGGTCTCGTAGCCAATGAAGCTAATGGTCACAATAGACTCAGCACTGTTAACGCTAAGCTGGAACTGACCATTAACATCGGTAGTGATACCGTTTGTCGTGCCCTGCTCTACAACAGAGGCTCCGATAACAGGCGTCCCTGTAGCATCAACTACCACGCCCTTAACCTCGTATCTACCCGACTGGGCAAACACTTGGGCGGGGATAGCCATCGCCAAGATAGCAAGACCCAAACACATAGTTAAGAATTTTCTCATAGTGTTTTAGTGTTAGTTAATAATAGTTAATAGTTATATATGTATGTTTGTATCTCTTTTGCGAAGCGTAGACAGCGTCTACTCCTTACGTTTTGTGCTTATGCCAAAGACTGCCACAGCGCCCAAGAGCAACGCCACACCCGCAATGACAAGCATGATAATCTGACCACTCTGGAACTCCTTAATCTCAGTCTTTACAGGCTCAGCTACGACATCCTCGGCAATAACCTCGGTAGCTACCTCCTCGGCAGCTACCTCCTCGGCAACAACCTCCTCGGCTGCGACGGCCTCAAGGACGATAACATCGTCGGCAGGCTGCTCCGTAGCCTCAGCCACAACCTCAACCTTAGCCTCAGGCTCAACAACGGGGACCTCGATGCTCTTGGTCTCACCTCCGAAGGTCATAAACAACACTCCACCGACAAGCGAAGCGACAATCTGAGGCAAGCAGATGGTACAATTGAAGAGACCCATATACGAGCCGAGTGACTTGCCTGAGAGCGAGTTGGTAAGCAACGCAAACGGCAGAGCCAACATTGCTGCCCACGCACAACCGATGAGCAAGAACGACACGAAGAGCATATACTGGTCGTGAATGAAGTACGTAGAGATAAAACCTACGGCACCAAGCACCAAACTCAACGAGTAGGCCACCTTAGCACTGCGGAACATAGGAATGACCATCGCCCAAAGGATAGAGCCTACAGCCTGAACAGCGAAGAGAACTCCCGTCCAGTCGCCAGCCTCCTGATAAGCCTTCGTGGCGGGATCTATAGCACCCCATACAGTCTCGGCGATACCTCCTGTGGTGTATGTCCACATGTAGAGGAACGCAAACCACGAGAAGAACTGCACAAGACCAATCTGCCAAAAAGCTTTAGGCGCATGGAACAAAAGGCTAAGGAGATTTGTACTCTCCTCCTTATCCTCCTTCTTGATATTGTTGTACTTGGCATAGTCCTCGGGATTCCACTCCTTGACCTTCGCTCCGGTGTAGAGCACACAGAGGATAAGTATGGCAGCACCGATATAGAACGACCATGTCACCGAAGGGGGTATCTGACCCTCGGGAGCCACACTCTGCACACCCAACCACGTGAAGATGTAGGGGAACAAGTAGCCCACCAGCGAGCCCGCATTACACAAAAGGCTCTGTATAGAGTAGGCCTTGGTCTTCTGCTCCTCGTTAACCATATCGCCCACCATCATCTTGAATGGCTGCATGGCCATATTGATTGAGGTGTCGAGCAACATCAACATCACAGCACCAAAAGCCAATGCCGCCTTTACCGTAAGGTTAAAACTACCGGAGTTGGGCAACAACGCCATGACGATGATAGCCACAATAGCACCCACATAGAGATAGGGTTTGCGGCGTCCCATACGACACCATGTCTTATCGCTGAGCGAGCCGACGATAGGCTGCACAATCATACCCATCAACGGAGGTAACACCCAGAAGAAACTCAACGTGTGGGGATCTGCACCCAACGTCGCAAAGATACGGCTGATGTTGGCGCTCTGAAGTGCGTAGGCAATCTGAACTCCGAAGAAACCGAAGCTTAGGTTCCACATCTGCCAGAATGAGAGAGTAGGCTTTTGCATATTTTTAAAAAAATTAATAATCGTCCGTTTTGTGTCCTAAAAATTTTCGAACTGACAATATTGTTATTTTTAAAAATTTTTAATAACTATACAGTTCTAACACTACAAATTTTAAAAAAAATTGTCAAACGAGCAAATGATTTCTACCCAAAGGCGATATATTAACGATGAATTGCACTATTTTACGACCGAATGGAAGAGCCTCTCCGCCATGGCACGATTATGAGATAATAGCTAAAGCTATGGCCCAACAGGCTCTAAAAAGAGATAGAATGGATTGTTAACATAGCAAAAGTAGACAAATAGTTGGATGTTTGATTAATTTTGCCTATATTTGTGGCTATGAATAAATTTAGCTCGATAAATAATAAGGCGATTGTACTCTGCTTTGCTGTGCTACATTTTGGGGTGGCGCTGCTATCAAGAGCATTGGATTATTATGACGATATTCCGCTGACAATACTCACTATCACAATGGTTATCGTTGTGTCGATGCGCAACAACACACGAGTTGAGATGATGGCAGTGTTGACACTTGTAGTAACGCTCTTGGGCTTTATATTCGGGTCGTGGCTATGGGAGCCAATAACGCATGTCATTGAGAATGACACTCTTGCACCGGCAATATCTACGTTTCTTATCACCACGATATTAGGCTTGGCAACTGATAGTATAACACAGCGCGTAAAGCGCATGCAAAGTAGCGATAAAAGACACGGCATAACACCCCACAACATTGTTATCGTGGCCATATCCATACTCATTTTGAGAATGGTATACGTAGCCATGGATAGGGCCGAGATATTCACCGAGGGAATGTTACTTTCGCACATGCTGAGAGTGGTAGGCAACATTTGGGCTCTACTGCTGTTGTTGGCAGGTAATATAATCCTTACGATTACCATCTCGCGACACTCCGGGACAGACAACAAAACGGCCAAGTTTACAACCCTCATATTAGGTATATCGACCCTCGCGATACCTACCCTGTCGGCCTCGCTGATATACTTCGATGCACCCTACTTTTCGAGCCCGGGGAACAGCCTCGAGGAGTTCATTCGCACGCTCTCCGCAGCACTGCTCATTGACCTGATAATCATAACTATATGCTACATGATACAGGCGGCCATGGAGTCACATAGAGCCTTACGCGAGGAGCGCGAGATGAAGCACCGCACGGAGTATCAATATGAGCGTCTGAAGCAGCAGATAAACCCACATTTTTTGTTCAACTCGTTAGGCATCCTCGACTACCTCGTTCAGGAGCACGAGACGGAGCGTGCAAGTGCCTTTATACGTAAACTTGCAGGCACGTATCGATACATGCTGAGCAACGACAACAAACCACTTGTCAAGTTAAGCGAGGAGATAGAGTTCACAACGAAATATATCGATTTATTGAAGGAGCGCTTCATCGAGGGAATGGTTGTTGAATGGGACATAGACAAGGAACTTTTGAACAAGATGGTCGTACCCTGCGCACTCCAACTTTTGGTTGAAAATGCCACAAAACACAACATCGTGAGCGGCGACACTCCGCTACGGATAAATATAGCGACGGAGGGCGACCTTTTAGTCGTTACAAACAACCTCCAACTACGCACCCATGGACAGCCGTCGACACACCTCGGCTTGGCAAACATACGTCGCCAATATCTCGACATCACAGGTCGTGAGATAAGCATCGTAAAGAGCGATAAAGAATTTATAGTAAAACTCCCGATAGTATGATAAAAGTGCTCATCGTAGAGGACGAGATCCCTGCGCAGATAAACCTCAAAAAACTCATAGACAAGTGTTGTCCCGACAGCCGCGTTGTGATGACACTCAGCTCGGTGCGTTCAACGATAAAGTGGATAGAGGAGAACCCCGATGGTGCAGACGTAATATTCATGGACGTAGAACTCTCCGATGGCGTATGTTTCGACATCTTCGAGCAAGCAAACGTCACTTCGGAGGTAATCATAACTACGGCATACGACAACTATGCCGTCAACGCCTTCAAGATTCACAGCGTAGACTATCTGCTAAAGCCTATCGAGGAGGCTGCGCTAAAGCGTGCATGGGAGCGCTGTAGAGAGCGCCTCGAACAACACACCTCGCCGAGCATAGAGACCCTCATCGACATTGTCACCAAGGCCGGAGCACCGAAAGACAAGGAGTACAAAAAGCGATTTATCGTCAAGACCGGCGAGAAGATTATAATCATCCCGACGGAGGAGATAGCATACTGCTATTCGGAGGATAAAAGTACCTACGCCATCTGTCGCAACGGCACACGCCGACTCCTTGACTACTCGTTAGACACGGTGCAAGAGATGCTCGACCCAAAGATATTCTTCCGCATATCACGTAGCTATATCGTTGCGATAAATTCGATAGAAAACATATCGAAACACTTGGGCACACGACTAAAGCTGCAACTATCGCCTCGCTCCGAGGAGGATGTTGTCGTTAGTCGCAGCCGCACGTCGGACTTCTTGGAGTGGCTCGACAACAACTAAGAGTAGAATCATAGCGCAGAATATCGAACAAAAGAGGGTGTAGGGCGTATTTTTTTGAACATTCTGCGCTTTTATTATATATTTTTTGTATATTTGCAAAAATTTTACCCAACGTACAATCATGATTGGTGTATGAGAGGATGATATTTTGGGGTTGGGTGTGAAAGTTTTGAGACAAATACACAAAAAAGATATGAGATACTACAAATTATTACTAATCGGATTAGTAGTGCTACTTAGCGCATGTAACGCACAGCGTAAGGTGCTCTACCTTCAGGACGTGGAGAGTGGCTCGGAGATAACCATTCCCGACAACTACGTCATTCGTCTTAAACCCTACGATCAGATTACCGTTGTTGTCAACAGCAAGAACCCCGAGTTGGCAGCTCCGTTTAACACCTCGACGAGCTACAATGGTCTGACAGGCGCTGTGGGAACCACCACATCAACATCAGCTACGCAGAATAGCCTTCAGATACTCACTGTCGACAGCGAGGGATGCATCACGATGCCCATCATCGGCGATGTGAAGGTTAGCGGTCTTACGCGCGAGGAGGCTGAGGCCAAGATTGAGAAGCTGATAATGGATGGCGAGTATATTGCCGACCCGAAGGTTCATGTACGCTTTGCCAAGCTCACCATATCTATCATCGGCGATGTAGCTAAGCCCGGCCGCTACGACATCAACAAAGACCAGCTTACGCTATTCGAGGCTTTGGCATTGGCCGGCGACCTCACCATTTATGGTGACCGTGAGAACGTGGCCGTCATCCGCGAGAAGGATGGCAAGAGCATTGTCACGAAGCTCGACCTGCGCTCACAGGATATATTCTCGTCGCCATGCTTCTACATCGAGCAGAACGACGTAATCATCGTGAGCCCCAACAAATACAAGGCTGCGACATCAGAGATTAACGCAAACAGGTCGTTCTGGGTATCGCTTACCTCTACGGGTATATCATTGGCGACACTGCTACTAACAATCTTCACACTTAACAAGTAGTTACACAAACAAACAGATAAACTATGTCGGAGTATACAAATACACAGCAGACAACTACCGAAACTAAGGGTAGTGGCCTCACGCTCAACGACCTACTACAATTAGCGCTATCGAATTGGTATTGGTTTATCGTATCGATACTCTTATGTGGTGGCGTAGCATTCTTCTATCTGCACAGCACAGCTCCCACATACCAGCGCACGGCGACAATCCTTGTCAAGGACTCGCGCAAAGGCTCTGGTGCGGAGGTTACCGCCTTCAACGACATCCTTGGAGGCATAGGTCGTCGTTCTGCAGAGAATGAGGTACATATCCTCCAGTCGCGCAAGCTCATGGAGCATGTTGTCGAGAAATACGACCTCGCAACAACCTATACCACCGAGGGCAGCATACGCACCTCAGATATCTATGGACGTACACCTCTGTTGGTTAAGTTCCTCACAGCACAGCCCTCTGATTTCGGAACATTCCAGTATAAGATTAACAAGGCCGGTGAGGTTGCTCTCTACGAATTTCAGAACGAGGATGGTCCTATCGGGGACTCTGATGCACGCATCAAGATGCACGTGGGCGACACCATAACGACACCGCTCGGTAATATTACGTTGATTGCTACGCCGTACCTCGATCAATATATAAACAAGGAGGTTACGGTTACTAAGATACCTCAGAACGAGGCTACGGAGATATACCGCAAGCGCCTAAGCTGCCAGATTGCCGATAAGTTGGCTTCGGTTATCGCTATCTCGATGACCGATCAGGTGCCCCTGCGTGCCGAGCATGTCATCAACGGCATCATCGATGCATACAATGCCGATGCTATCGACGACAAGCGTGCCATCTCGGATCTTACACAGGAGTTTATCACCGAGCGTCTTGCATCGCTCAGCGAAGAGCTTAACCTTGCCGATAGCGACATCGCGACGTTTAAGCAGGAGAACCGCCTTTACAGCCCTGAGAACGAGGTTCTTCTTGGTGCCGAGGAGATAAAGCAGTTGCGCAAGGATGCCCTTTCGTTGGAGGCCAACAGAGAGATGGCGGAGTACATTCTCGCCTACATTCGCGATGTGGACAACCCCAACGCCCTCATCCCCGCAGCTACGGTTTCGATGAGTGGCGCTTCGTCGGCTCTTGCAACACAGATTGGTCAGTACAACGAGAACGTACTGCAGTATGACCGTCTGCGCTCGTCATCGTCGCAGAGCAACCCCATCATCACCGACCTCGAGGCTCAGCTTGCCGACGTGCGCAAGGCTATTGAGTCGTCACTCGAGTCGCACATCGAGGGTCTCAACCTCCAGATTGAGCAGGTAAACCGCCAGCAGAATATCGCCGACAACAAGATGCACAGCTCACCCACGAAGGAGAAGGAGTTGCTATCGAAGGCTCGCCAGCAGAAGGTTAAGGAGGAGCTCTACATATACCTTCTTACCAAGCTTGAGGAGAATGCCCTTGTTGGAGCTACTGCCGAGAGTAGTGCGCGCGTTATCGACCATGCCTATGGCAGCAACAAGCCTGTAAGCCCCAAAGGCTCGCTGATATACCTTATCGCTGTAGTCTTGGGCTTTGCCATACCCTTCGCTATCATCTACATTCGCGAGATGCTTAACACTACGGTACGTTCACGTCGCGATGTAGAGGAGGCCTTGACAGCACCCTACCTTGGCGATGTACCTAAGGTTAACGGTAAGATACATGACAACATCATCGTTAAGGAGGATGGTCGTGATGCTATCTCGGAGGCCTTCCGCATGATACGCACAAACCTTAACTTCATGTCTATAGACAATAAGATTAAGGTGTTGATGTGTACCTCGTCGATACCACATAGCGGCAAGACATTCATATCGCTCAACCTTGCAGCTACGCTCGCAGCATCGGGCAAGCGCACCGTTGTAGTCGACATTGACCTACGTCGTCGCACGCTCACAAAGAGCATGGGACACCGCAATAATCGTCGTGGTCTTACGGGATATCTCACAAACAACATAGGCTCGATTAACGACATCATAAACAAGAGCGAGGTGTCGCCTAACTTAGACTTTATCTTCGCAGGTCCTCAGCCCCCCAACCCCACTGAGATGCTTATGTCTCAGCGCATGGAGGACTTCATGAATGAGCTGCGCGAGCGCTACGACTATGTCATCATTGATAGCACCCCTGCATTTGCAGTTGCCGATGCTATCATCACGGATAGACTCGTTGACCTCACCGTATACGTAATACGTCAGGGCAACCTCGACCGTCGTCATCTTCCCGACATCGAGGCTCTCTACCGCGAGAAGAAGTTCCACAACCTCAGCATCGTACTCAATGCTGTCACCTACGACAGACGTACCGGAGGTATGGGCTACGGCTATGACTACTACAAGAGCCCCAACGAGAAGAATCCCGTGAAGCGTTGCTGGAATAGTGTTTGTAAACCATTCTCAAAGAAGTAGTATATGGTAAGAATCGCGGGCAATAATTTGATTGTTGCTGTCGACTTTGACGGCACGTGTGTCGAGCACGAGTACCCCGCTGTGGGTATGGATGTGGAGGGCGCTGTGGATGTGTTGCGCGCTCTAAACAAGAGGGGACACAAAATCATCCTCTTCACCATGCGCTCGGGGGCTAAGTTGGAGGCAGCAATTAAGTGGTTCCGCGACCGAAAGATTGAACTATGGGGTGTAAACGAAAACCCCGAGCAGAAGGCGTGGACAACATCGCCGAAGGTTTATGCCGATATATATATCGACGATGCAGCCCTCGGCTGTCCTGTGACTTTCATCGACGGTGCTCGATACCCGGTAGTCAATTGGAGTAAGATCCGTGCGCTACTCGAATACGACAAGGTATTGTAAAAGCCAAAAGCATTTAAGGGAGTGTCTGACAAGTTGCAGACACTCCTTTTTATAGTTAGGTATGGGGGGTAGTGAATTTAGTGAGATTAAAGAGTTTAGGGAGTATAAGGAATTTAAGGATTATTCACATTCAACGCCCTAACCACAACCTACCGAGTTACAATGCCCAATTTATTGTCAGAGTGGTGCAGTAGTGGCGCTGATATAAAAAAGCCATGGATGGATAGTACTTGGCGTACATTCCACTGATAGTACTTTTTGTTAGCGGCAGCAGATGCCGCCTTACATCTCCAGCAATTTGTTGCGAGAAGGTATTAGATACAACGCTCGGCGAATTTCGAGGCGATGGGCTGTACTAAAGCGTACTGCCCATTGACGAGATAATTCGTTAGCGGCAGCAGATGCTGCCTTTTCACAACAAATTAAATTAAGAGGCGAGGGTACAATAATGACGATACTTTCCCATAACCTCGTTGACGTAGTGCAACGTCTGCCCGCTACCCGTAAACTTGCCATTCTTAACTACATCAAGTTCATAGTAGGCGGGATCGGACTTAAGCTGTAGATAGCGGCTTACATCGGCCCATGAGTTAGGGTTAGCACCCTCGTAACGTGCAAGGCGTCGAGCATCAAGAACGTGGCCAATGCCTGCGTTATAGCTGGCAAGGATGATGCTTAGACGGTCCTCCGTAGGTGTGCTCTGCGGCATGCGAAGCATGGTATCGAGCTCCGAAAGAAGCATGCCGGCAAGACGAATATTTGTCTCCGTGTCGCTTATATCCTCTACAGGCACATTAAAATGACGAGCCACGACGGGGCGTATCTGCATGATACCCATAGCCCCTCGCTTAGACTCTAAATTTTCAATAAAACGCGACTCGCTATAGGCAATAGCGCTCATGAGTCGCCAATCTTGTCCCTCCTCGCAGCCGACCTTACGCATTATTGGGTCGAAGCGTGAGATGATACACGGCAGCTCGGCCGTCACGTCCATCTGCTCGTCGTTGGTGGGGGCGGGGACAGCGCTAAGGTCAATAGTCGTAGCAGGTGCCTTACCCTCGGTAGATTCGTATACGGCAATGAAAGCCGTAAGAAGAATCAGAATAGATACTTTTTTTAACATCGTTTAGCAGTTTGTGGGCTGCTTATACGGGTACAGAACGCGCCGTTAGTCGTAGAACGACCACGAGATTCCCATCTTAAACATTCGCGGGTTCATAGGATAGCGAGCAACTTGGAAGTACTCACCATTACCAAAGAGGCCCTCGTTTAGATGCTGGAACTTAAGCAAAATCCTCATACGCTTCCACTTGGCCGACACAAAGGCATCGATGTAGGGATAACCTCCCACTCGTACATCGCGCTGATTGAAGAAGACCGAGAGTGCAGGGTTGTAGCTTGGAGCACGATAGGCCGTATTGAAGCGGCCATCCAAGCCTATCTGCACACGTAACACGTCGCGCTTGACCCAAAACTCGTAGTAGTACGAGAGGAAAGCGCTGAACGTAGGAACAGGAAGCACATGCTCATCGGACGAAATCTGTACCAATGCCCTGTGATCGAGATGGACTCCCGCGAAGCGGAAATCCTTGCGAGCGTACAAACTCGTGAGGCTCACCACACCCTTATGTTGCGTAACACGGCTGTTGGTGTCGTAGTAAATCATGTCGTTCATGACACCCTGCCATGCACCAACCTCGAGTGCAATATCGGGAACCGAGAAGTTCACCTCAAAACGAGTTTCAGACTCCTTGTTGAAGGAGTTAAACCACACATAGTGGTTTGAGAATAGATTCTCCTGCCAGTATCCCGGCGAGCGGAGTTCCTGACGGAAGCGTCCGGTGAGAATCAGCGGATGTTCGCGGATGAAGGCTCTAAGCGTAATGTCTGCATTAATATAGAGATCACCGCCACGATAGCCCGAGGGGTAGTACTTAACGTCGGCACCCCAATCGGCATATCGTTTAATCTTACCGCCCGTCGCGCCATATACGTACCACGACGTGCGCTTATCGCGTGTCATTTTACCACTGACGTAGTCTTCGAGACGGAGGTATGAGTAGGTATGAAGGTCGAGACCTACACCACCATCAATCGTCGAGACAGCACCATTGCGATCCCACGGCTGCACCTGCACAAAGAGTTTGTTCGAGATTATGCGCTCCGAGATAGAGTCGCGCGTAGCTGAGGGGTCGATATACCAATGGTCGTAATACTCAAGGTCGCGCAGAGGCTCCCAGCGGTGAGTCTCCTCGTTGTAATGACCACGCTCGTTGGTATAGGTGCCATATTTGTCGGTGTAGACCTTCGACCATGTGTTATACTCAAACTGGTGTCCGAAGTATACTGCCGAGAGGTCGGCAATCGAGAAGTCGTACTCCGTGACGTGCTCCAAAGGTATGGCATAGGCCTGCTTCACAAAGAAAGAGTGGTTGCGATAGTGGTTGTGTGCCTCCGACGAGGCGAGGCGCATGGGCACACCCGAGGGCATCTCAAATGTCGTATCGGCAATAGCCCACTCGCCCACAACACCACCATTCTCGCGGGTATCAATCATGTTGTGCATATAGGCTGCATGTATTGAGTAGCGCTTACCCGTATGTGCCACACCCACCGAGAGGGCATGGTTCTTCGTACTCTGCCAATCGTACTGACCGCGCGTGCTGCGTGCCTTGTAGCTCACATTTGCCGAGGTCGAAGGGTTGATATTCTGAGAGTGGACAAGCTCGAAGTGCTCCTCGCGGTAGCGCTTCTGTCCCGACTCCAAGTACATCATGTTCGTAAGCGGTGTCTTGCCATTATAGAAGAGCACATTGTCGATACGTGCCGTATATGCATCGTAGCTGCGGGCGAAGGTGAAATCGGGGCTCTGACGACGTTCAAACCAGTTCACCGGCTGCGTAGATTGACCCAAACCGCCAAGCGACATATCGCCCACGCCATTGCGGTAGAAGACGTAGTCAATGCGCCAATCGGCAAGTGTCGTATCGAGCGGTGCAATGTTCACACGGTTATAGTCGCGGTCGATGGTCCACTTCCAGTTTCGCAGGGCGCGAACTGTATCGCTGAAGTAGTACGACTCCAGAGGCTTCTTTTCGCGTTTTTTCTTCGTCTCGGTAGTGTCAACCTCACCCTCCATACCCTCTTCGCCATCCATACCCATGCCCATACCCATACCTTGGTCCATGCCCGGGAAGGTGGAACCACCCATGTTACCCATACCATTTCCCAACTGTCCTCCACGCTGAGCACGCTGGAGTGCAGCAGCGTCAATCTGTGCGTACGACACCGCGGGCAGCAATGATGCCACCACGAGAGCTACGACAGAGAGTATACGCTGCAACCTATTCATGATACGAACTATGCTTTGCTCTTCGTGAGCAACCAACGAACAAGCGACGTTACGATATAGAGAACGATAATTGCCACAACGGAGTATGTCGGGCAGAAAATAATAAGCGCCAAGGCTACCGCCATAAAGGCATAGCGTAGGGCATTATCTTTGATGCCAAAACCCTTAAACTTAAGGGCAAACATGCGTATAGGGCTGATTAGGAGGTAGCACGACAGCACCGCAATGATGAGTATATGCTCCTTCGAGAGGATGATATGCCCCTGCTGTGCTAACAGCGCCAACGAGATTAGCATCAAGGCATTGGCGGGTGTGGGTAGACCCTCAAACTCGGCACTCTGCGTAGTATCTATGTTAAACTTCGCAAGGCGCAAAACCGAGAAGGCTGCAACGAGCAACACGACAACACCGAGCCACTGCATCATGACATCGTTATGCACCCACTCTGCCGCAGCACCACGATAGAGGTCGAACATTACGAGCGCAGGCGCGACACCAAACGTCACGTCGTCGGCTAACGAGTCGAGCTCGACACCTAAGGGTGATTGCTGATTAAGGAGGCGTGCCACGAAGCCATCGAAGAAGTCGAATATGGCAGCTGCGACGATAAGCCACAGCGCTGTCTCATAGTCGTGGTAGTTGAGCGTGGCGATGATAGCCAACACTCCGGCCATGAGATTGGCTAACGTGAGCATATTAGGAAGTGTGAACAATCTAATCTTCATGCGTTTACGTCAATTTGTCGGAGCATAAAAAAGAGCCCTCAGGCACTAAAAAAACTCCAAATATTTTGCAAAGATACAAAAAAATTTTATCTTTGTGTAAATTTATTAAATTTATACAAAATTTCAGAGAGTATGGCAGCCAACAGATACTGCGTGATAATGGCGGGTGGCGTAGGCTCACGCTTCTGGCCCATGAGCCGACAGAGCAAACCAAAGCAATTCTTGGACATCATGGGTACGGGGCGCTCGTTCATACGACATACATACGACAGATTTGCCAATATTGTTCCAAATGAGAACTTTATCGTCGTCACAAACACACGATATAAGGAGCTCGTTATGGAGCATATCCCCGAACTCTCCGAGGAGCAGATTTTGTGCGAGCCCATTGGTCGCAACACGGCACCATGTATCGCCTACGCAGCATATCATCTACTACGCCGCGACCCCGATGCAGAGATGATTGTGACACCTTCCGACCATCTGATACTCAACGAAAAGGAGTTTTCGACCATAGTAAACAACTGTCTTGACTTTATCAAAGACGAGAGTGCGCTGATGACCATAGGCATAGAGCCCACACGCCCCGAGACGGGCTATGGATATATACAGCGAACAGGTGCAACGGAGATAAGCAAGGTGAAGTGTTTCACCGAGAAACCAAGCCGCGAAATGGCTGAAGCATTTTTGGAGTGTGGCGAATTTTTATGGAACTCGGGAATATTCATCTGGAAGGTCAAAGATATCATCGCAGCCTTTGAGCAACACCTCCCCGAGCATGCCGCCCTCTTCAACGCCATCGTCGATGACCTCGGGACCGAAAGAGAGAAGGCCGCCATACAGCAGGTCTTTGCAGCATGTCGCCCCATATCCGTCGACTTTGGCATCATGGAGCGTGCGGAGAATGTATACGTTCATGCCGGTGACTTCGGCTGGAGCGACCTCGGCACTTGGCACTCGGTGTACATGCAATCGCGCAAGGATAAGTTCGCAAACGTCACAAGCAGCAACGACATATACACCTACGACACACGCAACTCGCTGATACGCATCCCGAAAGGTAAGACAGCCGTCGTCAGCGGCCTGAAGGAGTATATCGTCGTCGACACTCCCGACGTGCTGATGATATGTCCCAAGAGCGAGGAGCGCAACATCAAGGGATTTATCGAGGATGTGAAGTACACAACGGGGGACAAGTTTATCTGATAACCAATTTGCACCCCGTCGCGTAGACGCATCATCATGCTCAACCAAATACGTCAATAAATTGGCATTGCAGGGAGTCAAAGAAGTAGGTGTGGCGGGCAGTCAAAGAGACACCTTGCCATACCCTCAAATTGTCAATAACTTTTAACAAATAATTACCCTCAGGGTGTTATTTCTACGAAATAATCACTACATTTGCCGCGTTATTGCTGTAGATATGGTGTATCGCAATGTGTCATTTCGGCAAGAAGATTGAGATACATCAAAAGCATACAAACGGAAACTATTGATTATGAGCAGAAATAAGAAAGATACAGAGTTTGATGATTTGGGATTGGTCCCCGAGCTCTTCGATGGTAAGCATCAGGTGATACCCATCATATCGGGGGGCGATGACACCATCGAGAAGGTTAACATCCCCGAGGTGTTGCCCATACTTACGTTGCGCAGCTCGGTGATATTCCCGGGTGCTGTGACACCCATAACCGTAGGTCGCGCCAAGTCTATCGCTCTGGTGCGTGCCGTGGAGGCCGGCGATGGTCTGCTGGGAGCAGTATTGCAGGTAGACAGCTCGATAGAGGACCCCACGCCCGACGACATGCACAAGATTGGCACAACAGCGCGCATACTCAAGATTCTCGAGATGCCCAACGGCAACCTCACGGTGATACTCACAGGCTTGGAGAAGATTGAGGTGCAGGAGTACATCTCGACGCAGCCCTACTTCAAGGCCACGGTGACACCCATACAGGACACTACGCCCGACCCCAAGAATGTGGAGTTTGTGGCTCTCGTAGAGTCTATCAAGGAGGTGGCTCTCGGCATCATCAACATATCGCCCACGATGCCTAAGGAGGCAGCCTTCGCGATTAAGAATCTCGATTCGAGCCGTGCAATAATCAACTTTATATGCTCGAACATGGAGCTTACGGATGACGACCGCCAACACTTATTGGAGGCTCCGGGGCTCTTGGCGCGAGCACGTCGATTGTTAGAGATTTTGGTTCGCGAGCAGCAGCTTGCAGAGCTTAAGAACGACATACAAAACAAAGTTAAGCAGGAGATAGACAAGCAGCAGAAGGACTACTACCTCCAGCAGCAGATGCGTGTCATTCAGGACGAGATTGGCGATGGCATGGATGCCGACGTTGAGCGCCTCAGAGAGGCAGCGAAGAAGAAGCATTGGTCGCAGGCTACGGCAGAGCTCTTCGAGAAGGAGGTGACACGCCTCGAGCGCCTCAACCCCGCAGTTGCAGAGTACTCGGTGCAGATAAACTATCTACAACTTATGCTCGACCTCCCTTGGGAGGAGATGACAACCGACCGCCTCGACCTTAAGGCCGTGCGCGAGCAGTTGGACAAGGACCACTTCGGCCTCGACGAGGTTAAGGAGCGCCTACTGGAGCACCTTGCCGTCATAAAACTTAAGGGCGACCTTAAGTCACCCATCCTCTGCCTCTATGGCCCTCCGGGTGTGGGTAAGACATCGTTGGGTAAGTCCGTAGCGGAGGCTATGGGACGTAAGTTTGGCCGCATATCTCTCGGAGGCTTGCACGACGAGTCGGAGATACGTGGTCACCGCAGGACATATATCGGAGCGATGCCCGGTCGTATAATAGAGACCATAAAGCGTTGCGGAGCCTCAAACCCCGTGATTATCCTCGACGAGATAGACAAGGTGTCGCGCTCGAATCATGGCGACCCCTCGAGTGCCCTCTTGGAGGTTCTCGACCCCGAGCAGAACACCACATTCCACGATAACTACTTAGACACGGAGTACGACCTATCGAAGGTGCTCTTCATTGCCACGGCAAACAACATCGAAAACATATCGGCAGCGTTGCGCGACCGCATGGAGATGATAAACATCCCGGGATATATCCTCGAGGATAAGGTTCACATTGCTGAAAACCATCTTGTGAAGAAGCAGCGCGAGGCACACGGCATACCCGAGGATAAGCTGTCGCTCACACGCGAGGCCATCGTCCGAATCATCGAGGACTACACACGTGAGTCGGGCGTGCGCGGTTTGGATAAGAACATAGCGAAGATTGCACGTAACCGTGCCAAGGCCCTCGCTTTGGAGGAGGAGGTAACAACGACCATCGAGGTCGAAGCATTGGAACCCATCCTCGGCAAGCCCAAGTTTAAGAACGACCGCTACGACATTGCCGGCATGCGCGGCGTAGTCACAGGCCTTGCGTGGACACAGGTAGGCGGCGACATTCTATATATCGAGTCGGTGTTGACACCCGGCAAGGGGAAGCTCTCGCTCACGGGTAATCTGGGCGATGTGATGAAGGAGTCGGCGACCATTGCCCACGAGTGGGTCATGGCACACCACGAGGAGCTCGGCATCGACCGCAAGCTCTTCGAGGAGTACGACCTTAACATCCACGTGCCCGAAGGTGCCATACCGAAGGATGGCCCCTCGGCAGGTATCACGATGGTCACGTCGATAGTCTCGACATATACGGGGCGCGAGGTCAAGGAGCGCTTGGCGATGACGGGAGAGACGACACTGCGCGGTCGTGTGACGGCAGTAGGTGGCATACGTGAGAAGATTCTCGCAGCCAAGCGTGCAGGCATCACTGAGCTCATCCTCTCGGAGGAGAATAGGAAGGATATTGAAGAGATAAAGGCGGAGTACGTCGAGGGTCTTACGTTCCACTACGTAAAGAGCAACGATGAGGTGCTGGCCATAGCTCTAAAATAATTGCAGCGAGATGAAACCACGCACGTTAGCCATCATTCCGGCACGCTACGCCTCTACGCGCTTTGAGGGCAAGCCCTTAGCGTTGCTGGGAGGTATCAGCATCATAGAGCGAGTATATCGCCGCGTGGCGGGCACGGTGACGGATGTTGTCGTGGCCACCGACGATGAACGTATACGCTCCGCGGTGGAGGCCTTTGGCGGGCGCGTGGTGATGACCTCCGCGGCACACCGCTGTGGCACGGACCGCTGTGCCGAGGCTCTTGAAATAGTGGGAGGAGAGTACGACATCGTGGTAAACGTGCAGGGTGACGAGCCCTTCATTCGCAGGGAGCAGATAGAGGCTCTCGTGGATTGTTTCTCGTCGGCAGATGTTGAGATTGCCACGTTGGCACGCCCCTTCAACAAGGAGGAGGGCATGGCGGCTGTTGACAACCCCAACAATGTGAAGGTTGTGCGCGATGCCATGGGCAGGGCACTATACTTCTCGCGTGCAGCGATACCCTTCATACGTGACCATGAGCGCGAGGCGTGGCTCGAGCACCACGACTATCTCAAACATATTGGCATCTACGCCTTTAGGGGCGATGTGCTAAGGCGTGTCACACGGCTTGAAGGTGGCGCATTAGAGGGCATGGAGATGTTGGAGCAACTGAGGTGGTTAGAGCGAGGCTATCGCATAGCCGTAGCCGTTACCGACGACGAGAGCATAGGCATAGATACGCCCGAGGACTTGGCACGTGCCGAGGCCCTCTTGAAGAGCAACAAGGAGAATATACTATAGTTAGGACAGTGAGCAATACGAAGTTTATAGCCGGACCATGTGTCATCGAGAGCTACGAGCTCCTCGATGAGGTGGCGCGCACCATCGTGGGCATAAACCACGAACTCGGCATCGACATAGTGTTCAAGGCCTCTTTCGACAAGGCCAACCGCACATCGCTATCGTCGTATCGCGGTGTAGGCATGGAGCGAGGGTTGCAGATGCTTGCCGACATATCGTCGAAGCACGGTTTACGCACCCTCACCGACATACACGAGGCATGGCAGGCAGCACCCGTAGCGGAGGTTGTCGACATCGTGCAGATACCTGCATTTCTATGCCGACAGACCGACCTTATCGTGGCTGCGGCACGTAGCGGCAAGATACTAAACATAAAGAAGGCGCAATTTCTCTCGGGTGAGGACATGCGCCACCCCTATAACAAGGCTATGGAGAGCGGAGCTACGGATGTGTGGCTCACGGAGCGCGGCAACATGTATGGCTACAACAATCTTGTCGTCGACTTCCGCAATATCGCAGACATGCGACGTATAGCGCCGACGGTAGTCATGGACTGCACACACTCGGTACAGCGCCCGGGAGGTGGCGCAGGTGTGACTGCCGGCAACAGCGAGTATATCCCCGCCATGGCACTTGCGGCCAAGGCCTTTGGTGCCAACGGCTACTTCTTCGAGGTACACCCCGAGCCTCAGAGAGCATTGTGCGATGGCAGCAACATGCTACAATTATCGGAGCTACAAAGGACAATAAGCAAACTACTATAAACCTACATAGAGATGACATTCCAACACGAAGAGCTACTTGCCTTAGGTCGCAAGATGATAAATACCGAGGTTGAGACCCTTACGCTCTTAGCACAATCGCTTGATGAGAGTTTTTTGGCTGCCGTGGAGGCTATATACAACTGCACGGGCAAGGTTGTTATCACCGGCATGGGTAAGTCGGGCATCATAGCACGCAAGATTGCAGCTACGCTGACAAGCACGGGCACACCCACAATATTTCTGCATCCGGCAGAGGCATCGCACGGTGACCTCGGCATCATAACCGCCGGTGATGTGGTCATAGCCCTCTCATATTCGGGCGAGACAGACGAGTTGCGCGCCATCGTCGAGTATGCCGAGCGCAACAACAACACGCTGATAGCGATGACCGGCAACGCCTCATCATCACTTGCACGCCATGCCAACGTGCTTCTCAACATCACGGTACAGACCGAGGACTGCGTGCTCGACATTGTCCCCACATCGTCGACAACAGCACAACTCGCCATGGGCGATGCCATAGCCACGGTGCTCATGCAGATGCGCGGCTTCAAGTGCGCCAACTTTGCACAGCTGCACCCGGGAGGCTACATCGAGCGTCGCATAAAGATGAACGAGGGCAACAACAACTAATCCTCACATGACACTCCGCGAGTTCATCCATAAGTTAGAGGCCGCAGGCGAGCTTAAGCGCATCACCACACAGGTAGACTCGCGTTATGAGATATGCGAGATTACCGACCGTGTGTCCAAGAGCGAGGGTGGCGGCAAAGCACTCCTCTTCGAGAATACAGGTACGGACTACCCCGTGCTTATGAACATGATGGGCTCGGATAGGCGCATGGCAATGGCTCTCGGCGTCGAGGAGCTCGATGATATTACGTTGCGCATTGACTCCCTCGTCAAAGATGTAATGTCGCCCAAAGCCTCACTATGGGATAAGCTCAAGATGCTACCCCTCTTAAGTGACGTAGCCAAGTGGTTTCCGAAGAAACGCTCGGGGAGGGGTAGGTGCCAAGAGGTTGTCTGGCGTGGCAAGGATGCCGACCTACGACGACTGCCTATACTCACCTCATGGCCCCACGACGGAGGCCCCTTCATCACGCTACCCATGGTTGCCACGGTAGATCCCGAGACGGGCATAGCAAATCTCGGCATGTATCGCATGCAGATATTCGACAGCCACACGACGGGCATGCACTGGCATAAGCATAAGACGGGAGCACGCCACTACGACAGCTACAAGCGCCTCGGGCGACGTATGCCCATCAGCGTGGTTCTCGGTGGCGACCCTGCATACATTTACTCCGCGACAGCGCCCATGCCCGACAATATGGACGAGATGTTGCTTGCCGGCATGCTACGCCAACGTCCCGTGGAGATGGTCAAGTCGCTCACCAACGATATATGGATACCTGCCGATGCCGACTTTATAATAGAGGGATACGTAGACCCCGCGGAGGAGCTCGCTGTGGAGGGCGCCTTTGGCGACCATACGGGTTTCTACTCGCTCACAGACCTCTATCCACGATTTCATGTCGAGGCCATAACATCGCGTCGCGATGCCATATACCCTGCCACCATCGTAGGCATACCACCCATGGAGGATGCCTACATCGCCAAGGCTACGGAGCGCATATTCCTAGCCCCCATACGCCTCGCCATACAACCCGAGGTGCGCGACCTCTATATGCCCATGGAGGGCACAGCACACAACATAGCCATCGTATCTATCGATAAGCGCTATGATGGTCAGGCGGCAAAGGTGGCACAAGGACTCTGGGGTGCAGGGCAGATGATGTTTAACAAATATATGCTTATCGCCCCCGCGGAAACAGATATACGCTCTACAAGTGCGTTGCTCCGCCTATTAGGAGGCATAGAGTTTCAGCGCGACCTTATATTCTCCGAAGGCATACTCGATGTCCTCGACCACTCCGCACCCAACAAGGGCTACGGTGCAAAACTCGCCATAGACCTCACGACGATTGACACTCACAACGAGGCAGTAGCGACGGCAACCCTCATAAAGACCATATTTACCGAGCATAGACAAGACGAGGTTATCGACATCGAAGCGTTAATCAACGATGCCGAGGATGCGAGATATGTCGTGCTCTTTGACCATGGCGTGGAGGGTATGAGCGCCGCCGACATGCTATGGATAGCGGCAGCAAACACCGACCCCAAGCGCGACATAACGATTTTCGGCAATAGGATGGTCATCGATGCACGCTCGAAACGTCCGGGACATGGAAATAACCCTGCGCGCTTCCCCAACGTGGTAACATCGTCGACGAAGACCATAGAGCTTGTCGATAGTCGCTGGGAGGAGTACCACATTGGCGAGTTTATAGAGTCGCCCTCGCGCCGCTACCACAAACTACAACTCTCGGATAGCGCCGAGTGGTAATTTATGAAGCAGGAGACGAGAGAGAAGCTTCGTGGCGTAGTGTGGCTCATACCGCTACTACTCATCGTGGTGCTACTATTTATGATAGCACGTCCTCACGACAGCTACGACTACGATGAGCCAACACCTGCAACACCCCACAATGACGATACAACCGACACCCTCGCAATAAGCCTACGCCCCTTCGACCCCAACGAGGCAGACTACCGCACGATGATAGAGGCGGGCGTAGAGCGACGTATCGCCGTGAGCATCATACGCTGGCGCGAGGCGGGCAAGATTTTTCGCATAAAGGAGGACTTGGCGCTATGCTACGGCATGACCGACTCGATGTACTTCGCATTAGAGCCATATATCAACATAGGTGAGGAGTATCGCCCAAAGCCCGTCAAGGAGTACACTACGACAGAGCGTAAGAGGCCTGCGATAGACAGCACGATGCTACGTCCCTTCAGCTTGGACAGCGTGGGCACGGCATATCTTCGCGCCATAGGCTTCACGTCGCGCCAAGCAGACCTCGTAATACGCTACCGCGACATGATTGGCGGCTACCGCACGATGGATGAGTTTGCCGAGTGCTATGCCGTAGACTCGACGATGGCGGCACGCCTCGAGCCCTATATCATCTTCCCCGAACATCCCGCCGAGGTGGCATACGACCGCCCAAAAATTACACTCCCCGTAGATATTAACAGTGCCGACTCCGCCACGTTAGTATCGCTCCGAGGCATAGGTCCCAAGAGCGTAGTACACATACTGCGCTACCGCCAACTCCTTGGTGGCTACTACTCCACAGAGCAACTTTTGGAGCTAAGTGCTGTCACAGAGGATAATTTTAGGCTATTTTCATCACAAATTTACTGCGACAGTGCTGAAATTAAAAAAATATGTATTAACTTTGCAAGCCCAAAAGAGTTGGAGGTTCATCCTTACTTATCGAACCGCATGCTCAGGCGTATTATTAACAACAGGGAATTGAAAGGAGGTTGGAGTACCGTAGAAGAGATGATTGAGGATAACATATTTTCCGACGAGGAGGCAGCACGCATTGCGCCCTATCTCGATTTCGGTACTAACCCCGAGTAGATAAGAAGTACAGCCCGACTTCACAAGGTGGAGGGAGGCAGCGGCACAAAAAAGGGAGTCGCGAGCAGCGGCACAAAAAAGGAGTCGGCAGCTGCGGCACAAAATAGGTGGTCGCGAGCAGCGGCACAAAAAAATAAGAGTATTAATATTAAAAAAGTATAAGATTATGATTATCATGCCCGTAAAGGAGGGAGAGAACATCGAGCGCGCCCTCAAGAAGTTTAAGAGAAAGTATGAGCGTACAGGTGTTTTGAAGGAGCTTCGTCGTCGTCAGTACTTCACAAAGCCCTCAATCGCTAAGCGTGAGGCTATGCAGCACGCTATCTATGTTGAGCACACTTACCGTCAGGAGGAGTAATCAACAGCGCCAATAAAGGCAATGACATGTCGGTCGACAATAGCTCGGCCGACATTTTTTTTGCCCCCACGAGAGTGTTCCGATTGGATTTATTGACCAAAAGTCATGACGACATATTTTCGACATATTATAGTTGATGGTCAAACCAATAACGCGGTGATATATAAAAAAAATATCAAATTAAGGTCACAAGATTAGGAATTTTAGAATATTTTACCTACCTTTGGGCTACCAAACTTAATAATGATATTATGAAGAGAGACCAAAAACCCAGAGAACACTCCCTTTTTTTGAAAGCATTTCGTTTGTATCTACAATATGTTAACTCGGGATTATACTTCCGCAAGGAGCATATCGTAGGCTTGGAGAATGTTCCCGAGAATGGTACTCCTGTTGTTGTGGTATCGAACCACCAGAATTGTCTTAACGACCCCTTGTGCGTATGTCTTATGCTCACGGATCGTCGTATGAACTTCCTCGCACGTGCCAACGTGTTCAAGAACCCTATATTCAACAAGGCGCTACGCGCCATGGGACTACTTCCGGCATACCGCATGAGTCACGAGGGCTTTGGTGCCATAGGCAACAATCAGGCAACACTCGACGCTGCGGGACAGGCTCTTACCGATGGTGAGACCGTCATGCTATACCCCGAAGCAGACCATCAGGATAAGCGCTGGTTGGGTAACTTCAAGATTGGCTATCTACGTATAGCCTTTGGTGCCGCCGAGAAGATGGAGTTCAAGGAGGATGTCATGATTCTACCCTCGTGTAACCACTACTCAAACTACTTCCATGCCCGCACCGAGATGCTTATTAAGTTTGGCGAGCCCATATCGCTCAAGCCCTACTACGAGCGCTACAAGGAGTCGCCGCGCGAGACTATGGTCGAGATAAACAACATCGTGCGCACGAAGATACAGGAGATGATGCTGCATATCGACGACCTCGAGAACTATGAGGCCATCGACTACCTGCGCGAGACGGGCTACGGCACGAAGTATGCCCAGCGCCACGGCTTCAAGCACCGCTTCCTACCCTCGCGCCTACGCGCCGACCAGAAGTTTGTGGATAACTTGGAACGCGCCTACGAAGAGCGTGGCGAGGAGCTTAAGGCCATATACAAGGATACTCTCGTCTTTGCCGAGGAGTGCAAGAGGCTCGGCATACGCGACTGGCTCTTTGTCCACAACCCCGGCATCGAGGCACCCATAATCCGTGGCTTAGGATTGTTGATACTCCTGCCACTCTTCATCATCTCGATAATACCCACGGGCCTACTATTTATCATCCCGCGCATATTCACCAAGGCACTTATCAAAGATCAGATGTTCATCAGCTCGTTTAACGTGGCCGTGAGCGCCTTCGTCTCGGTGCCGATATGTCAACTTATACCCACAGCCCTGCTGTGGATATTCGCAGGCTTCTGGTGGGCTTTTGGCTACTTCGTGGCCTTCCCGTTCATGTTTATCCTCGTGTGGAACTATATGCGCCTATGGCAGAAGTTCAAGGGCTCGTGCAACTTCGTTAAGCCCAAGAACCGCACAGCCATCGACAAGCTTCGCAAGCTACGCGAGAGCATCCACAGCCGCTTAGATGCCATATTGGAGTAGTTAATACCAATGAGTAGTGAGTAGTGAGTAGTGAGTAATTAATAGGGAGATTGGGGAGTATTACCCATACTACCCATACTCCCTAAACTCCCTAAACTCCCTAAACTCCCTAAACTCTCTAAACTCTCTAAACTCTCTACTGCCCATTGACGGCACTTTTTGTTAGTGGCAGCAGATGCTGCCTTTTCACAACAAATTTCTTGTCAGAAGGGCGCCGAGTGCTACACTCGGCAAAAATGCCACCGATGGGTAGTACTTGGAGGTACGTCCCATTGGTGGCATTTTTTGTTAGGGGCCGCAATCGACCCCTTATCACAAGAAATTATCGGCGAGAGATATATTGCTTGATAACCCCTCGCTTCGAGTTGCGTATAAAGTCGATAAGGTAGTTACGCTCGGGAGTCTCGGGCACCTCGGCCTCAGCCTTATCGCAACCTGTCTGGTAGTTTAGCTCGCTCTGGAAGAGTATACGACAGGTGTTGTGGATAGATGTTATCTGCTCCTCGCTAAAGCCACGACGCGAGAGGCCCACCTTGTTGATGCCGGCATAGTGTGTCTCGCCATTGGTAGCGATGATGAAGGGAGGAACATCCTGAACAACAAGAGCACCACCCTGAATCATGGCGTGGTCACCGATATGTACCCACTGATGTACTGCCGTATGACCGCCAATGACAACCCAGTCGCCCACCTCAACTTCGCCAGCCAACGACAATCGGTTAGCAAAGACGCAGTGACTGCCTACGACATCGTCGTGAGCGACATGTACGTATGCCATAAGGAGGTTGTGGTCGCCAATAACCGTAGTACCACGCGATGCTGTGCCACGTGCTATGGTCACACACTCGCGAATATCGTTATAGTCGCCAATGACGGCTGTGGTCTTCTCGCCCGCAAACTTCAAGTCCTGAGGCAGGCAGGCGATACATGCTCCCGGGTGTACCTTGTTACCCTTACCCAAGCGTGCGCCATCGTAGATGATGGCGTGAGGGCCTATCCAGCAGTCATCACCAATGACAACGTCACCCTCAACATAGGCAAAAGGCTCAATAGTGACGTTCTTACCAATCTTTGCATCGGGATGAACGTAAGCCAAATTACTAATCATAATATCTTAATTGTTTGTGTCTCTTCTATTTATTAACGATTCTTGGCAATCTGCGCAGTGAGGATAGCCTCACATGCGAGATGACCTCCGGCAAAGGCCTTGCACTCCGCCGTAACGATACCACGGCGCATATCCGCGATGTGACATTCGAGTTGTAGCGTATCTCCGGGCACCACCTTACGCTTCCACTTGACACCATCGGCCTTGAGGAAGTAGGTGCTATACTGCGTGGGGTCCTCAACCTGACTGAGTACGAGGATGCCGCAACACTGTGCCAGCGCCTCGATGATAAGCACACCCGGCATTACGGGCTCCTCGGGGAAGTGACCCACGAAGAAGGGCTCGTTCATCGTCACCTGCTTGATACCTGCGATATCGTTACCCTCCATGTGGAACACGCGGTCGACGAGCAAGAAGGGAGGACGGTGCGGGAGGAGTGCCTTGATGGCATTGATATCCATCAACGGCTGTGCCTTGGCGCTATACTTAAACATGGGGCGGTCGCCACTGCGACGTATCACGCGCGAGAGTTCCTTCATAAACTCCGTATTTGCGAAGTGACCGGGGCGTGTAGCCCACACGCGACCCTTGATGCGCATGCCAAGAAGGGCGAAGTCACCAAGCACGTCGAGCAACTTATGGCGTGCAAGCTCGTTGTTGGCACGGAGTTGCTGATTGTTGAGATAACCACCCGTGATGCGAATGTCGTCCTTGCCAAATATCTCCTTGAGGTGTGATAGCTGCTCGTCAGAAACGGGATTTTCGACAACGACGATAGCATTGTCCAAGTCGCCACCCTTGATAAGGTTCATCTTCATCAACGGCTCCAACTCGTGGAGGAATACAAACGTGCGGCACATGGCGATGTTCGAGGTGTAATCTATCTCGCCATTATATACTGCATACTGGTTGCCGACAACCTTAGAGTTGTAGTCTACATGCACCGATACCGAGAACTCATCGTCGGGATAGAGCACAATAGCCACACCCTTCTCCGGTAGTGTATATACCTGTTTCTCCGTAACCTCGAAATACTTACGCTCAGCGCCCTGCTCCACCGTGCCTACTTCGACAATACGCGCAGCATACTCCTTGGCCGAGCCATCCATGATAGGTGTCTCGGGGGCGTTGATGTCGATAGTGGCGTTATCCACACCGAGTGTCCACAGTGCCGACATGATATGCTCTATGGTGCTCACCTTCGCAGCACCCTTCTCTATGGTTGTACCACGCGATGTGTCAGTGACATACTCGCACAGGGCAGGAACCTCGGGCTCACCCTCCAAATCCACACGACGGAAGGTGATGCCATGGTTTTCATCGGCAGGGTGCACCGTCATCGTCACCTGAAGACCCGTATGCAGGCCTTTACCCTCGAAAGATATTGCCGCAGCAAGTGTTCTCTGTTTTGTTGCCATATACGAAATTTTTTAATTTTTCTTCGCTATTCATATATTTAGTGGCACAAATATACTAAAAAATTTAAAAAAAATTACTATTTTTGCTCGGAATATTAAATGAGCATGTCCGACAACAGAAAATATATACGTAAAGGAGAGATTAAGGTACAACCACGACGTGTACCCAAGAGGCCAAATATTGACCTCGGCGACACACGCGCGGAGAGTGCCGGCGAGTGGCTATACAGCCATCGTATTGGTCTCTTCGTCGTGTTAATCATATTTCTTGTCGGTAGCGCAGTGCTTGCCACGGCACGTTACAACGTAGACATACTCCCCACGGAGTACATCATAGAGTTTGTCGAGGAGGAGCCCACGATGGAGGAGGTTGAACGCCTTAAGCGCGAGCGCGATAGGATACAGGCAGAGATAAACCAACGCCTCGCTGCGGTGCAGAATGTCAAAAACCTACAGTCGAATGATGCCTCCGAGGAGGCAGGCTCGCGTGGGGAGACATCCGCGACAAGCGACATGCAACAGATGATGGATAAGGTTGCGGCCGACATGGCGACAAACCGCGGAGAGTACGAGAGCGGCGTGCGCGAAGCCGAAGGCATAGGCAAGGGTACAGGCTCAGGTAAGGGTGTTGGCAGCGGCACAGCCGAGAAGGGTAAGTTTTCGGGAGCTGTGACCGTGGCATACGAATTTCGCGACCCTGTGCGCCACCATCGCGACCTCTACACCCCGGCATACCGCGCAAAGAGCGGCGGCGTTGTCGTCGTCGATGTATGGCTCAACCGCAATGGCGAGGTGACATCCGCACGCATACAGTCGTCGACAAACCCCAAGCTTAACGACCAAGCGCTAAGTGCGGCACGACATAAGCGCACACGTTTTAATATTGATAGTTCGGCTCCCACGCCACAGCGAGGAACCATAACATATACCTTTGTAGCACAATGAGTTTAGTCCGACATATCGGTGTGATGTTATTCACAATGGTTGTTACACTGCTGCTTCCCACGGAGGTGGCAGGCATGACTCACGATACGCAGTTGTGCTACACGACAACAGCGGAGAGTGCCGATACGCCCGAGGAGAGTTGCTTCACCACGAGCGATACTCCCCTACTATCGACACTGACAACGACGGTGACACCCCCGAGTGTGATGCCCGCCATGCGTACACTCATGCGCACGGCGACAGCGTCGGAACGACTCTTTCAGCACTCGAAGGCTGTAAGTGCTATAGACAGCACCACGGCAGCCTCACGATACGGATTGTATAACCATAAAATTTTGTTTTATACTCTCTCGCGATGCTACTTTCTGAATCGCTTGATGAGGCTTATTATTTAGCATATCGTAGACATAGGATTATGTCCGTCGATTTATTTAACACGCTAATAATAAGTTAATAAAACAAACATTTTATGATTACAGATGATATTTGCAAGGCGTTGTACGCCTTGCCTACGGGTGTTGTGGCAGCACGTCGCCAGTCGGTATGCCGCCCAACGGTTATTGCCCTTGTGGGCGCCGCTCTTTTGGTATTGAATTTTGTGCTTGTCGATGATAAGTCGGGCGCCATGGGCATGAGCCTTATGGTTGCGGGTATCACGATGCTTCTATATGGTGTCGTCATTGCTATTGTACACCTCATGAGCGACAGACGTGTGCCCTACCACAAGACAACGAAGCGTTACATGCGCTTTAGAGAGCGCTACTACGACCGTGAGCAGCTTGCCGAGTTGCAGAAGGCCGTGGCACGTGGCGACAGAGCAGGCATCGAGGCTCTACCTCAGGGCAATGTGGCAGCCATAACACTTGTAGAGTGTTATGCGCACGACCGCAGCATTGTCGCCTATGCTATCTACGAGTACACGAACTTCGACAATAAGCTCATTGGCGAGGTTAAGCTCGTAGGCGGCAGAGGGTAATTACGACCGTCAGGACGGTCGTAGCACAGATATTGTAAATTAAAATGTAATACATATGCTCAACGAAAACTTCCTCCTTGTAGGAGCCTTGCTGCTCTTCGTCGCCGTACTTGCCGGTAAGGCGGCCTATCGTCTGGGTGCCCCCGCCCTATTGCTGTTCCTTGGCGTGGGTATGCTGTTCGGCTACAACGACTTCATATCGTTCCACTCGGTAGAGATGGCAGAGTTCATCGGCATGGTGGCACTCTGTATCATACTCTTCTCGGGAGGTATGGATACGACGTTTTCGGATATACGACCGGTAATGGCTCCCGGCGTGGTTATGGCCACGCTGGGGGTCATCCTCACGGCCATCATTGTTGCAATATTCATATACTTCATCGCGCCACTCCTTGGCCTGAGCTTCGAGATGAGCTTTCCGTTAGCTCTGCTACTCGCCGCTACAATGTCGTCGACAGACTCTGCCTCGGTATTCTCCATCCTTCGCACCAAGAAGCAGGGGTTGCAGGAGGACCTACGCCCACTGTTGGAGTTGGAGAGCGGTAGTAACGACCCCATGGCATACATCCTCACCGTCGTACTCGTAGGCCTCATCTCGGGAGGCGCAGAGCTCGACTTAGGCGAGGCCATAGGCACATTCCTCATTCAGATGTGTGTGGGTGCATGTCTGGGCTACTCCTTCGGTCGTGTCACGGTGTGGATTATAAACAACATCAACATACGCAGCAACACATCGCTATACTCGGTGCTACTCTTGGCATGTGCGTTTTTCACCTTCTCGTTCACGTCGATGGTATACGGTAACGGCTATCTTGCGGTATACATCGCCGGTTTGGTTGTAGGTAATCTGCGCATCGCCCACCGCAACATGCTACGCACCTTCTTCGATAGCTTCACGTGGCTGCTACAGATAGTACTCTTCTTAGCCCTCGGTCTATTGGTCGACGTTCACGACCTGCTCAACCCCGAGGTGTTATACATGGGCTTGGCCATAGGCATTTTCATGATTTTCGTGGCTCGCCCCCTCTCTACGCTCACCTGCATGATACCCTTCCGTCGCTTCACTTCCAAGGCACGCATATATGTGTCGTGGGTAGGTCTGCGCGGCGCTGTGCCTATCATATTTGCGCTCTACCCCCTAACCCACGGTGTGGAGCATGCCGACTATCTCTTCAACGTCGTATTCCTTGTAACCATCATATCGCTTCTTGTTCAGGGTAACACCGTGAGCTCCATGGCCAACTGGCTCGGACTATCGTTCACGGTCAAGGAGCGCACGTTCAAACTCACCGTGCCCGACCATATACGTAGCGAGTTCTCGGAGTTGGAGGTCAACAAGGGCATGATACGCAACGGCAGCACACTCAAGGATATAAAACTCCCGGGACATACTCTCGTGGTGATGGTATGTCGTGGCGAAGACTACTTCGTGCCCAAGGGCGACACGGAACTTTACCCCGGAGATAAGCTCCTTGTCGTATCGGACAACAACGACCAGCTACTGAAACAGGTCGAGCAGATGGGTATTCAGAATATCATCAAGATGTAACACCTCAACGCATATAGAAACCTAAAACTATTGTATAAATATGACTAAAAAACTCACCCTACTGATTGCCACCGTGGCACTATTCGCCTCTACGGGCGTTGCCGAGGCTCACAAGACGGAGAAGGTAAGCCCCAACTACGAGCTTGCCGAGCGTTTCTCACCAACAAAGGTACGCCGACTTGTACCACAGACTATCGTGCGTCCCAACTGGTTTGAGGGCTCGTCGAAGTTCTGGTATAAGTGGCAGACGGTGGATGCCATAAACTACTACACCGTAGACCCCGCAACAGGACGTAAGACGGAGCTTTGGTCGATGGCCGAGATGGCCGAGAAGCTAACACAAGCTACGGGCCACCCCTTTGATGCCGAGCACCTGCCCATATCGAACATTAAGCTCGAGGAGGACAAGTATGTACTCTTCGACCTCACACCCTCGGCCGTAGTCGTGGAGAACAACGAGTACTTGGAGAAGGACGACAAGGGCAACCCCAAAGTATATCACTTCAAGTGGGACATCGCCGCAGGCGAGCTTACAGCCTTAGAGCAGCGCGAAGGCAACTACCCTGCATGGGCTAACGTGTCGCCCGATGGCCGCATCGCCGTATACCAGAAGAACAACAACCTATGGTATATGACCACCGAGGATGTCGAGAAGCTAATCCTCGACCCCAAGGATTCGACCATCGTCGAGCACCCCATCACCACGGATGCCGTGGAGAGCAACGCATACCACTGGTTCGAGGATTGCATCGAGCAGCTTAAGGAGGATGAGCGCTATCGCGTGCACTTGCAGTGGTCGCCCGACTCTAAGCACTTCGCCACGGTGCGTAGCAACACCGAGATGCTCGAAGACTTTTGGGTTATAAACATCCTTAAGGCACGCCCTGAGCTCTTCAGCTATAAGTATCAGATGCCCGGCGAGCAGAGCCCCGACTTCTGGCTTGAGGTCTTCGACACCGAGACATTCGAGCGTCGCGAGATAGACATGGCCAAGTACAAGGAGCAGATGCTCTTCATCTGCCCCCGCCCAACCACCCATAAGGATAGATACGAGCGTCCCTACCGCCATGTATGGCAGGGTGACAACACCACACTCTACATCTTGCGCCAGAGCCGCGACATCAAGCGCGTGGACCTCTGCAAAGTAGACATCCTCACAGGCGAGGTCACCGAGGTGGTACACGAGGAGATGAAGACATCCATCGAATATCGCTACCCCACGCTCATAAACGGCGACAGTGAGGTCATCGAGTGGTCGGAGCGCACCGGCTGGGCACATCTATACCGCTACACGACAGATGGCGAGCTTCTCAACGCCATAACTACGGGCGACTGGCATGTATCTGACGTTCTTGGCGTTGACGACGCAAAACGTGTCATCTACTTCACCGCCACGGGATATAACAAGGATGAAAATCCCTACTACCTGCACCTCTTCCGTGTGAATTATGATGGTACAGGCCTTAAGCAGCTTGACCCCAAGGGTTTCAATGGCGAATTTTCACTCTCGGACGACCGCCGCTACTTCACAACGACCTACTCGCGCGTAGACACAGCACCCAAATCGGAGCTATATACCACCGACGGCAAGCGTATTGCCGAGCTTGAGACTGTGGATATGGCACCGCTTATGGCCCACGGATACAAATATCCCGAGCCCTTCGTTGTTAAGGCTGCCGACGGCATCACCGACCTCCATGGCGTGATGTATAAGCCCTACGACTTCGACCCCAACAAGAAGTATCCCATCATCGAGTATGTCTACCCGGGTCCGCAGACCGAGGCTGTGGAGCAGTCGTGGTACGGACACCTCAACCGCACCGACCGCTTGGCACAGATGGGCTTCATCGTCATCACCGTGGGTAACCGCGGTGGCCACCCCGATCGCTCGAAGTGGTATCACAACTACGGCTACGGCAACATGCGCGACTATGGTCTTAAGGATAAGGTTGTTGCGGCACAGCAGCTTGCAGCACGCCACTCATTCATCGACATCACGCGCGTGGGTATTCACGGACACTCGGGTGGTGGATTTATGTCTACGGCAGCGATACTCATGTACCCCGATTTCTTCGACGTGGCAGTATCGTGCGCCGGCAACCACGACAACAACATCTACAACCGCTGGTGGAGCGAGAAGCACCACGGCATAAGCGAGGTAGAGAAGGATGGCGAGACGGTATTCGAGTACCA
>JAFVWO010000011.1 GCA_017501625.1 Alistipes sp.
AGAGGCTGACTAAAAGGAATTTAGCCAGCCTCTAATATTCTGTGGTGTATTACCCACTATAAGCCCAACTCAACCTTGATATCCTCAAGCTTCTGGTCGAGGGCAGCAAGCGTCTCGTCGAACTTGTCGACCGTCTCAAGCGTTGCCTTTACACCGAAGTAGAACTTAATCTTAGGCTCCGTGCCCGAGGGACGTACCGACACCTTAGAGCCATCCTCCGTGAGCCACTGCAACACGTTGCTCTTATCCTCGATGCCGTCGATAGCCTTGCGCTCACCCGTGGCGGTGTCAATCTCCTCCAATGTCTTATAGTCCAAAATCTTGGCTACGCGCGAGCCGAGGATAGACTTAGGAGGATTCTGGCGGTAGTCGACCATCATCTGCTGAATCTCGGCAGCGCCATCCTTGCCCTTGCGTACCACGTTCACAAGACCCTCGCGGAAGAAGCCATACTTGACGTACAACTGCTGCAACCACTCATAGAGCGTGATGCCCATAGTGTCGCGTGCCCATGCTGCAGCCTCCGCTACGAGCGTGATGGCAGCAACACCGTCCTTGTCGCGCACGAAGTCGCCGGGGAGATAGCCGAATGATTCCTCGCCACCACCGATATACTTCGTCTTGCCCTCCTGCTCGCGGATAATCTTGGCGATATACTTGAAGCCCGTGAGGCAGTTGTAGCACTTAACACCAAAGTGCTCGGCAACAGCATCGGGCATCATCGACGTAACGATGGTCTTAACGACAAACTCCTTGCCCGTAATCTTGCCAAGCTCGGCCCAGCGTGTGAGCTGGTAGCACATGAGCAACACGAGTGTCTGGTTGCCGTTGAGCAGAACATAGTCGCCCTTGCCTGTGCGGAGAGCCACACCCAAGCGGTCAGCATCGGGGTCGGTAGCCATGGCGAAGTCGGCACCCTCCTTCTCGGCACGCTCGATGGCCATAGCCATAGTCTTGCGCTCCTCGGGGTTGGGAGATGCCACGGTGGGGAAGTTACCGTCGAGAACCATCTGCTCGTCGACACATATAATATTATTAAAGCCGTAGTTGCGCAACGACTGAGGCACGAGCTTAACACCTGCACCGTGGAGGGGCGTGTAGACAATCTTCATGTCGTTGTACTTGGCAACCGACTCGGGCGACAACGATAGCGCCTTGATGGCTGCAAGATACTTCTTGTCGAACTCCTCGCCGAGGATATGTATGTTCTCGGGATTCTTGCCCGTGAGCACCATGTCGTTGTCGGTAATCTTACCCACCTCAGCGATGATGTTTACGTCGTGGGGTGATGTCACCTGCGAGCCGTCGGTCCAGTATGCCTTGTAGCCGTTGTACTCCTTGGGGTTGTGCGACGCTGTCACCATGACACCCGACTGACAGCCGAGCTCACGAATAGCAAACGACAACTCGGGGGTGGGACGTAGTGCATCGAAGAGGTAAACGATGAAGCCGTTTGAGGCGAAGATGTCGGCTACGCGCTCGGCAAACATGCGCGAGTTATTGCGGCTGTCGTGCGAGATGGCAACCTTAATCTGCTCGCCTTTGAAGTTGATTTTGAGATAGTTGGCAAGTCCTTGTGTCGCAGCACCTACGGTGTAGATGTTCATGCGGTTTGTGCCTACGCCCATGATGCCGCGCAGACCGCCCGTGCCGAACTCAAGGTCTTTGTAGAAGCTCTCGGTAAGCTCTGTGGGGTTTGTTTCCATCATCACACGCACCTGCTCCTTGGTTGCATCGTCGTAGTTACCATCGAGCCAAGACTGCGCCTTCGCCAATACCTGTTTGTCCAAATTGTTCTCCATAGTAGTATCAGTTATTTTTATAGTTTATAAGTTTCGAAGCAGAAATTTCCAATATGCAAATATACAAAAAAATCCTAATATATTGATGTATCAGAGGGTTAAATTTTACAGCAAAAATATGGCCGGTTTAGTCATATTAAAAAAAACGAATTTTGCAACTCTTTTTTCAGTTTATTTTAATAAAATTATCCACATCTTTGCAATGTCGAAACGCCCTTAAGGAGCTTAGCAAATCGAGGGTGTCTTAGCAGATAAAGATTAACAAAAATGCAACTTATTGAAACAGAGAGTGAGAGCCTGTTTCGGGGTATTTATCGCCTTAAATTTTGAGGCAAAAGTAGGGTTAAAAGTAAATTTTTACCGCCAAGGTATAAAACATAAAGAACTGAATGATGCAGACGGAGACATACAAGGAGGTTTGGCAAGACTGCCTCGACAGACTTCGACTCTCGATAACCGAGGAGGAGTTTGTCAAGTGGTTCAAACCTATATGGCCCATCGGCTTCGATGGCTCGAATCTACGTCTGCGCGTACCCAACGAGAGCTTCGTGGTAAACATCGAGAAGCAGTTCTTGTCACACCTTAAGCCAATCATCTCGGAGTTGTATGGTGCTGATACTCAGCTGCACTATGCTGTGCCGCGTGCTGCTCAGCAGCCACATGTCGAGACATCGGCAACGGTCGTTCCGGAGTTCGCACGTCCGATTGACACTGCAAAGATAAAAAATCCTTTTGCAATTCCGGGCATGCGACGAATAATTATCGACCCGCAGCTCAACATAAACTACACTTTTGACAATCATGTCGAGGGTGAGTGCAACCGTTTGGCACGCTCGGCAGGTATGGCTGTGGCGGTGTCGCCCGGAACTACGGCGTTCAACCCGCTCTACATCTATGGTGACTCGGGCCTTGGCAAGACTCACATCGTTCAGGCTATAGGTCACGAGGTTCGTCAGCGCCACCCCGAATTGCAGGTGCTCTACGTCTCGATGAACAAGTTTCAGGCGCAGTTCCAGACGGCATATAAAAATGGCGATATTACCGACTTTATCCACTTCTACCAGACTATCGACGTGCTTATCATCGACGATATTCAGGAGCTCACGGGTAAGACCGGCACGCAGAACGTCTTTTTCAACATTTTTAACCATCTGCAACTTGCCGGCAAGCAGCTAATCCTTACGTCGGATAAGCCCCCCGTGGAGTTGAAGGATATAGAGCAGCGACTGCTCACACGTTTCAAGTGGGGTCTCTCGGCATACCTCAGTGTGCCCGACTACGAGACGAAGGTTAAGATTATCCGCGCGAAGGCCAAGCGCCTCGGTGCAAATATCCCGGAGGATGTGGTGGCATATCTTGCGGAGAACATATCGGCAAACGTGCGCGAGATTGAGGGTGCGTTGTCGTCGCTCATAGCCAACGCCTCGTTCCTCGGTCGTAAGATTACAATCTCGCTGGCGAAGGATATTCTGAAGGTATACGTAAAGCTCACGCAGCGTGAGATTACCATAGACCACATCGTGAAGGTCGTATGCGACTACTTCGAGATAGATCTCGACACCTTCAATTCGGCAAAGCGTACACGCGACGTTGCGCAGGCACGTCAGGTGGCCATGTACCTCTCGAAGCAACATACCAAGGCGCCACTAACCGTGATAGGCTCATCTATCGGTGGTCGTAATCATGCCACGGTGCTTCACAGCTGCAAGGCTGTGGCCGACATGATGGATACGGACAAGCAGTTTAAGGCGCAGATTGAGGAGATTGAGCGTATAGTGCTCGGTAAGAATTAAAATTAAAACCTCTTCTTATGTCAGCGTCACTACTGCACCACTCTGACGCTAATGTAAGGCTCTCTGTAAATTCCGGTGGGCGCAAATATCAAGCTGTCATAGCGAAGAATAGCTTCTATTTAGATAGTTTAATGAATTTAGGAAGGCTAAAAACTTTGTCGATAGCACCATCGCCAAAATCCTTAACCTCCCTAAGTTCACTAATATCCTTATTCTCGCTTACTTACCCAGCGCCTGCGTGATGTTGATGATAAAGTCGCCCATGCGCTCAATCTCCGAAACCGTATCGAGGTAGTATACGCTCGACTGGTAGTTCGTGCCGTCGGTCTCGATTTTAAGAATCTCCTCCTCGCGGATGTTGTTGCGCAGCTCGTTAATCTCAATCTCGCAATCCGTAGCCATGCGTAGAGCCATCGTGGTGTACTCCTCGGCCTTGAGGTTGTCTATCATCACGCCATAGGCCTTATCCACGGCCGTGAGCATAACCTCGAGCTTAGACTTCTGCTCCAGTGTGAATGTCTTGTTGTGGCTATTGCGACGTGCGAGGATGCGGCTGATGCTCTCGCCCGAGTCGCCAAGGCTCTCAAGCTCACCGATAATCTTATACATGCGCTTGGTCTCGGTGCGTGTATCCTCCGAGATGCTGTCCTCGGGTAGGGCATTGAGAAACTGTGCAATCTCGTACTCCATGCGGTCGGCTATCTCCTCATACTTAACGAGCTTCTGGCGTGCATCCTCAAACTCCTTGTCGTTCTTAGCCTCCACGGCGCGACGGATGAAACCTATGCCACGACGCGAAATCTCGGCAAAGTGGATAACCTCGTTACGTGCCTGACCTATGGCAAGCTCGGCAGTAGAAAGGGGGCCGGCATCGATAAACTTAAGCTTCACGCTATCCTCCTCGGTACCCTTCTTATCTTTGATTACACGTGTCACAATCTTAACGATGACGTTCACAAACCATATCAGGATAAATGTGTTGAAGAGGTTGAAGAGCGTGTGGAGCATCGATATGCCATAGAGCGTTGCTATGCCCTCGTCCGCAGTCATGGCTACATCTGCCGAGTGTACGATGTCGATAGGGTTGGGTAGCCCGAACCATGTGATGACCGTTCCCACAAGTGCGAGGAAGGGGCGGAAGAATGCTAATGCCCAGCATACGCCAAACAGGTTGAAGAGCGTGTGTGCGAGGGCGGCACGGCGTGCGTTGGCATTACCCACGGCAGCAGCGATGTTGGCTGTGATGGTCGTACCTATATTCTCGCCAAGAACCATGGCTGCGCCCATCTCAAACGGAATCCATCCCATGTTTACCATGATGAGCGTGAGTGCCATCGTCGCTGATGATGATTGGAGCACGAGGGTTAGCACCGTGCCGAAGACTAAGAAGATGAGCACCGAGCCAAAGCCGTAGCTCGTCCAATCCTGTATGAAGGCGAGCACCTCGGGTGTCTCCTTAAGGTCGGGCACCGACTCCTTCATGAGCGAGAGGCCGAGGAAGAGGAGCGAGAAGCCTACGATGAGCTCGCTGATGTGGCGGCGCTTATCTTGCTTCGAGAGGCTGAGGATGAAGCCCACGGCCATAAGAGGCACGGCAAAGAGCGATATGTCGGCCTTGAATCCGAGCCACGCCACGAGCCATGCCGTCACCGTGGTACCGATGTTAGCACCAATAATCACACCTACGGCCTGCGATAGTGTGAGCAGACCTGCATTCACGAAACCTACGGTCATAACCGTCGTCGCTGAAGATGACTGTATCACCGAGGTGATACCAAGACCTGTCATCACGCCCTTAAAGGGGTTTGATGTCATAGCAGTGAGGAAGGAGCGCATCTTGCTACCTGCGGCCTTCTGCAAACCTGCGCTCATAAGGTTCATTCCGTAGAGGAACATACCCAAGGCGCCAAGAAGTGTCAATAATTGCATCATAACTTATATAGTTTTTAGTTTTTTTTACTCTTTTACGATACAAAGATATTTCCCTAAAATGTTACGTGCAATAGTCTAAATTAAATGTAACAAAATTTTAACGACAATGAAAATGCTTTGTTGCGATGTAACAAAAATGTAGGCTGACCGAAGCCAGCCTACATATATTATATGGTATCTCACTAAATGTCTACGTGGATTTCCTATCTGCGGTCGCCAAGGATGCGCAGAAGGAACAGGAAGAGGTTGATGAAGTCGAGGTAGAGCGTGAGAGCACCAAAGAGTGCAATCTTATTGCCCATCTCGTCGGCAGAGCCATACTGGATGAACATCTGCTTAATCTTCTGTGTGTCGAAGGCGGCAAGTCCCGTGAAGATGATAACGCCGGCGTAGCTCACAATCCAGTAGAGCATCTCCGAGCCAAGGAAGATGTTAACCACTGAGGCGATAAGCAGGCCTATGAGCGCCATGAATAGCAGGCTGCCGAGCTTCGTGAGGTCGAGGCGTGTTACGTAGCCGAGGATGCTCATGGTAAGGAACATGCCTGCGGTGATGAAGAAGACCGAGGCGATAGAGCTCATCGTGTAGACCATGAATATCGACGACATCGTCACACCAAGAGTACCGAGTAGAGGATGAAGAGCATCGTCGCCATCGTCATCGACATGCGCATAAGTCCTGCCGACATCCATACTACTAGGCCGAGCTGTGCAAAGAGCGCAATCCATATTATGGATGGGTTCTCCGCCAAGAAATACCAGAAGTTGGCCGACTGTGAGAGGAAGTATGCCACAAGGCCGGTCACGGTGAGGGCTGCAGCCATCTGCATATATAGGCTCTTAAAGAGCGTCGCCACGACCGACGACTCGGTCGTTTGCGTCGAAACATAGTTTGCCATAGTTGTCTATTGTTTTTTTTAGTTAACGTCTATTGTGGGAGTTTATTGTTGTTGATAAGTTTTTTTTGTTGTAATGGTGCATATACGGCGCCCGAAAATTCCGAGCCTGTGGGTGAACGGTTGCAACCCATCGCTACGTCTATCTGTTAGCGAACATATATGTGCCATTATAACAAAAAGTAGCCCCTCCGAGACTCGAACTCGGATCTAAGGTTTAGGAAACCTTCGTTCTATCCCTTGAACTAAAGGGCCAAATAATAGGCAAAGATAGTGTTTTCTTGGGAAATAGCAAAGTTTTTCGTGAAATAAGCAAAATTTTTGGTCAAATATGCAAATGCGTAAAATGTGACATTATGGGCGTTGGAAAATTATACAATAAAATTATGGGGATATATAAACACGTAGTATGCTTATAATAAGATATTTGTGTGTGATGCTGAAAATGTAGATGAAAACTTACAAGTAGAAAATCAGTTGAATATTTCGGTTACTCGCAAAAAAGTACTATATTTGCGGTGCGAAATGTCATACAAAACCAAGATAACACTATGTTAGAAAGGAATTTAATAAAGCTCTACGAGAAGAGTTTCCGCGATAATCGCGAGATGTCGGCTCTAACCGACTATTTCAAGGGCGAGAACTTCTCATACTACGAGATGGCTAAGGAGGTGGCTAAGATTCACCTTCTGTTTAAGGAGGCGGGCATCGAGCGCGGTGATAAGATTGCGCTTATTGGTCGTAACAATACACGCTGGTGTATAAGCTACATCGCAACAATCACCTATGGTGCTGTTATCGTGCCTATACTTCAGGATTTCAACCCTACGGATGTCATCAATATAGTAAATCATTCGGAGAGTAGACTGCTCTTCCTCGGTGATAACTTCTGGGATGATATCGAAGGCGACCAGATTCCTGCTATTGAGGCCGTATTCTCGCTCACCGACTTCCATGTCATCTACGAGAAGGAGGGCGAGAAGCTTACGAACTATATGAAGAACATGCTCATCCACTATCGCGAGGCCTATCCTCGTGGTTTCAGCGTTGACGATATAAAGTACCCCGAGGTGCCCAACGAGCATGTATGTCTCCTTAACTACACATCCGGCACGACGGGCTCGTCAAAGGGTGTGATGCTTAGTGTGAACAACCTTACGGGCAATGTGTGTTTTGCGATGGATATGGTAAGCCCTGAAACGGGTGAACACTTCTTCCGCAAGGGTGGCCGCACACTCTCGTTCCTGCCTTTGGCACACGCCTATGGTTGTACCTTCGACTTCCTCGCTCCGTTGGCGTGTGGAGCACATATTACGCTACTTGGCCGCATCCCTTCGCCTAAGATTCTTGTTGAAGCCATGAAGGTGACGCGCCCGAACATCGTATGTTCGGTGCCCCTTATCCTTGAGAAGGTGTATCGTAAGAGCATCCTCCCGATGCTGGAGAAGGGCCCGATGAGTATTGCTATGCGTATCCCGCTCATCAACACTGCGATATACTCGACAATCAGGGCTCGTCTTATGGAACAATTTGGTGGTTGTATCGAGATATTCATCGTTGGTGGTGCTGCTCTCAACAAAGAGACCGAGGACTTCCTGCGTAAGATTAAGTTCCCCATCACCGTGGGCTACGGTATGACCGAGTGTGCTCCGCTTATCAGCTTCGAGGTTCCTACGCTCTTCAAGTCGGGCTCGTGTGGTAAGATTCTGCCCTCGAACTTGTTGGAGGGTAAGATATGTTCACGCGATCCGCAGAATGTCCCCGGTGAGCTTCTTGTGCGTGGTGAGCATGTCATGTACGGCTACTATAAGAACGATAAGGCTACGGAGGCTGTTCTCGATAGTGAGGGCTGGTTGCATACGGGCGATATGTGTACCATGGATGAAGATGGCACGCTCTACATACGTGGTCGTTGCAAGACGATGATTCTCTCAGGCTCGGGTCAGAATATCTACCCCGAGGAGATTGAGGAGCGCCTTAACAACCTATATATGGTGGGTGAGTCGCTCGTTATCGAGAATAACGGACGTCTTACGGCGTTGGTTGTGCCCGACTATGAGCTTGCTAATGCCGAGGGTGTGAGCCTCGATAACCTTCAGGAGATTATGGATAAGAACCTTCAGGAGCTTAACAATATGGTTGCTTCATACGAGAAGGTGTCTAACATCGTCATCCACAAGGAGGAGTTCGTAAAGACTCCTAAGCGCAGTATCAAGCGTTATCTGTATAGTGCTGAGCGTTTGAACCTAAACTAAACATTTGTTGTGAAAAGGCAGCATCTGCTGCCGCTAACAAAAAGTGCCGTCAATGGAATGTACACTAAGTACTATCCATCGACGGCATTTTTGCCATCGTAACGATGGCTCTACTACAATGACGTTTTACACTAATAGATGTTTCACGTGTTGTAGTATTAATATTTTTGCATATATTTGCATAACGAAAAGACTCTCTAACGTCAATATCGGATAGACACACTTAAATATTATATTAACTAAATTTTATTTATGCGAAACATTAAATTTATATTTGTGACCCTGCTTCTTGCCATGGGCTTCGTTGCGTGCGAGAAGGATAAGGTTGACGAGCCTAAGACTCCAACGCTTAAGTTCGAGCGTGCTGAGGTAGGCATTACGGCAGAGGGCACGGCTGTGCAGCTCGCCTATGAGATTGAGAACGTGGCCGAGGGTGCTGTGTTCGAGCTTACGGTGGATAACACTGCCGAGTGGCTCACTGTGGATGTCGCTACGCCCAATGTTGTGACATTCACCGCTACGCGCAACGAGGAGAACATGCCTCGTGATGTGGAGGTGACCTTCGGATGTGAGGGCGTGAACGATGTTGTGGTACACGTGGTGCAGAATGGTGGTGCTGCTCCAGAGGTTAAGAGTGTGAAGGTGGAGATTACGTCTGTCGATTCGACAATCATAACCTTCAATGTGATTGCTTCGCACGACGACATCACGTGGATACCTATGATTACTTACGCAGAGTATTGGACCGAGCCGGTTAACGACGACGAGATCTTTGCATACGACTTGGAGTATTTTATGTACTCGGCAGACAACTACGATGTCACCCTCGAGGAGTTCCTTACAGAGATGGTTGGCACGGGCTCCGAGAGCGATATCATGATTGACCGTCTTGACCCCGAGACGGAGTATGTAATATATGTATATGGTATATCGACCACGGGTGAGCGTCTGACCGACATCGCGTGGGCTAAGGCCAAGACTAAGGAGGCATGGACAGGCGACCTGACGTTTGAGTTTGATATTACGGAGCAGGACTTCATCCTTGAGTATGTTGTCACACCCTCGCACCTCGGCGTAGACTACTATCAGGGCGTTGCCAAGGAGTCGGAGATTGAGGCGTGGAAGGCGGAGATAGGTAGCGATGACCTCGCCGCAGCAATACAGCATGGCGATATAGAGTGTACGATGCAGGACTTGATGACCTATGGTTTCATAGACTCGCGTGGGGAGTATTTCGACATATTCACCTGTTATCACGTCTATGAGGATGGTCGCGAGAGGGTAGATGCCAGCACGAAGTATATCCTCTATGCCGCGAAGTGGGATAGGGAGGCCAACATCGTTGGTGCTGTATCTACGGCGGAGTATATCACGCCAAATGTCAATACATCTGATAATATTCTCGATGTTAAGATTGATGAGATTACTCAATCGTCGGTGACGGTATCTGTTGAGACGACAAACTACGACCCGTATGTTGTCATACCCGTTAGCACGAGCAGTATCGAGGGCATGAGCGAGGCGGAGATTTATGCGTTCCTGCTGGAGAACTACAGTGTCCTTGTTAGGGAGTATACCTTCACAGGTAACTGGTCGAAGACCTTTGGTCGCATGCGCCCCGGTACGGAGTACTCGATATTGACCTTTGGTCACCTCGCAGGTGTGCAGACGACCGACATGATACGTATCGACATTACGACTATCGAGTCGGGCGATCCCAAGGATTGTACGTTTGAAACACTCTGTGTTCCCGGTGCCGACAATGTATGGGTAGAGATTATCCCCTCGGATAAGGGACACCACTACTTCTACGAGATATATCCCGAGGACTTCACCGAAGAGAGAGCCAAGGAGTTTATTACCTACGTCATGGAGCACGACTATGAGGGTTATATCGAGGCTTTCTCGTCATGGCGACTTATTCAGGGTGACTATGTGACAACCGTGGAGGGACTCCTGCCTACGACAAACTATAAGCTCGGCATTATCATTATGGACTACGATACGGGAGAGTTCCTTAGCGATATGTACTTCAGCGAGGTATTCACCACGACCGAGATGACCTATGCCGATGTGTCAATCACGGTAAACTGGGATAAGTATTTCGATGCTGATGAGCTGTGCGAGGCTGGCTATACCCAGTATGGCGATAGCAAGGGTAAGTGTATCGTGCCCGTGAGTGTTGACATCGAAGGTGAGTACTCGGAGTTCTACTATGCCTTCTTTGGTAACGACCTTACCGACGAGGCAATATATGCAGATGAGATATTCTATCAGGATTTGCAGAGTAATGGTCTCTCGCAGCCGAGCCTCATCCTCGATTTGCCCTATGATAAGCTTATGACGGCTACGGCTGTAGTCTACGATATGAGCTATCAACCCGGCAAGGTCTTCCGTAAGGCTGTGACCTTTACAAAGGATGGTGCTTCGCCCGTTAGTGACTATATCGCCGAGCGACAGACGATGCCGCTTCCCGCTTCGCTTGTCATTGCTCCCGATGCTACGCCCAAGCCTGTAGGTGTTAAGCCCGAGCGCTCTACCGATGCAGAGCTCTATGTTCATGGCGCTGAGGCAGAGGCTGCGGCTAAGAGCTTCGTTAAGCAGTACCGCCGCGAAAAGGCAGAGCGCGTTATCGAGAGCCGTAGGGTGGAGGTCGAAGAGCGACGTGTTGCAAGATAGGTATACAACCACTTTCCGTCAGAAGGGTGTGTCTAAAATTTGTTAGACATACTCTTTTTTATTGGGTTAAAAATGTGTTAATTTGTTGATATGTAAAGTTTTAATACTTTCACCAAAAAAAAAGATTGTGCGGGTGTTTGTAACTACTGAAAAATGTGTATCTTTGCAAGCCCGAAATAGATGTTTTCGGGAAAGGATTACAATAAATTAAGTATTAACTAAACTTTTAACAAAGTGGATTCAAAGAGCTACAAGACTATCTCGGTCAAGGCAGAGGACGCTCAGAAGGAGTGGTTCGTGATTGACGCTACGAACGAGATTTTGGGACGTCTTGCTTCGCAGGTTGCTAAGATCCTCCGTGGCAAGAACAAGCCCAGCTACACCCCCCACACTAATTGCGGTGACTACGTTATCGTAATCAATGCGGATAAGGTGAAGCTTACGGGCGCAAAGATGACCGACAAGGTCTACACACGTTATACCGGTTTCCCCGGTGGTCAGCGTTTCGCTACACCTGAGGATTTCTTGACTACAGGCAAGAAGCCCCAGTTCGTTGTTGAGCACGCCGTTCGCGGTATGTTGCCCAAGACACGTCTCGGCGAGGCGATTATGAAGAATTTGAAGGTTTATGCCGGCGCAGAGCATCCTCACGCTGCACAGAACCCCAAGGAGATTAAGTTAAACGAGATTAAGTAAGAGTTATGGAAGTTGTAAACACCGTAGGTCGCCGTAAGGCAGCTGTCGCTCGCGTATTCGTGAAGCCCGGCACAGGTAAGATTACAATCAACCACAAGGAGCTTGAGGTATACTTCCCCTTGC
>JAFVWO010000103.1 GCA_017501625.1 Alistipes sp.
TCGAGGTCCGCAATCAGGCGCTCAAGCATTTGACGACCCATCTCGGGAGAGAGCATCATCCAGCGAGCAACGATGTTAACCTTAACCAAGTATGAAAGAATATAGTTGATGTTGAAGAAATCGAACACGGCGATAGACTCGGCCTCAGACCAGCGTATAGCATCAATCTTACGCTCCTTCTCTACGATATTCTTCTCGTCGCTCACAGCGGCAATGACAGCATCGATATATGGCAACTCACCACGCAGACCAAAGTCGGCCGCTGACGAGCGACCAAGTTGCTCCACGATATCGCCACCACCAACCGTTACATCGCGAACAGTACGTCCGGCCTCACGTGCGGCAACAGCCGCAGCAATATTACGCAGATTGCGGTCAAACTCGCCCCAATCGCGTAGGAATGAGCACTTCGATGCAGCAAGCTCGGCATAGTACGCCTCAAACACAGCGCGCTCAAAACGCTCATCGAGCTTTACATCATCATCGCGGTCCTCGTCCGAAGCCTCCACATATAGCTTAACAACCTCGGCCACACGCTTCGGCAGCAACGCATAGTGGCGCTTATCAAGCACCTCGTCGAGTTGCTCCGTCGTAAGATTACCCAAGGTATTGTGGCGGGTACTCTTATTGTGGCGAGATACGAGGTTCTCACAGTCGTAGTAGGCGTAGAGGAGCTCCACAGCCTTACGATCGTTGTTCGTGAGCTCCCCGACTATCTCGTCAAGAATCTCGCGAACATCGAAGCCCTTGGTATCAGAGTCCAGCGTCCATTCACGCAGACCCGCAACCAAATAGTAATACTCCGTAGAGAACATAATTACTTATAAAGCATGTTAGACACCTTCTCGCGGAGATACTCCTTCAACAGCGCATCGAAGCTCTCATCCGTGAACGAGATGTAGTAACCACCATCCTTCTCGCCGAGTTTGAAACCACTCTTCACATCCTTCGAGTAGCCAACCTCTACACCGGCCTTCAAAAGCTCTGCGGCGCTCTTCTGCATCGCAGCATCGAGCTCTGCTCGCTTTGCCTCGGGGAGCAACGCCTTGAGCGACACGTTTGCCGTAGACGATGTCCAGTTTGAAGCTACCGCAAGAAGCATATCCTTAACAAAGGCCTCATCCATAGCCGCAGCCTTAACAGCAGCACCCGTAGACTTCATGATGACAGCCTCCGTGAGCTCCGCCTTGATCTTCGACACAGCCTGACGACCTGCCAACGTAATCTCCGTCATCGCATTCTTCGCAATATCCTCAGCACGTGCCTCGGCAGCCTTGGCGATAGCCTCAGCCTCAGCCTTAGCATCGGCAAGAATCTTAGCAGCAGCCTCCTTCGCCTCGGCAACAAGGCGGTCAGCATCTGTGCGACCCTTCTCCAAGCCATCGTTATAGAGCTTTTGCGTAAGCTCCTGAAGTTTGTTGTTCTCCATAGTAATAGTTGTTTTTAAGTTATTTATAAATTTTTCTGTCTTAATCCGTCTACACCGACATGCGGCTCCTGTCTGCAAAATCACACTCAGTACTTAATAAATATGAACGCGCGCACGTCAAAAATCCCACAAATATAAACTATATTTTTGTATTTCCAAAGATTTCACGCCCCTTTTTTATCCTTTTCAGGCGATTTGAAGCACAATAGCAGGAATAACAAAAGATGTGGAAAAAAGATTGGGTAGTTTGAAAATAAATACCTATCTTTGTCTACCTATGAAAACACTTGAAACATCAAAACAGATTGTCGTCACGCTGGATGCCGGCGGCACTAACTTCGTATTTGGCGCCATGGCCGATGGTAAACCCTTCGGCAAGAGCATAACTAAGCCATCGCAGGCTCACGACTTAGACCTATGTCTGAGTACGCTTATCGCAGGCTTCAGTGAGATTATCGATGCTCTCCCCGAGCGCCCTATAGCCATTAGTTTTGCCTTTCCGGGCCCTGCCGACTACCGTAATGGCGTTATTGGCGGCTACCTGCCCAACTTCCCATCGTTTCGCGATGGCGTAGCCCTCGGCCCTATGCTCGAGGAGAGATTTGGCATGCCCGTATACATCAACAACGATGCAGACCTCTTCGCCTATGGCGAGGCTGCAGGAGGAGCCCTGCCACGCATAAACAAGATGCTCGAGGAGGCGGGGTCAACTAAGCGTTACCGCAACCTCCTTGGCTACACCTTTGGCACGGGCTTCGGCTTCGGATTTGTCATGGATGGCAAGCTCAACCTTGGCGATAACTCATGCGTTGAGACCTTCTGCCTGAAACATCGCGATCATCCGGAGTATATCGTTGAAGATGGTGTCGCAATACGTGCCGTAAAGCGCGTTTACAGAGAGCTTTCGGGCGACGAGCGCGAACTACAACCTAAAGATATTTTCGATATTGCCGAGGGTAATGCCGAGGGTGATGCAAAGGCGGCACAGGAGAGCTTTGCCACACTCGGTCGCGTAGCTGGCGATGCCATGGCAACGGCCGCAACACTTATGGATGGCATCATAGTTATCGGCGGAGGTCTTACGGGGGCATCGAAGTACTTTATGCCCGCACTTCTTGAGGAGATGCGTGCGGAGATAGCAACTATGTCGGGAGATAGGCTGAACAGAGTACAGATGCGCGTATATAACCTCGATGACGAGTCTGAGTTTGAAGAGTTTGCACGCGGTAACTCAACTAAAATAAAGGTGTATGGCAGCGACCGCGAAGTAGACTACGACCCCATAAAGCGCATAGGCGTAACGCTCTCTGACATCGGAGCAAGCAGCGCTGTATCGCTCGGTGCATACCTCTATGCTATAAACAACAATTAGCAAAGAGTACATCGTGCATGTTTACGATAAGAAAAACTACTTCTAAGAAAATATTTGTACCTTTGTGTAGTTATTAATACATAACCGGAGCATAATAAATCTATCATAACCCGAAGCTATGGCTACAATTAAAACTATTGCGTGGGAACAGCAGGATCGAGATGAGATTGTGTATAAGTTTCCGTCGAATGACATTTCACTCGGTAGCGTATTGACTGTGAACGAGAGCCAAGAGGCGTTGTTTTTCAAAAACGGGGCACTCTGCGATATATTTGGCGCGGGTAGGCACGTTCTCTCATCGTCAAATCTGCCCGGACTTGGCAAGCGCGTAAATCTCGCCAGTGGTGGTAAGACAACCTTCACTGCCGAGGTATGGTTTGTAAGCAAACTCGACAAGAGGGATATGTACTGGGGCACGGGTGGCCTTCGTATCATCGACCCCTACTTCGAGGTGCCGCTCAAAATCTCGGCACGAGGTCAATATGGCATTCGCATCGCCGATAGCGCCATGTTCGTCAAGAAGCTAACCGGCACACTCTCAAGTTTCACCATTGAAGATATTGAGGATCAGCTGCGCATCGATGTCGTTGAGACCGTCAAGGTGAGCATCAGCCAATACATGAAGGAGAACAACGTAAACATCAACGAGTTGGGTACAAGCTATCGTGAGTTGGCACGCACGATTATCAAAGCCCTCAAACTCATCTTCGAGGAGTATGGCGTGGAGTTGCTCAACTTCAATGTCGAAGACATCAGCTTCGACGAGCGCGACAAGGGTTATCAGATTGTTATGGATGGTATTGCCGAGCAAGCTCGCCTAAGTAAACTTGGCATCAGCTACATGCAACAGAAGCAGCTCGACATCGCACAGACGGCAGCGGGCAACGAGGGTGCCGGCAACCTTATGGGTATCGGCTTAGGACTTGGTGTAGGCTCGTCGGTTGGGCAGATGGTGGGTAACACCGTGCAGCAGATGCCCCAGATGACAATACCTCAGAGCGCAGCATTCTACATTGCACGAAATGGTCAGACGGTAGGACCTTTCGCCATCGACATCATCAAGAATATGATTCAGAAGGGCGAGATAACACCCGAGACCTATGTCTATAAGGTTGGAGGGACGGCGTGGACCTTGGCTGCCAATGCCGCAGAGATTGCTCCATACCTCCATTTGATGCCTCCCCCTCCACCAACAGGCTTATAAACATACATCGTAGGATAAAAACACAGAGATTGTTATGAGAAAGATATTATTTCCAATAGTCGTGATGCTTACCATTGCTTGTACGGTAGGTATATACTATCTTCTTTTCGATAAGATTGACACGCTCTTCTACATCGCTACCATCGTGACGTGTGTTTCCGAGGTGTTGTTACTGATGAATATCCCTATATGGACTGGCGAGAAGATGTTTAACGTGACGAGTGTGACCATTTCACGCTCTGTGAATGGCTACGCCATTGCTATTTTCTTGTGGACGATGTTATACGTCTTGGCTATCCACGACTTAGGTAGCGGCACGTATACGGTCTACATTGTCGGCATGCTGATAGCCACGCTCATCTTCGTTGTTGTATGTGGTGCTTCCGCCATTGGTGCCGATACTGCCGAGAAGATGTCCGTAGAGGTGCAGAGCACCGTTGACAACCGCAAAAACATCGTACAATTTGTACGCATATCGGCTGCGGACGTTAGCAATGCCACGAAATGCGACGACACGGAGTGGAGGGATGACGTCGAGAGGCTACTTCGGATGATTACCGATAATCTTGCATCTATGCCTGCGGAAAAACTAAACAACAGACCCGAAATTGCACGCCACGTTGAAGATAGCATGACCGATATTGCTACTACCAGCGAGCAACTCGCCTCGGCAGAGGATAGGGAGGCACTGAAGGCCGAGATTACGAACAAGCTCAGCCGACTCAACAAATACATAACAACCATAAAAACTTTGTAAGGATGACACAGCAAGAGATGAAATGTCCTACTTGTGGAGGTGATAAGTTTAGACACAAGGGTGGCACTACATATAGATGTGTCTATTGTGGCGGCACCGTGATTGGCCCCGAGCCTCAAAGGAGTGCTGTCGCTTCTGAACGAGATAGAGTGTCGCAGCAGGATACGTCGCGTCGCAGTTATAAGGATAAGACTACGGCACTCATTCTGTGCCTCTTCTTAGGAGGCATCGGTGTTCATAAGTTTTATTTAGGGCAGACTGCCTTGGGTGTGCTCTACTTGCTCTTTTTCTGGACTCAAATACCCATCATAATATCCCTTATAGAGTTTATTGTTATGGCCGTAAGCTCTAACGAGGAGTTTGATAGGAAGTATAACTCATAATATAAAGTAATGATGCAAAAAGTGCACTTTTTGCATCATTACTTTATACTATCGGCAATACGCGCAGTAATCATAGATAGAAGACGATGCTCTTCGATGGAGGCTACCGAGGTAATGCCCATGGCATCTACCATAAACACCTCGTCCATGCGCTTAAGCGAAGCAACAGTCATAGGATGAGCAATGAGTTCCATACCCAATCGTCGAATAGCATCGCGCGTGACGACAAACTCAACCGTATCGTACTCCATAGGAGTGTATACCCTACCGCCATATACCGCAAAGAGGGGCAACCACGGACGGCTGATGACATTACCCCTATCATCAACCCATAGAGCAGCATCGGCGCACCCCGCTACACGACTATCCGCCATGGCATCGACAGCAACAGACACCGATGTCTGAGATACGTACTCTGGAGACGGCATCGTGAGCATGGCGAGTGACAAACGCTTAGCCCTCAGAGAATAACCCTCATAGAATGTAGGTTGTTCCACCTCAAAGGAGAGGTGACCCATGGCATCATGGCGCATAGCTACAGGTGTACTAAGCCTATGTGACACACGCGATAGTTCGAGAAGTTTTGCAATGATACGCTCAGCGTCCTCCACACTGCATAGCGTAGCAAAGCCAAATAGTTCGATTGAAGCATCACGCAACAACATAAGGTGACGGCTCACATTGTACGCCCTATAGTCGAGCGTATGCACACGCTGCATGACATAGGGGTGCGGGAGGCGAAAATCCTTCGTCTCGACAACCCTACCGTCATCCCACGCCATCAACCTCATACGTTACGCACCTTGGATAAATATCTTCAACAATAGCTCTTTAAGAAGCTCGCCGTTATCCAAGCCTCCGCTATCTAAACCCTTGCTCTTAGCATCATACTCGCGCAGCAGGCCGAGGATACCGAAGACGCGACGGTTGTTCCACTTAGCAACATGCGCCTTAAGTTCACCAACGGCATAGAGATTGTTCGCCCTGATAAGTTTTAGAAGTTCCACATCTGTTGGGAAGGGCAGACCCTTGCGACGTGTGAGCCAGCTATGATAGTTTAGCAAGAATAGTTGCTGAAAGAGGCCAAAGAGCACGGTTATCGTCAGCGTGATAGGATAGCTCTTGGGATTGTGGGCAAAATGGTCGGCAATACGCATCGCTCGCACCATATCCTGCTTAAGCACAGCATCGTTAAGTTCAAACGTATTAAACTCCTTCGATAAGCCTATATACTCCTCCACATGTGCATCCGTAATGACCCTCACACTCTCGGGCACAGATACCTTAAGCTTATCTATCTGCTTGGCCATGCGCCCGAGGTCAGTACCTACGTGCTCCTTAAGCATAGCCATGGCCTTAGGCTCGACACTAAGACCTACGGACGACACATAGGCATTGAGCCACGAATCCATCTCGTAGTCACGCGGGCGTAGCGACTCGAATACACACCCACTCTTGGTGCAGCTCTTATAGAATGTCGTGCGTTTGTCTATACCTCGTCCCTGCTCCTTATTCTTGTAGCAGACGATAAGTATTGTCGAGGGTTGCGGATTGGATGTGTAGCGCGACAGCTCCTCAATCTTCGGCAGATGTTGCGCCTCCTTGACAATTATAACCTGATAGGAACCCATCATGGGCATCTGGCGGCAGTACATAAGGATATCATCCGTCTTGCTATCCGCACCGTAGAATACCAGCTGATTGAACGAGCGCTCCGCCTCGTTGAGAATACTCTCCTGAAGGCGGTCACAGATAGAATCGATAAAGTAACCCTCATCGCCCGTGAGTAGATATATGCCTGCAAAGCGTCGCGCCTCTATATCCTGCATTATCGCATTATACGAGGCTATGCAATCGCTGAATTTCACACCCTTAGCCATACTTAACTAAACTTGATTATTAGGCATGTTTCTCCTATAAAGTCTATAAAGTATCGCATACCACACGTAGGACATTCTCCGTCTTACGTGTGATAGCGTATCTATCATCTAACCTGCGGCCTATGACCCATACAATATCTTCGCCCGAAGTAAGTACAAACTGACGGCTCTTTTCGGCCACAGAGACCTTTTTGTCAATGAGATAGTCGCTCAACTTCTTACGCCCCGACATGCCGAAGGGCACAAACCAATCGCCCTCACGCCAGCGACGTACCGTGAGCGGGAATTTCAACTTGTCGGCATCGAGCAACGCCACATTCTCACCCTGGTCGAGACTATCTATAAAGTCTATATTGCAATATTCGTAGTATAGCACCGAGCCTCCTGCATACGAGCGCACCGTGCTACGCTCTACGAATGTTTCACAGCTGTCATCCTCCATGATGCGAGCAACAACAACATCACCTCTATCAACCACCGCAACCCATTCGCGCGAGTAGAACCTGCGACCCGTAGCATCATTGTCTATAGCATGACACAGGGCATCGACAACATCGCCCTTGAAGCCAAATTCCGAATTAAGAATCTCGTATATCACATAGTTGCGTGGCAATGTCGGGCGTATCTGCCTCACGCGCAACGTGTGAATATCGCCACTATGCTCCAAAGCCTCGCCCTTAACGATGTTTATGGCCGAGGTGATGAAATCCTGCGCCTGACTCAGGCGTGCAATATTACGGCGCATGATAGTCGTAAACTGCGGATTTATCTCCTTGAGCATCGGCACAAGGCCTAAGCGCACCTTGTTTCGCAGATACTTCGTCGAGCGATTAGACGAATCCTCCCTGAATGGTATGTGGTGTGCCACGGCATAGTCATGAATATCCTTGCGCGTAGCAAACATCATAGGGCGAACAACGCGCCCCACCTGTGTCGTGATGCCGGTAAGCCCTCGCAAGCCCGTGCCACGCAACATGTTTATAAAAAATGTCTCTATCGAGTCGTTGCTGTGGTGTGCTATGGCTATAGCCGTGTAACCATGTTCGTCGCACAGCTCCCTAAACCAAGCATAGCGAATACGTCGTGCCGCCATCTCCATCGACTCACCCGTGCGCTCCATCTCGCCTACCGTATCGAAACGCTTATTGTAGAAATCTGCTCCATAGCGACGTGTCTCACGCTCGACAAGCACCTCATCCTCATCACTCTCGCTACCACGTAGCTGAAAATTGCAGTGTGCCACACCAAAGCGATAGCCTGCAGCTGCGGCCAACGCCATCATCACCATCGAGTCTACACCGCCTGAAACGGCAAGCAACAACTTATCATCGTGTGTGAAGAGTTCATTCTCTTCGATATATCGTTCAAATCCGTCGAGTAACAACATAATTTACAAAATGTTAACCTCGGGAGTTATGGCCACACCAAACATAGCCTTGACCCGAGCACATACATAGTTGGCAAGCTCAATAACCTCGCCACCCGTAGCACCACCATGGTTCACCAATACCAACGCCTGACGGTCGTGTACACCTACACGCCCTGAGCGATAGCCCTTCAATCCTGCACGGTCAATGAGCCACCCCGCAGCGAGCTTTACGCTATCAGCATCTCCACTCACGGCATAATGGGGCATATCGGGATAGATGGACAACAATTGTTCAGCAACACTACGCTGAACAATTGGATTCTTGAAGAAGCTACCCGCATTGCCCATAACCTTAGGATCGGGCAACTTGAAAGAACGGATAGCACATATTGCCTCACGAATGTTTATCAGCGTAGCGCCTCCACGCGCCTCCACCTCCTTGACGACATCGCCATAGCCAAGATTGGGCGTAGGAGTGCGATGTAGCTTAAATTCCACGGCAAGGATAATGGCAACACCCTTCAATTGATGTTTGAAGACACTCTCACGATAGCCAAAGTGACACTCGGTGTTCGTAAGTCGAACAACCTGCAATGTTCTGGTATCGAAATACTCAACCGTAGTTATTGCATCCTTTACTTCAGCACCATAAGCGCCTATATTTTGTACCGGAGCAGCGCCCACGGAACTCGGTATCAACGACAGGTTCTCGATACCCCACAAACCCTCATTCACGCTCCACTCCACTAACGCATCCCAGTCGTGTGCCGCCTCTACACGTATTTCCACATATTCACCATCATCCACGAGCACCGTGCGCTCAGAACATACAGGCGTAAACAGCACACCATCGTAGCGCTGCGTAAAGAGTGTATTGTTACCACCGCCCAAGACATACCATTGCTCGGGTTTATGCTCCGTAAAATATTCGCGCAAGTCGTCACCACTCTCAAACTCAACAAGCTCGCGGGCACTCTCGACAACACCGAAACTATTGCGATTCTGAAGATTTATATCATTATATATTCGTATCATAGTGCAAAGTTAAAAAAATTTTGCTATATTTGGGAACAATTTCACGATAATAATCGCTCAAGCGTAGATAATATAATCGAAAATATTAATAATTAAACTATACGAGTATGTTTACAAGCAACGACATCAAGCAGATTGAGGCACGCGGACTTAGCGTTGCCGACGTTGAGCGACAAATAGAGAACTTTCGCAAAGGTTTTCCGTCATTACCCGTGGTACGCGCTGCGGCAGGTGGTGATGGTGTGAAGCAGCTTAGTGACGAGGAGGTTAAGGCGGCAGAGAACCATTATGACAGCCTTGCCAAGAGTCTGCGCACCGTTAAGTTTGTCCCCGCATCGGGCGCTGCAACACGCATGTTCAAGGAGCTCTTCGAGTATGTCAACGACGACAAGCGCACGGCAGGCATAGACAAACTCATCGTAAACCTCGAGAAATTTGCATTTTTCCCGGAGTTGGCCAAGTTTCTCAAGCCTCAGATTGAGGATAAGGAGGTTGTCCGCAACATCATCATCGACGGACTCCAGTATGGAGCTAAACCCAAGGGATTGGTTACTTTCCATGCCTACAAGGATGGAGCACGTAAGCCCGTAGAGGAGCACCTTGTAGAGGCTGCATTGTACGCCTCGAATGGCGAGAGTGCCAACATCCACTTCACAGTATCGCCCGAGCATCAGGCGGGCTTTGAGGCCCTCCTTGCAGAGCGCCAGCGCCACTACGAAGATAAGTTTGGCATACGCTATAACGTGTCGTTCTCGGTGCAGAGCCCTGCGACTGATACTATTGCCGTAAATCCCGACAACACCCCATTCCGCAACGACGATGGTACACTTTTGTTCATCCTGCGGGTCACGGTGCTCTTATCACTAACCTCGATAAGCTCGATGCCGACATCATCTTCGTTAAGAACATCGACAACGTCACTACCGATGAGCGCAAGGCCGACACCATAACATTTAAGAAGGTACTTGCCGGCGAGTTACTACGCCTCCAGAGCCGCGCTTTCGAGCTTCTTCGCGCCCTTGAGCGTGGCGAGGATGTTATAGCAGAGGCCACAACATTCCTTCGCAACGAGCTATGCTGCAAGCTCCCCGAGAATGCATCGCGCGAACTTATCGTTGCCACACTCGATAGACCTATCCGCGTTTGCGGCATGGTCAAGAACGAGGGTGAGCCTGGTGGCGGTCCCTTCTGGGTACGCGATGCTGAGGGCCGTGAGCAGCTACAGATTGCCGAATCGAGCCAGATAGCAAAAGATGATATGCACCTTATGAAGGAGGCTACACACTTCAACCCCGTAGACCTCGTATGCGGTGTAAAGCGTTACGATGGCACGAAGTACGACCTCACGAAGTATACCGACCCAAAGACAGGCTTTATATCATCGAAGTCGGCAGGTGGCCGCGAGCTGCGTGCTCAGGAGCTCCCCGGCCTATGGAATGGTGCCATGGCTAACTGGAATACGCTCTTTATTGAGGTTCCCATCACGACATTCTCGCCCGTAAAGGTTGTGCAGGACTTGCTCCGCCCCGAGCACCAATAGTTTAACACGAGGGCATTAGGTCGAGCCAATATTTGTCGACCGTTAGTAAAACAAGCGAGGGTGACTAAACAAAATTAGTCACCCTCGCTTGTTTATCACCACCATCATCACTCATCCACATCCTCAATCTGCTCACGACCACCGCCAAGAGCTATGTAGAGTGTGATGATACCATCGACCTCCTCGAAACGGTCGTTAATCTGGTCTATACGTCCCGAGAGTAGATTTTGTTGCGCTGTGAGCACCTCGAGGTATGTCGTCGAGCCATACTGCATGAGCATCTCGGTGCTCTCCACAGCGTGTTCCAATGCCTCAATCTGCTTCGTGCGCCACTCATGCTTCGCTCTTGCTGTCTGTATCTGCGCAAGAGCACTATTTACCTCCGCACCAGCATTGAGTAACGCCTGACGGAAGGCAATAAGCGCCTCCTCCTGCTGTGCCACGGCAATCTTCACATTAGCACGAGCCCTGCCCGCATTGAATATGGGCGCCACAAGTGATGCCGTAGCCGAAAGGAGAAGTCCTCCCGGGTTAACAACAGCTACACCTGCACTATTTGTCCAACCAAGAAGACCGCTGAGCGTAAGCGTGGGATAGAGCGCCGAGCGTGCCGCTGCCGTGGCATAGAACGCCTGCATGATGTTGTACTCCGCAAGGCGTACATCGGGGCGATTTGCGAGTAGCTGCACGGGGATACCCGTAGCGTACTCTTCGGGGAACGACTGCTCCATAAACGACGAGCGCTCTATGGCGTGTGGCGTATCGCCAAGGAGCACACACAAGCCATTCTCCACCTCACGAATATGAAGGTCGATGTCGTATAACGTCGCCTCAGCAGCATGCGATGCAGCCTCCATCTGAGCCACAGCCGCCATGTTTGTCATGCCGGCATCCATCATTGCACGCATAGTCTCGGCACTGCGTGCAAACGACTCGGCCGTGAGACGTGTGACCTCGCGCTGACCATCGAGCATAAGTAGCGTATAATAGTAGTTCGCCACGGCCGACACAATCTGTGCATGTACCGCCTGACGATACTCCAACGACTGTTCGTACAACGCCTTAGCCTTACGCTTGGCATTATTTATACCTCCGAAGATATCAATCTGCCATGATGCCGCAATGGGGGCTGTATATGTCCACGAGCCGGCACTACCATCGAAACTCGACA
>JAFVWO010000104.1 GCA_017501625.1 Alistipes sp.
CATGGTAAAGAACTCATGGGGTGAGGCCGGTACTTATAAGGGTATATGGTACGTATCTAAGCCCTTCGTGCGCTATAAGACTATGAACATCGTTGTTCATAAGAACGCTATACCTAAGGATATTCGCAAGAAGCTCGGCTTGTAGTCTTTGTTGTGAAAAGGCAGCATCTGCTGCCGCTAACAAAAAGTGCCGTCAATGGGACGTACATCCAAGTACTACCCATCGACGGCATTTTTGCCGAGCGTTGCATCTACTACCTTTTGACAACAAATTATGCCGTGAAAAGGAGCTTAAGCCTAAAACCACATTTTTATTAAATGTCCTAATAGGAAGGGGATGACAAATTTGCTTTTAGTCATTCCCTTCTTGTTTTGTTGCTTATTTCGCGTAATTACATCTGCCCATTCAGCTCTGAGGTACGTATTGTTGCCTGTCCCATTGAGGTGATGTTTACCTCGTCTGCCGTGCCGCGGTACTCTATAACGCCCGAGCCTGTAGATGTTACCTCGAGCTTTGAACAATCGACTTCTAAGTTGGTGCTGTCGATGCCTATGCTATTTTGCTCGATGTATTTGGCTGTCGTCGCACCTTCAACAAATAGGTATCCTGCGTTTGTGAGCATTAGATTCTCAGTTCTCCAATTATCAACGTGACATGTCATCGTGCCGTGGTTTACAAGCTCTATTTTGTCATCGGCGCTGATGCTGCTGGCGTTGATAAAGAGAGTGCTGCTGTTAACAATATTCAACCACTTGTCAAAGCTATCGCGCTCGATGTTAAGGCTCATATCTCCCATGTTGGCGATGGAGCGTAGCTTAGTCACGGAGAGTGTCACTCTCACGGGCGTGTGCTCACTTATGTGGCTTCTCTTCGGCTGTTCCACATCCCCATTGCGTCCGATGATTAGACTCTTGCCGTTATCATACACCTCGCATCTTAGGTATTCGGCCTCTACCTTGGGGTAGCTAATCTCTATATGTCCCTCCCTGCCATCGACTAATGTTACAACAACGGGAAGATGCGAGACAATCTCCTCCAAGTCCGGGGCTTCGATTATTTGTGTATCATACTCTAAGCCATTCTCGGAGGTTGTAATTACGCCATCTTTGACTCTTACAACATAGGCATCTCTATTCTGGGCTGTAGCACTCGCTATAACACCTATAACCATGACTGCTACAAATATTACTCTTCTCATAATCGGTACGTTTGTCGTTATTTACTCTGTTTATCTTCGCGGTATATTATCTGAGCATATACCGTTACCATTGAGCCCCCCACGGCAAGCGAATATACTCGCTTGGGGTTCTGCCATACGGCTGTGACGTTGTATATGGAGCCATTCTCGCTCTCATCCCACACATCGGCGCTCTCGCGATCTCTCTTGAAAGCCTCGATAAACTCCTTAGCAAGGCTCTTGTGGTCTATGGCCGAGAGCTCATATACGCGCTTGATTATTTCGCCCGTCTCGGGGTCGCGCTTCACTGCCGAGCGCAGTGTCATGCCATGTCGGTTGCCCTCAATGTCGCGCGTGAGCAAGGCATCGATGTGCTCCTGCGCGTGGCTACTCGTAACACCGGCTATGAGTAGCGAACAAATTATTAATAACCTCTTCATATTCTACATTTTACGTTTATATTTACAGCGCTGTTTCCTATCTAAAGGTCGGCCCATGCCAACAAAGTATCTGCTTTGCGTTCTAAGGCGTCGGCACGGAGGAGTACCGCTTCAATCTCTTGCTCGATAAGTGCGGTGTCGTCATACCGCACACCTTCGGCTACTATGAAGCTCCCTTCGTATATATCTATCTCTGTTTTGGTGCCGTAATCGCGGAATATGAGTAGTGCTATGGCAACCATAGCTGCTACTCCTACAGCCCAGCCAACCCACCGTGCACCTATTTTACGATTCTTGTGTTGCGAGGTGTCTTTGCCGTCAGCCGGCATGCCCGCTGCGTACCACTCGAACATCCTCTTCAGGTTGCTCCACTCCTCGGGGACATCAGCCGTGGAAAACCAATCATAAAGTTCCTGCTCCTCGGCATTGGTGGTGCGGCCCTCTAAGAACCGCTCCACCAATTGTTTAATATCGTCTTTATGCTTCATAGTTAGTCTTTCGTTTTAAATCTCTCAAGTATTGCGCGGCGTGCTCTGCTAAGGTTTTGATATATTGCATCTCGACTCATCTGTACCATCGAGGCTATATCTTCGACCTCCATCCCCTCCAAGTGTTTTAGTCGTAGTATCGTCTGTTGCTTCGAGGGGAGTGCCTCTATGGCACTTAGCAACTCGGACATATCCTCCTTGGCGGTTGCCTCCTCCGCAACTATTTGTCGAGAGTCTATGCTCTCTATTTTATGACGTCCGCGACTGCGCAATAGGTTTAGCGATAAACGCTTTACCACGACCGTCGATAGATGGGCTGCTCCCTCTCTTGTGTCGAGCCTTTGGTGTATTGCAAGGAGCTTCAAAAGGGCATCCTGCACGACATCCTCAGCTTCATCCTGACTCACGACATATTGTCGTGCTATCGAAAGCAGCCTCTTGCGGTTATCGCCAACGAATATTTCAAACTCGCGTGTTGTCATCTTTGTTCGCTTCTATCCTAATAACACCGAAGATGCTTTTTTCTGACATGCAACCACAAAAAAAGTGACGAATGTCTCTCTCCTTTCGTCACTTTTCAATATTTACAGATATACTCGCTCTGTTATGCCTCTATCGCCTTGAAGTAGCGGTATGTCGACACCTTGAGCTCCTCGGCGGCACGGTCGTCGCAGACGATGATGCCATGGGGGTGTGTCTGTAGAGCCGATAGTGTCCACTGGTGGTTGTAGCCTCCCTCTATGGCGTGGCGTAGGGCACGCGCCTTCTTTGCGCCTGTGGCAAGTATAAGCACGGTATGTGCCGCGAGGATTGTCGCTACGCCCACGGTGAGTGCCTGCGTGGGTACCTTCGAGATGTCGCCACCGAAGAATCGCGAGTTTACGGCGATGGTGTCGGGCGTGAGGGTCTTAACACGTGTGCGCGACTGCAACGACGAGAAGGGCTCGTTGAAGGCTATGTGTCCATCCTCACCTACGCCTCCCATGAAGAGGTCGATGCCGCCCGCAGCGACGATAGCCGCCTCGTAGGCCTCGCACTCGGCATTGAGGTCGGGGGCATTGCCATTGAGGATGTGTACATTCTCGGCCTTGATATCTACGTGCGAGAAGAAGTTTGTCCACATGAACGAGTGGTAGCTCTCGGGATGCTCCTCCGCCAAGCCTATATACTCGTCCATGTTGAACGTCACGACGTTCTGGAACGATACCTCGCCCGCTTTGTTTAGACGAATAAGCTCCTTGTATGTCTCCAAGGGTGTCGAGCCTGTAGGTAGACCCAATACGAAGGGCGCATTCGTCCTCTTAGCCTTAGCATTGATGGCATCAACGATATAACGTGCTGCCCACTGTGCCACCTCGGGGGTGGTCTCCTTAATGATAACTCTCATAGTGTGTCCGTTTTTTTGTTATCTATTTCATCTTGACAAATACCTCAATGGCCTGATACTCTGCCATGCCGAGTTTGTCGTATAGCTTGGCGGTATTCTGTGTGCGCTCCTCGGCGCGCTGCCAAAATTCGCGCGTGTCGCTACCCGGGAAGGGTACTACATCCTTCTGCGAGAGGTGGCGATATATGGCGTGGCGCTTCTTAAGCATCTCGTCGGGCGATAGAGGCACGGCCATGTCTACGAGGCCGAGGTTCCACTCCATCCATGCTCCGCGGTAGAGCCATAGTTGGCACTCCTTGTACCAATCGTCGTCGCGCGTAATCTCCAGCGCTTCGAGTATCGCCTCCATACATGTGCGGTGTGTGCCATGAGGGTCGGCGAGGTCGCCGGCAGCATATATCTGGTGCGGGCGTATCTCGCGCAGGATGTTGACGATAATATCTATATCTCGGTGTGTAAGTGCCCCCTTCTTTATGCCTCCCGTCTCGTAGAAGGGCATATTCAGGAAGTGGGCGTTGGTGTCGGGGTTGAGACCGAATGAGCGTACCGCGGCGCGTGCCTCGGCACGACGTATAGCACCCTTGATGTCGAGGAGCTTGCGCGGCTCGGGCTCGCCACGACGTTTCGAGGCGATGATGTTGGCCACCTCCTCAAAGCCGTCGCTAAGGCCTAACTCGCGGGCTGTGTCGACGTTCTGTAGCACCACGTCGTCGTGTACAGCTACATTACCCGATGTCTGATATGCCACATGAACATCGTGTTTCTGCTCCACGAGGCGTATGAACGTGCCACCCATTGATATTACGTCGTCGTCGGGGTGCGGTGAGAAGATAAGCACACGCTTGGGGTAGGGTAGCGATGGTGCCGGACGTGTCGAGTCATCGGCATTGGGCTTGCCTCCGGGCCATCCCGTGATGGTATGCTGTAGGTCGTTAAATACGCGGATGTTAATCTTGTCGTATGTCCCGCACTTCTCCAAGAGCTCGCCTAACGAATTTTCGATATAGTCTTGGTACGTGAGCTTGAGGATAGGTTTGTTGACAATGCCGCATAGCCACACGACAGCCTTACGCACGAACTTGGGAGTCCAGTCGCAGGGGCCCACAAGCCAAGGTGTCTGCTCGCGCGTGAGGTGTTCTGCTGCATTCTCGTCGATGACGAGTTCTATGTTGCCGTGCTCCTGAAGGTGGCTCGCCGGCACTCTCTCAGTGATGTCGCCCTCGACAATCTGGTGTACGGCCTCGGCCTTATCTTCGCCCCACGCCATGAGTATTATACGGTCGGCGCGCATGATTGTGCCGATACCCATCGTTATCGCCATCTTGGGCGTATTCTCCATGCCGAAGAACTGGCTCGACTGCGCTTTGCGTGAGTGGTGCGTGAGCTCCACAAGACGTGTGGGCGACTTGGCGTATGAGCCGGGCTCGTTGAATCCCACCTGTCCCTGCTCGCCGAAGCCTATGATCATAAGGTCTATCTTGCGTATCGACTTGTCGTACTCGGCACAATACTCCGATATGTTCTTCGCGGGCACCGAGCCATCGGGGATGTGTATATTCTCGGGCTCGATGTCTATGTGCTTGAGGAACTCGTCGTGTATGCGGTAGTTGCGGCTCTGCTGCTCGGTGCTGCGTATGGGGTAGAACTCGTCGAGCGAGTATACGGCTACATTCTTGAACGAAATCTTACCATCCTTGTGCCTACGTACAAGCTCACGATACAACCCTAAGGGAGTACGTCCTGTCGTCAGGCCGAGAACGAATGGAGGCAGCTCCTCGTAAATATCGCGTGCCGAGGCGTTGTCGGAGTGGTTGCGCACGAGGCGGCAAATTATGTCGGCGACATATTGTACACCGTTGTACTCGCTGTCGAAGACACGTGTAGGCATTCGCTCATAGCGGTGAACGATGTCTTTCGGTGCTGACTCCTTTATAAGTCCGCCATCCTTAGGTAGTTGATATTTACTGGTCATAGCCCTTATTTTTTTGTTATAACTATCATAAATCTTCAAAGTCGCAATAACGACACCCAAAGGTATGAATTTTTTTTCAAAGATTTAGCCAATATTTTCTCTTTTTATTCAGCCTCTTAACAAAACGGGGATGACTAAATTCTTTTTAGTCATCCCCTTGATGATGTTTACTTCTTCGACTTAGGAGCCAGAATCATGTTCATCTTCTTGCCATCGAGCTTAGGCATAAGCTCTACGCGAGCGAACTCCTCCAAGTCGTTGGCGAAGCGCAGAAGTAGAATCTCGCCCTGCTCCTTAAATACGATAGAGCGACCGCGGAAGAATACGTAAGCCTTAACCTTGGCACCCTCCTTGAGGAAGTTCTCGGCATGCTTAAGCTTAAAGTTGTAGTCGTGGTCGTCGGTCTGTGGGCCGAAGCGTATCTCCTTGATAACAACCTTAACCTGCTTAGCCTTAATCTCCTTAGCCTTCTTCTTCTGCTGATAGAGGAACTTCTGGTAGTCGGCGATGCGACATACGGGAGGCTCTGCCTTGGGCGAGATTTCGATGAGGTCGAGCTCCATCTCGTCGGCCAAGCGTATGGCCTCCTTGATGGGTAACACGAGGTTAGGCTCGACGTTCTCGCCTACGACACGCACCATGGGTGCCGTAATCTCGTCGTTGATACGGTTGGGGTTCTCCTGCTGCGGGCGACGACCACGCTGGTCGCGCTGCTGCGGGTTCTGCTGCTGGTTATTCCCCTGCACCTGTGGGCGCGGGCGGAATGGAAATTGTCCTGCCAATGTAGAAACGGTATTAGTTATATTATTTGTTAGCTTCAATCTCGGCGGCTACGAGACTATTCATGAACTCGGCAAACTCGGCGATAGTCATCTGACCCTTGTCGCCCTCGCCCTGAGCACGTACCGACACCTTGCCCTCTTCGGCCTCCTTCTCACCAACGATCAAGAGGTAGGGTATGCGCTTAAGCTCGTTGTCGCGAATCTTGCGGCCTATCTTCTCGTTGCGGTCGTCGACCTGTGTACGTACATCCTCGGCGTTGAGCTGGCGTGCCACCTCCTCGGCATAGGCGTTGTACTTCTCCGAGATGGGCAGTACAACAACCTGATCGGGTGTGAGCCACAAGGGGAACTTACCTGCCGTGTGCTCCAGCAATACGGCAACGAAGCGCTCCATAGAGCCAAACGGCGCGCGGTGAATCATAATCGGGCGGTGGAGCTTGTCATCCGAGCCCTTGTACGTTAGGTCGAAACGCTCGGGGAGGTTGTAGTCCACCTGAATGGTACCGAGCTGCCAGCTGCGACCCAAGGCATCCTTAACCATGAAGTCGAGCTTCGGGCCATAGAACGCAGCCTCGCCAAGCTCTACGGTTGTCTTCAAACCCTTATCCTCGCATGCCTGTATGATTGCTGCCTCGGCCTTCTCCCAGTTCTCATCCGAGCCGATATACTTCTTCTTGTTGTTGGGGTCGCGGAGTGATATCTGTGCTGTGTAGTTGTCGAACTTCAGCGTGCGGAAGATGTAGAGAACGATGTCCATAACCTTCTCGAACTCCTCCAACAGCTGGTCGGGGCGCACGAAGAGGTGAGCATCGTCTTGCGTGAACGAGCGCACACGTGTGAGGCCGTGCAACTCGCCCGACTGCTCATAGCGGTATACGGTACCGAACTCGGCCAAGCGCACAGGCAGATCCTTGTACGAGCGGGGCTTCGAGCGGTAAATCTCGCAGTGGTGCGGGCAGTTCATGGGCTTCAACAGATACTCCTCGCCCTCGAAGGGTGTATGTATGGGCTGGAACGAGTCCTTGCCATACTTAGCATAGTGGCCCGATGTCACGTAGAGATCCTTGTTGCCGATATGCGGGGTGATGACCTGCTGATAGCCGTAGTCCTTCTGTATCTTACGCAAGAAACGCTCGAGGCGGTCGCGCAACTCTGCGCCCTTGGGCAACCACATCGGAAGGCCCTGACCTACGCGCTGCGAGAACATGAAGAGCTCGAGATCCTTGCCGAGCTTACGGTGGTCGCGCTTCTTAGCCTCCTCCAAGAGGGCGAGGTGCTCGTCGAGCATCGACTTCTTGGGGAACGATACACCGTAGATACGGGTGAGCATCTTGTTCTTCTCGTTACCGCGCCAGTATGCTCCGGCAACCGAGGTGAGCTTTATAGCCTTGATATATCCTGTATTGGGGATGTGCGGACCGCGACAGAGGTCGGTGAAGGCACCATTGGTGTAGAACGATATTGTTCCATCCTCAAGGTCGGTGATAAGCTCCACCTTGTACTGGTCGCCCTTCTCGGTGAAGGTCTTGAGGGCATCGGCCTTCGATACCTCCGTGCGTACAAGGGCCTCCTTGTTGCGCGCGAGCTCCACCATCTTCTGCTCGATGGTTGCGAGGTCGGCCTCGGTGATAGCCACGGGTGAGTCCACGTCGTAATAAAAACCGTTGTCGATAGCGGGACCTATACCGAACTTAATACCCGGATAGAGCGCCTCCAAAGCCTCGGCCAAGAGGTGCGATGATGTGTGCCAGAAGGCGTGCTTGCCCTCGGCATCGTCCCACTTGAAGAATTTAATCGTACAGTCACTGTCGATTGGGCGCATCATGTCTACCGTTGCGCCATTTACCTCGGCTGCAAGTGAGTCAGCAGCGAGACGAGGGCTGATGCTCTCTGCCACCTGAAAGGCAGTTGTCCCCTTGGCATACTCTCTTACCGAGCCATCGGGGAAGGTTACTTTAACCATAGTGAAATAAATGTTTTTAATGTGTTTATATTTCGAGTGCCTTCGTAGCTCCACAATAACGAGACGGATTACTACTCAGCTGCACTCCTTGTTTACTCCTTATCCTTATCGTTGTTGCTCCATGCCTTCGAGAGCGTGGCAATGCGGTATATGGCATACGCCCCTACGAGTGCCATTGCCACCCACATCGCCCAATCGAAGACCTCTGTCGGCATCCACGTCCTTTTAAGGTACGATATCACCATGCCTAAGAGCACGGCGCTGATGACGATGCTAACAATAATTCTAACTCTTCCGCTCATTGCCAATTCGCTCGTTGGTGCCTGTTTAGTCGTTGTGTTCCGTCTCGGGCAAATCCTTGACCGACACATCGCGACCCTTGTCACGCTCGAAGTGCTGGAGCGGATTTTTGTTCCACTCTCTCCACTCTCTGCGGCGGCGCACGATGTCGATAGCCTCATATAGGGCATTACGCATCGACTGCTCGTCGGCAACACACTTACCCGCAATGTCGTAGGCAACGCCATGGTCGGGCGATGTGCGCACCTTGCTTAGCGATGCGGTGAAGTTGACACCGTTGGGTGTCAGTGTCTTGAAGGGGGCTAACCCTTGGTCGTGATACATCGCGAGTATGGCATCGTAGCTCTTAAACTGCCCCGAGGCGAAGAAACCGTCGGCGGCAAAGGGCCCAAATGCCAATATTTCGTTCTCGAAGGCCTCGGTGATAGCCGGCTTAATAATCTCATTCTCCTCGGCACCTAAAAGACCTCCATCTCCGGCATGTGGGTTGAGGGCAAGTACGGCAATGCGTGGGCGTACTATGCCGAAGTCCTCACGCATCGAGGCGTTCATCTGCGTTATGCGCTCTACGATAAGCTCCTTCGTTAGTGCTTCGGCAACATTCGCCACGGGTACGTGTATTGTCACAAGACCTACGCGCATAAGCTCCGATGTCATAATCATAAGAGGCTCGCCACCGAGTTCCTTGGCCAAGAACTCCGTATGTCCCGTGTAGTTGAAGTCGTCGCTCTGAATCATCTCCTTGTCTATGGGTGCTGTCACGAGTGCTGCGATGTTTCCCGCCGTGAGGTCCTCTATCGCTTTGCGTAGTGCTGCTGCGGCAGCCTCGCCTCCCACCTTTGATGCTCTTCCGGGGGTTATCTTTATCTCCTTAGCTCCGCACTCCACGAGGTTCATGCGTCCCTCCGCTGCAAAGTCGGCTCCTGCCACGATGTTGAACTTCACAGGCTCTATCTCCGTAAGACCCTTGGCGTAGTATGCTGCGGCATTTGCCGAGCCATATACCACGGGGGTACACAACTCTGCGATGCGACTATCCGACAATATTTTGAGTATTATCTCCCAGCCAACACCATTGGTGTCGCCCTGAGTGATGCCTATTCTTAGTCTATTGCTCATAAATAACACTATTTCAACCTACAAATGTAATAAAAGTTGCGTATACTGCAAAATTTGAGCAAAGAAATATTACCTTCGTGTGATATTAGGGTGCTGTAGTAGTGGGGTTAGAGAATTTAGGGAATTTAGGGAATTTAGGGTTGGCGTGATAAAAAAGCTAATTTCCATAAAACCTCTATGCTTATTGCTAAGATACTTAATTACAGTCCTTTGTGTTTGAATATCCATGCCATTGCTCGGTATACTCCATCGGCCATGGGGCGTAGCGCTACGGGTAGGGCGTTGAGGACCTTGAGTCGGCGTAGCTGGCGGCGTGAGCAGCGCGTGAAGGCGAATACCTCGGCCGTATGGCGGGCATCGTCGGTACCTCCGCGCACGGATTGTGTTATGGCCTTACCTATGGCTATGCGTGCGATATATTCGTTTGTCGTGGCATCGCCCGCGGGGTCGTAGAGCTCCTCGATGGAGTGTGCGCTACGCTCGCTGCGGTATATAGAGGCGGAGCGGTTGGATGCCGTGCGCCAGTAGCGCACGAGCGACATTGGCGAGAAGCAGAACTTAGCGCCTCGCTTCATCATGCTCGCCCATAGCCACTGGTCTTCGCCTATCTGCATGCCCTCGGGAAAGCCGCCTATCTCTTCGAGTCTGCTCTTATGTAGTGTTGCTGTTGAGGGTATTATGGGGTAGCGCCCGCGTAATGCCTCCTTGGCAAGGTCTATATACCCCTCATTTGTGGGTACGGGGGCGGTAATACGTTTGTCGTTGTTAACTATGTCGAAGGCTGTGGAGTAGGCATCGGCATCGGGGTAGTACTCCATTAGTCGGCATACCTCGGCGATATATCCCGAGAGCCACATGTCGTCGCCATCAAGGAGTGCTATATAGTCGCCCGTGGCCTCGCGTATGCCACGGTTACGTGCTGCGCTAACACCGCTATTGCGTTGTGTGATAACTCTTATTCCCGCCTCGGGGTGTTCTTCTGTGATGCGCTCCACGATAGCACGCGAGCTATCTGTCGAGCCGTCGTCCACGACGATAATCTCGCGTGGCGCGAGGCTTTGCTCGATAACTGAGCGCAGGGCACGCTCAATCTCAGCCTCCTTGTTGTAGAGTGGGATGACAACAGATATGCGCTGCGACTCCTCCGTCGTAAGACGCTTGCCGAAGTGTAGCACCTCGGGGGCGTGATTCAGGCGCTTATCCTCGGGTAGCCACTTCTGTATGTCGCCGTAGTGGTTGCGTAGGTATGCCTCAAGGTCGGAGGGCGCCCATACATCCATGCCGCCAAAACGTCGTCGCTCGGGGTGTTCGATGGCTGCGACCGAAATCATATCCTTGGGCATGCGCACGATGTTATAGCGCGAGGCGTTTGTGCCATTATAGCGCGTAAGTTCGCGGTATAAACGGTTGTATATCTGCTCCTTGCTCATCGAGAGTGTCACGAGGCGTATCGCAGCACACGATATGAAACTCTTGGGCATAACAACCCCATTATTTGCCTTGCCGAGCCAGCGCCACAGCCACACGCTCTTGGCCGTGAAGCAGTTTATCCAGAAGCGCACACGTGAGCGTTGCTTGCGCTCGGCGCGACGATTGTCGGGTATGCGGTCGTAGGGGAAGATGTCGATATATATGCCCTCCTCGATAGGTAGTCCCACCCACTCGCTCTCGACGAAGCGTGTTCCCTTTTTACGTACCTTGGCGAAGTAAAAGGGCGTATCAGGCTCGGTGGTGAACTCTTGGAGGTGGTAGCCCTCGCCGAGGAGTGCCGGGGCCTCGCTGAGGAAGCGCTCGTAGTTCTCGCGCGTCATGCCGAGGTCTATGTCGTCGTCCCATGGAACGATATCCTCAAAGAAGTGGGCACCGATGGCTGTGCCTCCCTGTATGAAGTAGGGTATGCCTGCGCTGTCGCATACGCGAATGACCTCGCGCATGATGTCCAACAACTCTGCATGCAGAGAGCGTAGAAGGTCGCTGTTGTACTTCATAATAGGTCGTGTACTAAGAGGTTACAGCCGCGTATATCGCTGCCGGTAATGCGTCCCTCAATCCTAAAGCGGCCGTCGGGGAGCAGTTGTCCTATATCTTGTGTCTGTATGAAGGCGCACGACGATATGTTGGCTAAGTCGATGATGTCGATACCTCCGCGCATGCCCTGCGGTGTGTGGTCGAAGGGGTCATTTATGTCGCGCACGAGTACCCTCATCCATGCTGGGGCGCGGAAGATACCCTCGCCCGCGGAGTATGCCTGCGACGATAGCTCCGCCATGCCGTATTCCGAGTGTATGGCTTCGACACCGAAACCACGACACAGTATGTCGTGAAGCTCATGCTTCGATATCTCCTTGCGCCGTCCCTTCATGCCGCCCGTCTCCATTATGATGGTATCGCTGAACTTCGGTGCATACCTCTCGGCCAAGTCCCACAGTGCATAGCTCACGCCGAGCAGAATCTTGGGTTTGTCGTCAGCCTCCATGTCGGTAATAAGACGCTCGTAATCATTTAGATAAAACCCGCCACGCCCGGCTCTGCGTATGAGTTCATCGACCATATATACCAGCGACGAGCCCTCCCTCTCCAAGTAGTTGGGCAGGAGTCCGTATATGCTCCACTTCGAGGGGTCGTCATAGAATTGTGTGAAGGCCGTGAGGAACGTCTTGCGGTAATCCTCCGCGCTGGCCATAAGGTGTCGTGAGGCGACAGTTGCTCCCGTGTTGCTCGACGTGAAAATAATCTCCGGAGCACCTTCGCCCGAGTATACATCCTCGCTTTTGAACAACTCGATGGGGAGCATCGGTATCTCCTCCACCCGAGTGATTGTCGCGGGGTCGATGGCAAGGAGCTCGATATAGCGACGATAGGGAGCACAGCGCTCCGCCTGCAGGCGGAAGAGGTCTAAGGCCCGAGCAGAGAACTCCTCGGGTGTCGAGATGCCAAGTATGTCGCTAATAGTCGTCATCGAGCATTAAGTTTTGGCAAAGTTACTAAAATTATTCCGTTGCGGATGAAATAATGTCTATAATTATTTCGTCGTCGTGCAAAAATGACTACCTTTGCGAAGATAAACATCAATCTGTGAGATATGCTTAGATTTAGAGATTTTTTTACGACACTGCTGCTTATGGTTGCAATCCTTGCGGTAGGTTGCGAGGGTGGTGATAACCTTGGTGGCTCATCAACGACAGGGGGTGATGTCAATGACGACGGCACGACGAATACGGAGAAGAACTCCGAGGTGTTGTTCGACCGTAACGTGCTTAATGTGGATGGCAATGGTGGTGATATGGACATCATCTATAGCATCAAGAATGTCGTTGCGGGTGCAACTCTCGAAGTTAAGTCGTTTGTCGACTGGGTTGGCGTCAAGGAGGTTGGTGGTAGGCAGATAATACTATCCATCGCGAAGAATACGCAAAACGAACCGCGTGAGGCTCTTGTCGAGGTTGATTACGCAGGCTTGGAGCGCCCGTTGTTTATTACGGTGAAGCAGGATAAGGCGATACTAAATATGTTCAAATTCGAGGTTACGGATGTGACATATAACAGCTGCAAGGTACGTTATATCTCCTCGGATGAGAACCTATGGTATATGGCCAACGTCATCGACAAGCAGTTCTTCGACTACTCGGGTGTCGATACCGAAGAGGCATTTATCGAAACCGAGATGAAGAACTACCTACGCATAGCGGCAGAGTATAAGATGACCCTCGAGGAGCTTATGAAGCATGCCGATCCACAACTTATCTATCGAGGTGAGGCTGTACGTCAGTTTACGGGCATGCAACACGCGGGAAAATATGTGGTATATTGCTATGGTATCAATATTAAGGATAATGAGTACGAGATTACCACGCCCGTACACCATACCATCGTGGAGCTGCCTATGCCTACGATGTACGACGTCAAATTCAACCTGCAAACTAAGATAGGTGAGGCTGGCACTGTGACATTGACTGTGAATCCGAATGATTGGAGTGGTTACTACAGCATACAGATTGCCCCCGATAACTCTTTGCAGTATACGCCCGAGGGCGAGCCTCTCTCGCAGACCACCATACGTGCCTTGGCAAGCACCTTCTTCAACAATGCGCGCACGTTCATGGCTCAGGGCAACTCTGCAGATAAGTTCCTTAGCACATCATGCTATAAAGGCTTCGGACAGTATCCCATGGCTCTTGAGCGTGGCAAAAAATATATGATTATCGTCTTCGCCGTAGAGTCGGAGGATGGAGCTATTCCCGTCATGCGCTCTGTGCCTACGACAACCTATGTATACCTGTAAAATGTGATTTTGCAACGTGTGGTTATGAAGACGTTGTTTTTATTGTGCGCTTTGTTGTGTGTGGTGGGCTGCCGCGAGGATGTTGTGAACGGAACACCGAATAATACTCCGGTCATCTGCCCCGTGCAAGATACCATCGATGTTGCCAAGGAGGGCGGAAGCTATAGCTTGAAGTACTCCATCAGCAACCCAATGGTAGGCGCTCCGCTTGTTGCCGATAGCGAGGCGACATGGATTACCGACATAGATACCGCTACGGAGGGTGTCGTATGCTTCAATGTCGCATGTAACGATAGCCCCGATGTGCGCGAGGCAGTTATTACGTTGCGCTACCCATCTGCGGCCGTATTTCCTGAGATTGTTGTACGACAGGCCGCGACCAACGAGGCAGCACTTGTCATCGATGTCACCAACGTAGACTATGCGGAGTGTACAGCGGAGATTACGCCCGAGAGTGCCGAGATGTCGTACATCGTGATGATGGCAGATAAGTCATACTTCGCAGATAGTTATATTAGTGATAGCGAGACGCTTGTTGCAGCCGATGAGACCTACTTCCGAACACTCATGTACGACGGCATCACGCTTGAGGAGTTTTTGGCACAAAGCAACATCGCACGTCAGGGCGATACCACACAACGCTGGGAGGACTTATCTCCGGCGAAGGAGTATGTCATATATAGCTATGGTATCGATGTCGAGGGTGACAGTTATCGCCGAACTACCCCCGTCTACTATGCGGTTATAACATCGCGCCTCCCTGAGCGCCATGCCGTTGAGTTTACGATGACGGTTACGGCCGAGGGCCCCGAGGTGTGCGTAGATGTTGTCCCCGAGCAGTGGGATGGCTACTACATGGTGCAGTTTGTCGAGGATACCGAGGCGGGATTTGTGGCTGAGGGTGAGCCCTTTGGTAGTGAGCGCGAGGTAGCCCTCGCCGAGTCGTTCTTCTATGTTGCCGACCACCTATACTACTTCAACGAGCTTAGTGCCGAGGAGGTTATGCAGCAGTTGGGCTACCGTGGTGAGACGACGATTGAGAAGACCCTCAATGCCAACCATAAATATATGGTCATGGCCTACGCCATAGCCTCGGAGGGTGGTAATGTGCCTATGGTAGTGTCGCCTCCCGTTATAGAGTACTTCACCACAGGTGGTGTTGAAGCCTCGACTATGACCTTCGAGGTTGATATATACAACATACGTCCTCGCTCGGTGGATATAAGGATTATGCCCTCTACCGATGAGCAGTATACTGCCGTTGTGATGTATGCCTCGAACCTTCCGGAAGGAAGTCCTGCGGAGCAGTTGGACTATATATGTAATACGTATGCACCACTTGAGCTGTCGGGTAACTACGAGGAGCATATCGACCAGCTACCTCCCGACACGGAGTTTGTCCTTGCCATCTATGGCTACTATGCAGGTGTTCCCACTACGGAGCTGAATATATCGCTTCACTACCGCTAAGGATAGTGATGGAGGTAATACCATCACGGAGGTGAGGTGTACGGCATACGACCTTAGGGAGGTTGTGGCCTTGGAGCCCTACTACTCGAGTTATGTGAATTATGCCGACTATTTCCTCTCGGTTGAGGTTGTGACAGCGACACCGTCGCCCACGCTACACTTCGATATATTCCCCAAGAGCGTATATGAGGAGTATGGTGATGAGGCTATACGCGAGAGTCTCTTGGAGTACTCCTACACCTCGTCACCCGACTGGGCGCTGTGTACCTATGGCAACGAATATGTTGTCTGCGGCTTGGCCGAGGATGAGAGTGGCTTTGTTGGCGACATGTTCGTCTCCGAGCCCATAGTCTTCAGCTACGAGGATAGGAGCGCTGCTGAAGAGTTTGTGGAATTGTATGAAGATTATACAAAGCTATAAACAAGAGGCTGAATAAAAAGTGTATTTTGTCGTTCTTTGTTGTGATAAGGCATCATCTACTTCCGCTAACGAATTATCTCGTCAATGGGCAGTACGGTTTAGTACAGCCCATCGCCTCGAAATTCGCCGAGCGTTGTATCTAATACCTTCTCGCAACAAATTGCTCGCCCTAAAATGCTCATTTACGCCAAGTAAACTCCGCTTTTTCGGGCTTCGCAGGCCTAAAACTACATCTTTTTATTCACTCTCTTGAGTATCAGGG
>JAFVWO010000105.1 GCA_017501625.1 Alistipes sp.
AAAAATTTATGGGTTGCTTAGGTTTTTGTGTGAGAGTGTCAGTTTTTGTGGGATCTTGTGTGGGGGGGTGTAGGTTCTTGTAGGTTAATGTAGGTTACTTAGGTTTTTGTAGGTTCTTATAGGTCACTTAGGGCGCGAGTATCGCCAGCCCCACAAAAACCCACAAGAACCTATAAGAACCTATAAGAACCCACAGTAACCTATAAAGCCCTATAAAGCCCCACAAAAACCTACCCCCCCCCGCAAAAAAATGAGGATGACCAAATTATTCTTTAGTCATCCTCACAAAGAGTGGCTGATAGTTCAGCGCTGTTTTGTTTTGAACAGGTCGGTGAGGTAGGTGTCCAGCATCAGCAGGTCGGCCTCGCCGCCGGTAACATCGTTGAAGAGGTACTCCTCCTCGTTGTAGAGTTGTAATGTACGAGGGTCGATTTCACTCATAGGCATCGATATTTTAGTGTTTATTACTGCTTTTACGTAGCAAACGCCAACCATCGTGCCTATATTGTGTCATGCGCTAACTTAATACGATATTTTTCTCCTTAATCATCCTGCGCAGGTTGATAAGTGCGTAGCGCATGCGCCCCAAGGCGGTGTTGATGCTCACATCCGTCTGCTCGGCAATCTCCTGAAACGAGAGCTTCGAGTAGTAGCGCAGGCGCACAACATCCTGCTGCTCCTCGGGAAGAAGAGCGATAAGGTCGCGTATGGTCTGCTCCATCTCGCTATGCACCATCATATCCTCGGTAGTGGGCTCGGCAAAGCGCAGCGTGCCAATGACATCGTAGCCCGCCTCGGCCTCGTTGACCTGACGGCTCGACTTCTCCCTGCGAAAGTGGTCGAGAACACGGTTGTGAGCTATGCGAAGCACCCACGAGAGAAACTTGCCCGAATCGGTATAGCGACCCTCGTCAATGACCTTAAAAGCCTTGATAAATGTCTCTTGGAAGATGTCGTCGGCTACATCGTCATCCTTAACCATCATGCCGATGTAACTACGCACGCGCCTCTAATGACGCTCGATAAGTTCAGATATAGCACTCCTATCGCCCGAAAGATAATTATTAAGCAACACACGGTCGCTCAATGCAGTCACGTTCATACTCCTCGTTTTTTATTGGTTCAGAGCAGAATTTCTTCGATAGGCAATGCGGTTTTAATGGTTAATAAACTTTGTTTTCGACTGCAAGATATAAATAAATTTTTAATCTGCAAAATATTATCGCCCTCGCAGCATTTTTGTTGCCTCGCCAGAAATTCATGCGTCATGGCGGGCAAAATCTATGCCAGTGAGCGAGTTACACCCTAATTTATACGTGCGCGATAGGCGCTGGCACTGTCGGTGAAACGCCAAAACTGCGCGGTGAAATGCACGGCGTGTCTACGCCTTATTATCGCCAAAATAGCTCTTTATGGCTCGCGCACGGCTCTCGCCAACCGTGGCGCTGAGCTCCTCGATGGATGCCTCGCGCACGGCAGACACCGTGCGGAACTTACGCAGCAGTGCCGTGAGGCTCTTGTCGCCGATGCCCGGGATGGTGCTGAGCTCACTCTCGATAAAGGCCTTCGTGCGCTTCTTGCGATGGAAGGTGATGCCGAAGCGGTGGGCCTCATCGCGTATGTGGCATATAACCTTTAGCGGCTCGCCCATGCGCGAGAGGTAATATGGCTCGGGGTCGCCCGGGTAGAAGACCTCCTCGAGGCGCTTGGCAAGGCCTACGATAGGCACACGCTCGGCGATGCCCAGCTCCCGAAGTATGGCATAGGCGCTCGACAGCTGACCCTTGCCGCCATCGACGATGACAAGGTCGGGGAGCTCGCCACCCTCGGCGATAAGGCGCGAGTAGCGACGGTAGACAATCTCGCGCATCGAGGCGAAGTCGTCGGGACCCTCGACACTCTTAATGTTGAAGTGGCGGTACTCGCTGCGCGAGGGCTTGCCGTCGCGGAAGACAACGCACGAGGCTACAGGGTTGGTTCCCTGAAGGTTGGAGTTGTCGAAGCACTCTATATGTCGAGGCTCGCGGTCGAGGCGTAGCTCGCGCTGCATAGCCTGCATAAGGCGGCTGGTATGTCGCTCGGGATTCTTTATCTCGAGGTTTTTGAGGCGCTCGGCACGATATATACGCGCACTGCGCATGGAGAACTCCAAGAGGTCGGCCTTCTCGCCACGCTTGGGTATGGTGAAGGTGACACCATCGAAGAGTATGGCCGCAGAGGGTATGAGCGGCACGATAACCTCGCGTGCAAGGCCTCCGGAGAGGTCCGTGGCGATATGTTGTATCGCGCGAGTGAGGATATCCCCGTCGCTATCCTCCACACCCGGCTTGAGGCGTATGGTCTGAATGGCGACAATCGAGCCGTGGCGTATGCTCAGGAAGTTGCAGTAGACGACATCGTCGTCCTTGAGTAGCGAGAATACATCCGTGTCGACAATCTTCGAGCTCACGATGACCGAGCGCGACTGGTATTCGTCCAAGGCGCGTAGGCGTTGCTTGTATCGCTCGGCGACCTCGAACTTAAGCTCCCGTGCGGCCGTCATCATCTCCTCCTCGAGCCACTTGCGCACGGGGCGCAGGTCACCCTTGAGTGTCGACTGCACGAGGGCGATACTCTCGGCATACTCCTCCTCGCTCTCCCTGCCGATACACGGGGCGTTGCAGTTGCCGAGGTGGTATTGCAGGCATACGGAGAACTTCCCGCGGCGTATATTCTCGGGCGTGAGGTTTAGCTTGCACGTCCTTAGTGGTATAACGTCGCGTATGAACTCCAACACGGAGCGCTGTGTCGATATCGAGCCGTAGGGACCGAAGTATTGCGAGCCGTCGCGCACGAGCTGGCGCGTAGACTGCACACGCGGGAAGGGCTCGCGGCGAATGACTATCCATGGGTAGGTCTTGTCATCCTTGAGAAGGATGTTATAACGTGGTTGTAGGCTCTTTATCAGAGAGTTCTCGAGTAGCAGGGCATCCTGCTCGGTGTCGACGACGATATGTCGTATGTCGACAATCTGGCGCACCAACACGATGACCTTTGCCGAGTGGTCGCGGTTCTCGACAAAGTACGACGACACACGTTTGCGAAGGTCTTTGGCCTTGCCCACGTATATAATCACGCCGTTGCGATCGATAAACTGGTATACTCCGGGTGAGTGTGGCAGTGCCGCCACCTGCTCCTTTATATGTTGGCGTATATGCTCCATTTCTCGCAAATATACGAAAAAATATGATATACGCTTCATCCTTTCATAAATTTTCACTATCTTTACACGCTTATAAATATTGCGTGACTATGAGAACAGGCGAAATACAGCGACTTACCGTTGCTCGCATATCGGACTTCGGTCTATACCTTCAGGATGAGGAGGGTGTGGAGGTCTTGCTCCCAAATCGTTTTACGAAACTCGATATGAAGGAGGGTGACGAGGTGGAAGTCTTCGTATACCACGACTCCGAGGACCGTCTTGTGGCATCTACCGAGAAGCCCCTTATCAAGGTTGGCGAGGTTGCTGCTCTGAGGGTGGTCGACAAGAGCATACATGGTGCTTTTCTCGACTGGGGACTCTCGGGCAAGCACCTCTTCCTGCCAAATCGTAACCAGCAGGGGGGTGTCGTCGCAGGACAGCTCACGGTGGTATACATGTATGTAGATGACCGCACGGGGCGTTGCGTGGCGACAAACAAGATAAAGCCATTCATCTACAACGAGAACCCCTTGGTTGTGGCTGTGGGTGACGAGGTAGATGTGTTGGTGGCATTCGAGACACCCATAGGCTTCCGCGTGGTTATCGACAACCGCCACTGGGGTATGATATACAAAAATCAGCTCTTCCGCCCCATACGTGTAGGCGATAGGTGCCGTGGCTGGGTGCGTAAGATAACAGAGGATATGCGTATCGACGTGAACCTCCAGCAGCAGGGCTTGGCCGAGGTAGAGAGCGCTGTGGTGAAGCTCGAAAAGATGCTAAGGGATAATGGCGGTGTGCTCGCGGTTAACGACCATAGCGACCCGCAGGATGTTGCCCGCATCACGGGTATGAGCAAGAAGGTGTTTAAGCGTTCACTCGGTATGTTGCTCAAGCAGGGTAAGGTGCGACAGACCGAGACGGGTATTGAGTCTATCAAGCGTTAGTTATGGCGGTAAGGACGGCGGAGAGAGTATCGCGCGAGGTGTCGGACAACTTCGTTTTTCAGCGCTCGCGTCTGGCCTATGTCGAGGCGGCAGGGCGTATCGCGGGGCGTGTCTTGGAGATAGGCACCGGCACGGGCTATGGCGTAGATATTATCGCTCCGCATGCCGAGCACTTCACGACGATAGATAAGACTCGCAGCGATGAGTTGCCACCTATGCCCGCAAATGTGGAGTTTTGCGAGGCTAAGGTGCCATCTCTGCCTTTCGAGGATGATACGTTTGACTACGTGGTGTCGTTTCAGGTGATTGAGCATATCAAACAGGATAGAGCCTTTGTTGCCGAGGTGCTGAGGGTGCTACGTAAGGGAGGTAAATTTATCGTTAGTACGCCAAATAGGCCCATGTCGCTCACACGTAACCCATGGCATGTGCGAGAGTACACGGCCGAGGAGCTCGGGGCGTTGCTCTCGGGTTTTATCCATGTCGAAAGGCTTGGCGTGGAGGGTAACGAGCGTGTGTGGGAGTATTACGAGAAGAATCGTGCCTCGGTACATCGCATCATGCGTTTCGATGTGTTGCGCATGCAGTGGTGGTTGCCACGATGGCTGTTGCAGCTGCCATACGACGTTATGAATCGCCTAAACCGTCGTCGCCTGCATCGCTCTAATAGGGTGCTCACGGAGGCAATAGAGATGGATGACTACCGACTTGTAGAGGTTCACGATAGATGTTTCGACCTCTTCTATGTCGCAACAAAATAGATTGATGAAGACCAGAGTAGCGATAGTCCAGCGCGATATAGCGTGGAGAGATGTGGAACATAACCTCCAAGCATTGGAGCAAATGTTTGAAGGCCTTCGTGTGGATGTCGTTGTTCTCTCGGAGATGTTCCAGACGGGCTTTGTCACTACGCCTGAGGATGTTGCCGATGATGGCGTGACACTAAGGTGGATGGTGACGATGGCTGAGCGCTTGGATGCCGCCATCGTGGGCTCTGTGGTTGTGAAGGAGGCCGATGGCTACCATAATCGCATGTACTTCGTTAAGCCTACGGGCGAGGTTGAGTGGTACGATAAGCGCCACCTTTTTATTGGTGGCGAGGCGGATAACTTCGTACGTGGCACAGAGCGAAAGGTCGTTGCGTGGCGTGGTGCGAGGTATCTCTTGGAGGTGTGCTACGACCTGCGCTTTCCGGTGTGGAGCCGCCAGCGTGGCGACTACGATGCCATAATCTACTCGGCACTATGGCCGAAACCCCGCAGGGAGGTGTGGCGCACCTTGCTTAGGGCGCGTGCCATAGAGAATCAGGCATACGTCATCGGTGTAAACCGCATAGGCTCGGAGCCGGGATTGGAGTATGCCGGTGATTCGGCCGTGGTGGATGCCTATGGTCGCACGATGGCAGACCTCGCTGATGGTGAGACTGTCGAGGTCGTGGAGCTCGATATGGAGGCGTTGGCTACGTTCCGCGAGCGCTTCAACGTGATGGCCGATGCAGATGATTTTGTAATTAAATAGATGGAGATATATTATGGAGTGGTTTCAGGATTTAGGATATAACGAGGTGCTACTATTGCTCATTTCGGGTATCGTTGTGGGCATCATCAACACGCTTGGTGGTGGTGGCTCGGTGATAACGATGGCGTTGTTTATGGCCATGGGTATGCCTGTGGCTGTGGCAAATGGAACTAACCGTATCGCTGTGGTTATGCAAAATCTGTCGGCGACGATAGCCTTCATGCGTAAGAATATGCTTGACATAAAGAACAGCCTGCTTTTGGGTATACCGACAATTCTCGGTACTATCGTCGGCTCGCTCTTTGCTATTGATGTGAGTGAGACGACGTTTAAGATATGTCTAAGCGTTGTGCTGCTCATCATCCTCATATACCTTATCTTGGACCGTGGCAAGGAGCCTAAGCGTGAGGGTCACAAGCTCGTAATACGCTGGTGGCACTACTTGTTATTCTTCTTCGTGGGCTTCTATAGTGGTTACATATATATAGGCCTCGGCTTCTTGATTCTCGCGGTGACGATATGGACGATGAATCTCGATATCGTTACGGCCAATGTCCTTAAGGGGTGCGTTATATTTATATCTATGCCCTTTGCCTTGGCTGTCTTCATGTATAATGGACAGGTGGACTATACCGCCGGTCTGTTGCATGGCGCGGGTAACATCCTTGGCGCGGTGCTTGCCTCACATTGGGCAGTGAGCTGGGGTGTGAAGTTTGTTAAGTGGTTTACGCTGGCAATCATCGTGGTGTCGTTCATCGACCTTATGGGGTGGATATCGCTTCAGACGATGCTCTCGAATATGCTCTAACGTATGGCTAAGAAGGAGATAACGGTAACGGGTGCGAGGGTTCATAACCTTAAGAACGTGGATGTGACCATTCCGCGCGACTCGCTCGTTGTTATCACCGGACTTTCGGGCTCGGGTAAGTCGTCGTTGGCCTTCGATACGATATATGCCGAAGGTCAGCGCCGATATATGGAGACACTCTCGGCCTATGCGCGCCAGTTTGTAGGTAATATGGAGCGCCCCGATGTAGACCATATTACGGGACTAAGCCCCGTCGTTGCTATCGAGCAGAAGACTACGAACAAAAACCCGCGCTCGACCGTTGGTACCGTTACTGAGATTAACGACTTCCTGCGCCTCTTGTATGCGCGTGCTTCGCGAGCCTATTCGCCATATACGGGCGAGCAGATGGTGCGCTATACGGACGAGGAGATATGCCGTCTGATGATTGAGGGCTTCGATGGCCGTAGGGTAGCCTTCCTTGCGCCTGTGGTTAAGGGGCGTAAGGGCCACTATCGCGAACTCTTCGAGACGATGTCGCGCAAGGGATATATCTATGCACGCATCGATGGCGAGATACGCGAGTTCTCGGCAGGCATGAAGCTCGACAGGTATAAGATACACACCATAGATATGGTTATCGATAGGCTTGTCATTGGCGAGGCCCATCGCGAGCGTATGCTGACATCTATGGCCGAGACTATGCGTCAAGGTAAGGGCACGATGATGCTCTACGACTACGCTACGGAGGGTCTGCGCTACTACTCGCGCAACCTTATGTGTCCTACGACGGGCGAGGCCTTTGCCGAGCCGGAGCCTCATACCTTCTCGTTCAACTCACCTAAGGGAGCATGTCCCGAGTGTAACGGTCTTGGCGAGCGCCCGGTATTCGATATGCGTAAGATTGTTCCTGACGATAGCATGTCGATACGCGATGGTGGTATCGAACCCCTCGGTAATCATCACAACAATATGCTCTTTGCGATGATGGAGATGCTTGGCCGTCGCTACGACTTCACGCTCGACGACCCTATATCGACAATCTCGGAGGAGGGCATGAATGCTATCTTGTATGGCGACTCGGAGCCTATGACTATCAACCTCTCGGAGTTCTCGTCGCTTGGAGGCAATCAGCTGGCGCAGTGGATGGGACTCTCGGAGTGGATTATGCGCGACGTTGACGAGGAGTCGAAGCGTGGACAGAAGTGGCGCGACCAGTTTCTCGTCATGCAGACATGTCCTAAGTGTGGTGGTACACGCCTTAAGGCTGAGTCGTTGCACTTCAAGATTGGTGGTATGAGTATCGCTGATGTGTCGGCACTCTCGATTCTCGAATTTAAGGCGTGGATAGAGGGCATAGACCAGTGGCTCAACGATAAGGAGCGTACCATCGCGCGTGATATTGTCAAGGAGATACGCGAGCGCACGGGCTTCCTCGTAGATGTGGGCTTGGGCTACCTCTCGCTTTCGCGTGCCTCGCGCACAATATCGGGAGGTGAGGCTCAACGTATACGCCTTGCTACACAGATAGGCTCGAAACTTGTCAACGTGCTCTACATCCTCGATGAGCCGAGCATAGGACTCCACCAGAGGGATAACCATCGCCTTATTGATAGCCTACGTAACCTCCGCGATGCGGGCAACTCGGTCATCGTCGTCGAGCATGACGAGGATATGATGCGCGCGGCAGACTATATCGTCGACGTGGGCCCCAAGGCGGGACGTCGCGGTGGTAGGATTGTTGCGGAGGGTACCTTCGAGGATATATTGAAGAGCGACAGCATCACGGCCGACTACCTTACGGGTAGACGTAAGATTGAGCGCACGCAGCCCCTCAGAGAGGGTAGTGGCGAGTGGCTCACGTTGCGTGGTGCCGAGGGTCACAACCTCAAGAGTGTCGATGTGCGCATACCACTCGGTAAGTTAGTGTGCGTTACGGGTGTTTCGGGCTCGGGTAAGTCGTCGCTGATAAATGGTACGTTACGACCTATCATGTCGCACCTCCTATACCGCTCGTTGGATCAGCCGCTGAAGTACACGGCTATCGAGGGCGTTGAACATGTCGATAAGCTCGTTGTTGTAGACCAGTCACCCATAGGTCGCACGCCGCGTAGTAACCCCGCGACATATACAAATGTCTTTGCCGATATACGCAAACTCTTCGAGCAGACCCCCGATGCACAGATTCGTGGCTATAAGGCGGGGCGCTTCTCCTTCAACGTGAAGGGTGGCCGCTGTGAGGAGTGTCGTGGCGCGGGACACCAGACTATCGAGATGAACTTCCTCCCCGACGTATATGTTAAGTGTCGCGCATGTGGTGGTCGACGCTATAACCGCGAGACGTTGGAGGTAAAGTATAAGGGTAAGAGCATCAACGACGTCTTGGATATGACGATAAATATGGCTGTCGAGTTCTTCGAGCATATACCTTCGATATACCAGAAGTTACGTGCCATTCAGGAGGTAGGCTTGGGCTACCTCACGCTCGGCCAGCCCTGCACAACGCTCTCGGGTGGCGAGTCGCAACGTATCAAGCTTGCTGCGGAGCTTGCCAAGCGCGATACGGGGCGCACGCTCTATATTCTCGATGAGCCTACTACGGGACTCCATTTCGAGGATATACGCCAGCTGTTGGATGTCATCAACCGCCTTGTAGACTGTGGTAATACGGCTATAGTCATCGAGCATAACTTGGATGTGGTGAAGGTCGCCGACTGGATTATAGATATGGGCCCTGAGGGTGGCCGCGATGGTGGCCGCATCGTAGCAGAGGGTACCCCCGAGGATATCATGCAGGTCAAGGAGAGCTATACGGGATACTACCTACGCAAGATGATATAGCAATAGAGCCAACCGAGAGGTTGGCTCTATTGCTTATGATGGTCTATCGCCTTACAGCAAGCGGTTTGTGCGCTCGTCGGGGAAGATGACCTTCGGCTGGAAGGTCTTGGCCTCCTCGAAGTCCATAAAGCCATAGCCCATGATTATGACGATGTCGCCAACAGCAGTCTTACGTGCCGCAGCGCCATTGAGGCATATACAGCCGCTACCACGCTCGCCACGGATGACATACGTCTCGATGCGCTCTCCGTTGTTGTTATTTACGATTTGCACCTTCTCACCCTCGATAAGGCCTGCGGCATCCATCAAATCCTCGTCTATGGTGATGCTACCGACATAATTTAGATTTGCCTCCGTGACACGCACGCGGTGAATCTTAGATTTCATCCTCTCGATATACATTGCTCAGGTAGTTTCGTTACTTAATCTTGATATTATCTATGAGGCGTATGTTGCCGGCCTGCACGGCACAGCAACCCTGAATACGCTCAGCATCGCTCCACTTCTCGACCTTCTGCATCGTGCGGGCATCGACAACCTCGAAGTAGATGGTCTTAAGCAGAGGGTTAGAGTCGATACTCTTCACCACCCACTCTGTAAGCTCTGCGGGGCTCATCGTGGCGCTACGCTCGGCACACTGCTTGATTGTGGCGTAGATATGTGGTGCAGCCTTGCGGTGCTCCGGTGTGAGGAGCTCGTTGCGCGACGACAAAGCCAAGCCGTCATCACCGCGAACAATGGCACACTCGACAATGTCGATGTCGATAGCGAGCTGCTCGACCATAGCCTTAATCACGGCAATCTGCTGAAAATCCTTCTCTCCGAAGTATGCACGCGCGGGACGCACGAGGTCGAAGAGGCGGCTGACTACCTGTGCTACGCCATTGAAGTGGCCGGGGCGTGTTGCACCCTCCATAACCTTATCCACGAGGCCGAAGTCGAACACGCGGGTATCGGGCTCGGGGTATATAACCTCCACCGTCGGCATAAAGACGATATCGGCACCCGCAGCCTCCAGCGTGGCACAGTCGGCCTCGGGTGTGCGGGGGTAATTTTTAAGGTCGTTCTTATCGTTGAACTGCGTGGGGTTGACAAATACACTCACCACCACGGTGTCATTCTCCCTACGTGCGCGCTCCACGAGTGAACGATGTCCTGCGTGCAGGGCTCCCATCGTGGGCACGAAGCCTACGCCCTCCTTGGGGGTGTTGGCTAAGGCTGCGTTTAGGTCAGCTACAGTGTTTACTACTTTCATATTCCTTTGTGTGTGAATATAGGCGCAAAGGTACAAACTTCTACGAAGAAAGCAAGCATACGGCCTAAAAAATGCTTCTTTGGAGTGCTATTTCGTAGTGTTGGGGGTTACTCAAAGTGGGGGAAGTGGCCTATTGAAGCATATCCGCCACCCTCCTGACGCTCGAAGCAGTATGTTGTGAGTCCGTTTGTCGTGACGATATATCTACAGCCGAGGATGGCGTTATAGCGTGCCGCCTGATGCAGAGTATCGTGGTTTATGGTGATATTTGGCTCTTTGCACTCCACGACGATGAGAGGCTTCGCATCCGAGCCTATGGCTACGATGTCGGCACGCTGTGCCATGCCGTTAACCTCCACGGGGTACTCCTCGATAATCTGCTCGGCACGGAAGCCACACGCCTCCTTGAGATATTCGACAACATGTCGGCGCACCCACTCCTCGGGAGTGAGCACAAGCCATCGCCCGCGGCCTTTGTCGAAGACCTCCGTGCGACCACCCTCACCGCGGCGTGCTCGTAGTCGTATTGATGGAAAATGTAGTTGAGGAAACTCCATTGTTGATAGTTATTCCAAAATAAAATGTACCTTTGTAGCGCAAAGATATTAAGATATTGGACAAAATGCAAACATTGATTATAAATATCGATGAACGTGTGGAGCGTGCCCGTGGTTACTTCACTGCGGGGTACAACTGTGCTCAGGCTGTAGTCATGGCCTTTGACGATGTTATGGGGCAGAGTCCCGAGGCCTTGGCACGCCTTGCAGCCCCTTTTGGTGGCGGCATGGGACGTATGCGCGAGGTATGTGGCACGGTGAGTGGTATGGCGATGCTCGCAGGCGAGATATGCCCTTCGGCCGACCCTAAGAATCTCGAGGAGCGTAAGAATAACTATGCCCTCGTGCAACACTTTGCCGAGCGTTTTCGCAGCGCTAATGGCGATATCGTCTGTCGACGACTCCTCGGCCTTGAACCTATGGTCGAGCGTGCCGAGACGGCAATGCCTTCGCAGCGCACAGCGGAGTATTACAAGAAGCGCCCATGTGTGGAGTATGTAGCCTCGGCAGCACGTATCGTTGCGGAGTATCTTGTTGAGAATGACCATAAAGGAGAGTAATTATGTCACAGATTGG
>JAFVWO010000106.1 GCA_017501625.1 Alistipes sp.
CCCTACGTTCAACAACTTTGGTGACCGCGTGGAGCGCAACGAGGCGTGTGACAGATTGGGGCTCGATGCCGACATGAGGTATACCCTATTCTTCGGTCTCATACGTGACTACAAGGGTTTAGATACACTCCTCGATGCATGGGCCGAATTGCGCCATAAGGGTCATCGACTGATTATCGCCGGTGAGTTTTACGCCTCACGCGAGAAGTACATGTCTCAGATTGAGCGCTTAGGGCTGCATGACGACATAATCCTTCACGACCACTTCATCCCCGATGCCGATGTTAAGTATTACTTCTCGGCAGCCGACTGCGTAGTACTACCCTACAAGACAGCAACGCAGAGTGGCGTGACACAGATATGCTACAACTTCGCCACGCCCGTCATCGTAACGCGCGTAGGTGGCCTCGCGGAGATTGTCCCCGACGGCAAGGTTGGATATGTGTGCGAGCCTACGAAAGAGGGTGTGCGCGATGCCATAGAGCGCATATACGAAGGCGACCGCCTCCAACGCTTTGCCGAGGCTATGGTTGAAGAGCGCCGTCGGTTTACGTGGGAGGCGATGTGCGATAAAATCGAGGAGTTATACGCTCAATTATAACCGTATCTCCTTGACGGGCTGTTGCTTAACGTCGTCTAACGGATAGGAGGCATAACGCACGCTCGTAAAATCGATTTTTGAGAGGTCTATCGCCCGTATCTCGTTGTTATACATCGTCTTATAATACACTCTTCGGTTTTTAAGGTCTATGGCCGATGTCCACTGCGTAGCACTCAGCAGTTGTTGCTCTGCGGGGGCCTCCATAGCTATGGGTACGTCGAAGTTATTGAGCAGGTGGAAGGCCTGAACGACAGTATCGAAGCCCGTAGCTCGCTGTGGTGCTGTGCCACGAAAGAAGGCAGCACGTATGAAACGTGACGGAGGGGTAAAGTCCCCCGGGAGGCCGAGCATCGCCGAGCTACCACCAAGAGGCTCAATGGCGATGTCACCAAGAGTGAGGTTTGGAGCACTTCCCGGGCGTAGGTTAACGTAGTTGGCGAGGTTGGCAATATGCCACTCGAAACCAGGGGCATTGGTAATGACCCCCACGACATTGTCATAGAAGTGTGCTACGCCATCCACAATCTCCATAACAACCTGACGTCCTGAAGGCTCACCTATGCGCCAATGCACCACCGCGCTCTTATCTAATCCCACAATAGCGACATCCCGAACTGCAGCCTTAACCTCGTCTATCGTCGCAAACTGTGTGAGCATCCACTGCACAACCTGAAGGTCGGCAAGTGTCGTCGCATTATCCGCAGCACTATATTTTGCATACTCCCCATAGCGCGGGAAGAAGAAGAGCCCGGCAGACAACCCCGCCTCGTTTATGCCCTCGGCAATAAACTCCTTCTCCACAACTGCCAAGCCCACAACACCATGACGGGCGGTGAAGGTCATGCCATTTTGTCCCGTGGGAGTGAACGAGCGCAACTTCTCACCACGAGGGATGATGACATAGTCGCTCTTAAGCTCACCGTAGGCCCACTCTATCGTGCGTGCCTGAACATAACTACCATCTGCCGCCATGAGCGATATGCCGGTGCATGCCATGGCGACATGCATGGTGCCAACAAGCGTGGCGACACCGACAAACAAACTTCTAAATAGTCGAATCATAGGTCAAATATTAATTATAAAACATCGACCATAAACGGCATAAATCGCGCCACGACGATATAAGCCATGCAAGCATTTAACAACGCTTTTGTATCACATATTTAGAGCATAATAATTGCATAATCAAAAAAAATTGTTTACTTTTGTATGCTAATCGTCGACCAAAAAGCAAGACGAAGCTATACAAACAGAATAATCAACATATTAACTAATTATAAAACAAAAGATTATGGCAGATGTAAAACGTGTCTATACCTTTGGTAACAAGGAGGCTGAGGGTAATGGCAAGATGCGAGAGTTGCTTGGTGGTAAGGGTGCCAACCTCGCCGAGATGAATCTTATTGGTATTCCCGTACCTCCGGGATTCACCATCACTACCGACGTATGTTCGGAGTACTACAAGGAGGGTAAGGAGCGTGTTATCGAGTTGTTGCGCCCCGAGGTTGAGGCCGCTATCAAGAATATCGAGAACCTCACAGGTCGTAAGTTTGGCGACTCAAGCCTTCCCCTTTTGGTATCAGTACGTTCTGGTGCTCGCGCATCGATGCCCGGCATGATGGATACAATCCTCAACCTCGGTATGAACGACGAGGCTGTTGAGGCTGTAGCTAAGCTCTCGGGCAACCCCCGTTTTGCATGGGACTCATATCGTCGTTTCGTACAGATGTACGGCGACGTTGTTCTCGACATGAAGCCCGCATCTAAGGAGGATCACGACCCCTTCGAGGTTATCATCGAGGCTCAGAAGGAGAAGCGTGGTGTTAAGGCCGACACCGACCTTACTACCGACGACCTCAAGGAGCTCGTTGCGGCCTTCAAGAAGGCTGTGAAGGAGCAGACAGGCAAGGAGTTCCCCACAAGTGCATGGGAGCAGCTCTGGGGTGCCATCTGCGCAGTGTTCGGCTCATGGATGAACGAGCGCGCAATTCTCTATCGTAAGCTAAACAACATTCCCGAGGCTTGGGGTACAGCCGTATCGGTTCAGGCCATGGTATTCGGTAACATGGGTGAAAATTCGGCTACAGGTGTTGCCTTCTCGCGCGATGCTGCCACCGGTGAGAACATCTTCAATGGCGAGTATCTTATCAATGCTCAGGGTGAGGACGTTGTTGCAGGTATCCGCACACCCCAGCAGATTACTATCGAGGGCTCGAAGCGTTGGGCTGCAGCTCAGAACATCTCTGAGGAGGAGCGCAAGACGAAGTATCCCTCGTTGGAGGAGGTTAGGCCCGAGGTATATGCCGAGCTTAACGGCATACAGAAGCACCTCGAGGAGTACTTCACCGACATGCAGGATATCGAGTTCACCATTCAGGATGGCAAGCTTTGGATGTTGCAGTGCCGCAACGGTAAGCGTACAGGTGCTGCGATGGTAAAGATTGCCATGGATATGCTCCGCGAGGGTCTTATCGACGAGAAGACCGCCGTATTGCGTTGCGAGCCCGAGAAGCTCGATGAGCTCCTCCACCCCGTATTCGACAAGAAGGCTATCAAGAATGCTAAGGTTATCGTCAAGGGTCTTCCCGCATCTCCGGGTGCTGCTACAGGTCCCGTTGTGTTCTTCGCTGACGATGCCGAGAAGCTCCTCAACCAGACAGGTCAGAAGGCTATCCTTGTACGTATCGAGACATCGCCCGAGGATTTGAAGGGTATGTTGGATGCTGCCGGTATCCTCACGGCACGTGGCGGTATGACCTCACACGCTGCTGTTGTTGCACGTGGTATGGGTAAGTGCTGCGTATCGGGTGCCGGTGAGCTCGAGATCGACTATAAGGCACGTACCATCAAGGTTAACGGCTACGAGATTAAGGAGGGTGACTGGATTTCGTTGAACGGCTCTACGGGTGAGGTTTACCTCGGTCAGGTGGCTACACAGGCTGCTAACCTCGACGGTGACTTTGGTCAGCTCATGGAGCTTGCAGGCAAGTACTCTAAGATGAATGTACGCGCTAACGCAGATACTCCCCGCGATGCTGAGCAGGCATTTGCCTTTGGTGCTCAGGGTATCGGTCTCTGCCGCACCGAGCACATGTTCTTCGAGGGCGACCGCATCAAGGCTATCCGCGAGATGATTCTCTCGGACGACGAGGCTGGCCGTCGCGTTGCTCTCTCTAAGTTGTTGCCCATGCAGCGTGGCGACTTCGAGGGTCTGTTCAAGGTTATGAACGGCTACCCCGTTATCGTGCGCTTGTTGGATCCCCCCTTGCACGAGTTCGCTCCTAACACCGAGAAGGACCAGAGAGATATGGCCGAGGCTATGGGCATACCTTTCGAGAAGGTTGTTGCTAAGGTTGAGGC
>JAFVWO010000107.1 GCA_017501625.1 Alistipes sp.
ATCAATAATGGTGTTAGCCTTCATCTCGACAACCTTAATATCGCTATGTGCCTCGACATATAGGTCGGCATCACGTGCCACGAAGAGGTGGTCGGGCTCGTAGTAGATAGACTCGTTGTCGACAACTCGGCCACGCAAGCTACGATATTTCGACTCGGGAATCTCGTCGGTATATGCCGTAATACTCTCCCATCGATGCTCGTTGCGGATAAAGGTACCCGGGGTGTCGAAGTTATAGGCCAACACACGATAGTGGCCAGGCGCCAACATCACATTACCCATAACAATATCGTTGCCGTCGGCATCTACCTCTCGCTCTGTCATGAAGCCCTCAGAGAGGATGCGGCTACCCGCCTCGTTATAGAACAACACACGCAACACGTCGGTGTGTAACTCGGGCACGGCAATCTTGTCGTTATATATTCCCGTGGTGACATTCTTGATGCCGTCGTACCTAATCTTAACCTTAAGCACAGCACGGTGGTCGGGCTCGAGAAGAGGACGACGATGACAACCCACGACAGCCATCATGGCGCAGAGCAGCACAACTATAAATCTAAATCTTCTCATCGGCTACCTCCTCTCTTGTTATAACCGATGTTTATAGGCACGACGAGCGACACCTTGAGCTTTGTAGGGCCAAAGTAGTGCAGGCGACCGATGTTTAGCTTGTTGATATAGAGCGCGTTGTAGTTGTCAGCAGGGAAGTAGTTGCGGTAGCCCGCAGAGAGGTAACCCACCGACAACGAGAACTCGAGGCTTATGCGCTTCTTCTTACCCACACGCATAGCGTAGCCGTAGGTTAGACCTGTCGACCACAACTCGCCCTGATATGCGGGATCGTAGTCGTACTGAATGTCGTACATCGCCGACATACCATAAAGACCAAGGAAATGACCACCAAGCCTATCGGCTTTATGCACGTTATTTCTAAACCAATATCTACCCTCAACACCAAGCTCCAAGTACTGCAAGCAATACTTATTGTTGCGCTCCCACCAAGGGAATAGATACTCGACAGCCACAGAGAAGTGGCGAGAGATAGGCACCTCCAACTCGGCATTTAGCACCGTTAGGGCGTCGTAGAGCATATTGGTCTTAAGGGCAAAGAGCACCGCATCACGCCTTGTGGCTGGAGCCTCAGCATCACGCACCGGAACAACCACCTGCTCAACTGTAGCAAGTGCGAGCTTACGAGGCCTCATATCGGGGGTTAGAGGGGTGTTCAGAGCAATAGGCATCACTCGCTCGCCATCGACATAGATGACTAAAAGTGTCGAGTTACGCAAAATTGGATAGTAGGTTCGGTAGAGGTAGCCATAGCGTGCATCACGCTCCAAACGCCACTTACGAGTACCTACAGAGATGGTTTCGTTGTCGAGAATGCTAAGCACACGCTGCTTCTCCTGTTGCGACATAACATCATCGCTCACAACACATGAACGAAGCTCTTCCCACGCCTCGCCCTCGGCACGAACCTTAAGCAGAGGCTCAAGTTTGGGATACCTGTCGCTAACATAGCGACGCATGGCGTTTGCTCGACGACGAGCCAAGGCGTTGTTGTGCTCGAGCACACCCTCTGGCGATGCCTTAGCAACGATAACAACGGAGTCGATACTCTCTATATCGAGCGATTTGATGGTATTGTCGAGCGAAGTAAAAATTGCACGGTTGTTACGATACTCCTCGTCGATGACACTGCTGTCCCACCTAAAGTCCATTCTGAATAGCGAATCCGATGTAAAACGGCACGAAATACCCCCCCCCTTAGCCATTGATAATAAGGGAGTTAGCACCATCACCAGCAACAAAACTGCTCGATATGTAGTCCTAACCAACATTTCGGTTCATCGACACTATTAACAAAATGTGTATAATTCGTGCAAATATACGAAAAATTTTCTTATGATATATCATAAATTTTTTTAATATCAACTTTTTTTTGCGCAACTAACTAACTATCTAACTAACTAACTGTTACAGAGGCACTTTATTACGGATATTTGCACCAACATCACATTTGCACGCAACACACCACAAAAAAGGCCTGCGACAAATCGCAGACCCGAAGTGGAGGTGGCGGGGGTCGAGCGATTGGATGCAACCAATCGAAGCCGTCATTTGCGGTAACTTGATTTCCGCAAATGCGGCAACCCCGAATAAAATCAGCGCCACCGAAACAAACATTGCATTGACCGACAGAGCAAAGGCGTGAGCGTAGCTCGCGGGGATGAGGATTGTTGCCGAAAACTTGTTTGCGAGCAAACAATCCTCAGCCACGCAAGGCAACACCGTTGCACGCCTTTGCGCACAACACACCACAAAAAAAGGCCTGCGACAAATCGCAGACCCGAAGTGGAGGTGGCGGGGGTCGAGCGATTG
>JAFVWO010000108.1 GCA_017501625.1 Alistipes sp.
AAACTCCTATGCCGGCCTCACCAACAAGATACTCTCGAAGCGCGCCAAGCGCATATGTGTGGCATACGACAAGATGGAGCGTTTCTTCCCCAAGGAGCGTATAACGCTTACGGGCAACCCGCTCAGAGGCAGTTTTGCCACCAAGCAAACCAACCACGACGAGGCTCTCGCCTACTTCGGATTTAAGCCGGAGCTACCCGTGATACTTGTTGTAGGAGGCTCGCTCGGCACACGCACGCTCAACGAGATGATGAAGGCGTGGATAGCATCGCTCGACGGGGAGGCTCCCGTGCAGGTAATATGGCAGACAGGCAAATACTACGAGCGCGAGATGCAGGCATACCTTGCGGCACACCCCACAAGAAATATATGGCAGGGTGCATTTATCGAGCGTATGGACTATGCCTATGAGGCTGCCGATGTGGTGTTATCGCGCAGCGGTGCTTGCACCGTATCGGAGCTGTGCCTTGTGGCCAAACCCGTAATCTTCGTACCCTCGCCGAATGTTGCCGAGGACCATCAGACCAAGAATGCCATGGCACTGGTCGAGAAGGGGGCAGCCGATATTGTTGCAGACAGCGAGGCCGTGGCACGTGCCATGCACGAAGCCGTGGCTCTTGCCGCGGATGAGGCTCGTCGCGACTCTCTTGCACGCAACATAGCCACTCTCGCCATAGCCGACTCGGCAGAGCGCGTGGTAGCGGAGATAGAAAAGATTGTGAACAAGACTCTATAATGATTGGGCGGATGACGGATAAGAGCAACTACAAAAATGTATACTTCCTCGGTATTGGCGGCATAGGAATGAGTGCCATAGCCCGCTACTATATTCACGAGGGTTATCGTGTTGCGGGATACGACCGTACGGCGACACCGCTGACCAAAGAGTTGGAGGCCGAGGGGGCAGAGATACACTACGAGGATGACCCGGAGCTTATCCCCGAGGCTATGCGCTCGGCCGACGACACGCTGGTGGTGCTAACACCTGCGATACCTGCCGACCATCGTGAGTGGGAGTGGCTGCGTAACAACCGCTTCCGCATAGAGAAACGTTCACAGATGCTCGGATATCTGTCGGCAGGACATCTTGTGATGGCTGTAGCAGGCACACACGGCAAGACGACAACATCGACACTATGTGCGTGGCTGAACCATGCTGCCGCAGGCGAGGGTTGTGCCTTTCTTGGAGGCATATCTCGCAACTTCTCGTCCAACTTGGTGCTGGGCGAGGGGCGACGTATGGTTGTTGAGGCCGACGAGTATGACCGTTCGTTCCTGCGCCTATACCCCGATGTGGCGGTTATCACGGCAGCCGATGCCGATCACCTCGACATATACGGCACGGTAGAGGCGGTACACGAGGCCTTCGAGCAGTTTGCATCGCAGATAAAAGATGGCGGCGTACTCATCCTCAAAGAGGGTGTTGCGCTCGACTTCGACACCTCGAAACGCACTCTTTACCGCTACTCGTGTAGCGATGGCGGCGACTTCCATGCCGAGAACATTACGTTGCTCGATGATGGCAGCTACCGCTACGACATAGTGTTACCGGATGGCCGCATCGAGGGGTGCAAGCTGGGGATATTGGGACGTATTCATATCGAAAACTCGATAGCCGCCGTAGCCATGCTGTGGTGTGCGGCACGCATCGAGGGCAAACCATTCGATAGTGAAGCTGTACGTCGTGCGCTCTCGTCATTCGAGGGTGTCAAGCGTCGTATGGAGCTATATATAAACACTGCGGAGCAGGTATACATAGACGACTATGCGCACCACCCCGAGGAGCTGCGAGCAACGATGGAGTCGCTGCGAGGCATCTTCCCCGGACGACATCTTACGGCGATATTTCAACCGCACCTCTACACCCGCACACGAGATTTTGCTGCGGAGTTCAGCGAGGTGCTGTCGATGGCCGATGACGTGATTTTATTGCCCATATATCCGGCACGCGAAGAGCCGATAGAGGGTGTCTGCTCGGAGCTTATAGGCAGAGCCATAACGACCGAATGGCAGATATGCGAGCGTGAGGCATTGGCCGGGTTGCTTGCCACACATCCCACGGATGTGGTCGTCACGTTTGGTGCAGGCAATATCGATGCTGTATGTAAGGATGTGGCCGAAGTGCTACGCAACAAGGTTAAGGATAGAAGGGAGTAATGTTACGCAAGATTGGTAAATATGTGGGTTATACCCTGCTGTGGATAGTAATCGTAGCGGCACTTCTTTGGGCGCATAACAGGGCTGCAACACATCGCACGGAGCAGGTGGTGGGTGCTATGAATATAAGCATCGAGAATGGCGACGACAAGCAGCTCATAGACTCGCACATAATCGAGGAGTGGATAGCCAAGCACAACCTATCGCCTATCGGCATCACCATCGACAAGGTGGCTGTCGAGCAGATCGAGGAGCAGGTGCGTCGTCATACGGCCGTAGCCAATGCCGATGTCTACACCACCTACGATGGCGATGTGAACATAAGCATCGAGCAGCGTCGCCCCATAGCACGACTGCGCATGGATGGCTACGATGCCTATATCACGGCCGAGGGCTACATCGTACCTGCGGCCGAGGGTTACAGCGCACACGTGCCCGTGGTGACGGGTGGCTACCGCCCGCTATTTGGCAGCAACTATGCCGGTTATGCCGAGGATGTCACACGTGACTCGATAGCGGCCTTGGAGCGTATCATTGCACTACTCGAAGAGCAGAAGATACCGCTATACGAGCAGCAGCAACAGAACAACAAGGAGCTGCGACTGATACTCTCGGAGCGTCTATCCAAGGGGTTCTTCCAGTCGGACGAGGAGTACGAGATATTGAAGAACCACTATAACCAGCGTCGTAGCGATGCCCGCAACAAACACCGCTATCGCAACCAACAGCTGAGGGCCGGTATTGCCATCCTCGAACAACAGCAACACGAGGCGCGCAAACGACAGCAGCAACTCGAACAGCAGGATGCCGACTTTGATGCCCTTCTCGACTTCCTAAAGTTTGTGGGCGAGGATAGCTATTGGAGTGCCGAGGTGGTGCAGGTCATAGCCTCGGGAGGCGGCGGCAAGCAGATAGAGCTGTCGATAGTGCCTCGCTCGGGACGCTTCCTCGTGGATCTGGGAGCGACAACAGAGCTGCGTGACAAGCTCGCGACATTGGAGCGTTTCTATCGCAAGGGGCTGGATAATGTCGGCTGGGATAAGTACCGGCATATAAGCCTGCGATATCGCGGACAAGTGGTATGTAAGTAAGAAAATAAAACTATAAAGATAATGAAAGGTAAGCAGATTGTAGCAATTGACGTAGGCTCGACCAACGTGGTTATCGCCGTAGCCTCGGTAGAGGAGGATGGACGTGTCGATATACGTGGCATCGTGACCGAGCCTATCGAGGGTATCAACGCAGGACGTGTCGAGAATATAGAGACGGCAGGAAGTGCTGTCAAGAGTGCCAAGGAGCGCATCGAGAAGATGTTGGGTATAAGCATCACAGAGGCTTATGCCGGCCTTTCGGGCGACTTCATACGTTGCGTTCCCGTCACTGACCACGTCTATGTTCAGGACGAGATGGGTAACGGTAGCAACCAGATTACGCAACGCGACTTGGACGACCTGGATCGCCGTATGCGCAGCGTAACACTCCCCGACGACCGCGAGGAGATTATTATGATGGAGCCTCTACGCTACACCATCGACGAGAAGGAGGTTACTGTGCCCGTAGGTGCATATGGCTACTTGCTTGCCGCAACGTACAACTTCGTATTGTGCGACCGCGCTATGCGTGACCGTCTGCGCCAGTGTCTGCAACGTCAGGGCATAAGCGTCAAGGAGTTTGTGCCAAATGCCCTTATCTCGCATCTGGCGGTGGCAACAACCGAGGATATAGAGGAGGGATGCGTGGTGATAGACCTCGGCGGAGGTGTTACCGATGTTGCCGTACTGCTGGGTGGCAAGGTGCGACACATAGCCTCGATACCTATCGGCACAAATAGTGTGAATGGCGATATACGTGCTTACGGCATTCCGGCAAACTATATCGAGAGCCTCAAATGTCGTTACGGCTCGGCGATGCGTGATATGGCAACCGAAGATAAGATTGTCTTTCAGTCTGCACGTCGTGGCACGACAAAGAGCATTATGCGCCGCAATCTTGCTGCAATCATCGAGGCACGCCTCGTAGAGATATTGGAGTGGGTGCGTCGCGAAATCAAGAATGCCGGTTGTGGCAAGGAGTTCAAGCCCGTGGTCCTGGTTACAGGCGGTGGCGCAGAGATGCAACATATCGAAGAGCTCTTTGCCCGTGAGCTTGGCGTGGAGGAGGTGCGTGCCGTATATCCCGAATATGGATTTACGGAGACTATGTCGGAGCATATATCAACGACGGCCTATGCAACGGCAGCCTCACTGCTCATATATGGTGCTAAGCACGGTAGTTGCAGTATTGCAGTACGTGTGGCACAGCCCGAAAGTGTTGTGCAGACACCACGCACGGCTGCGCAACCTGCACCCCAGAGCGCAGCACCCAAACAGAGCCACAACATAGAGCCTGTACACGACACGGAGGACGAGGAGGACAACACGTACAACGACACGGATACGGATGACGTGGATATCGAGATAGATCAGCCCAAGAAGGGTAAGAAGATTAAGGAGTCGATACGTACCATCTTCACCAAGCTAAGTAACTCGTTTACAAACAACGGGGATGAGGATGATTATGAGTATTAGTAGTCGATACGACGCAAACAAGCAAACAGCGCATAGAGAAGATGAATAATAGTGCAAATAACATATTTGCCGATGATTTGGTAAAGGCGATAACCGGAGAGAGCGCGAGCAACCTGGCCTTCGATCCCAGCTCCATCATTATGGTAATCGGCGTAGGTGGTGCCGGCACA
>JAFVWO010000012.1 GCA_017501625.1 Alistipes sp.
CGATGCTGCGAGGTTTATTGCCGTCGTGGTCTTACCAACACCGCCCTTTTGATTTGCTAATGCGACAACTTTTGCCATCTATATTTTGCTCTTTTCTATGCTTAATAAATAATAAGCGCAAAAATAGTAAATTTTATCGGATTTGAGGCCTCGATTATCGAAAATTATATATCTTTGTTTAGTTTTTATCCCTTGCCGTTGAGTTGCGCACCGTGGGGTAAATGTTATAGATGTTGAATATGAGGGGATTTGTTAAGAATATAGCCTTGCTGTTAATCTTCGTTGTGCTCTTTGGCATGACACAGATTGTTGCTACTATGGTTGTGGTGAATACCTATGGTACGATGACAGATGTGGGTTTCATGCTTACATACTTCATCGCCATGCTCCTTTGCTACATTGCAGTGACCATCATGGAGCGCTATACCTTTGGGCGTGTGGCACCTATCGAAAACTCCAAGCGTGGCTTTAACCCCGTGACGATACTTACGGGCGTGGTGCTTCTTATCGCCATATCTATTGTCCTTGCTCCTCTCTCGGAGGTGTTGCCGGCTGATAGACGTACTCTCCCCGAGGGTACGTTTACGCTCATAAGCGTGGTGATTCTCGCGCCAATATTCGAGGAGATGATATTTCGTGGTCGTCTGTACAATATCTTTCATCATAATGGCTCGCCACTTACCGCGGCATCGCTCTCGGCCTTGGCTTTCGGTATGGTACACCTTGAGCCCATCGTTATCATCGAGGCCCTTGTTGTGGGTGTGGTTTTCAGCTACTTCTATATTGTGCGTTGCTCGATAATCGCCCCCATCATCCTGCATATGTGCAATAACGCCTTGGCCTATGCTCTACTTGTGTTGTCTTATCGCGACGAGTCCTTCATGGAGCTCCTTGGCGAGGGCATGAAACTCACGGTTGTTTACGCCACAAGTGCCGTTATCGTTGTCGCCTGTTTCGCAATCATCATTCGCCGCATGCTCGTCGAGCGCCGTAACGAGCGTAGGGTAGTAGAAGAGGAAGAGGAGATAGACGAATAGCGTTAACTGCTACTCTCGCGCATCTGACGTCGATATTCGTTGGGTGTCATGCCTGTCACACGCTTAAAGAGGCGTGTTAGGTGATGGGCATACTTAAATCCGAGGTCTATGGCTATCTGGTTGATTGTTAGGTTGCTGCGCGATAGCATGAGCTTTATCTCGTTGAGAATATGATTTTGTATATACTGCTTTGCCGAGCATCCTACCTGTTTGCGCATAAGGTCGCCCAAGTAGTTTGGCGATATGCCGAGTTCGCGGGCACAGTCGCTAACCGAGGGCAGCTCCTTATTCTCCGCGGGGTGCGATATGCGGTAGTTTAGTAGGGTGTTGAGGCGTGCCACAACATTCTTGTTCGATGTGATGTTTAGTGTGGGTTGTCGCTCGGCATAGCGCATACAGACGCTTAGAAGCACAGCGATGCCCGCCACAAGAATACGTCGTGAGTAGCGGTCGGTGGTGTTCTGTAGCTCCTCTTTTATGCTGTACACACATTTGTTTAAGATGTCGGTCTCCGTTGCCGTGACATTTAGCGCTTGCCCACTCCTATTGTCGAAGAAGGCGTACTCCGACATGCGCTGTGCAAGGAGCGTGTCCTCCAACAGGTCGGGGTGGAAGATGAGTATCCAGCCGCCTATATTGAGCGAGTTGTATTTGTAGCTCATGCTTATATGTCCCGGTGCATAGAACTTAACGTGCCCCGATGTACACACCACGGCATAGAGGTTGAGCTTTACCTCTGCGATGTTCACCTTCTTAACCTGTGTCAGGTCTATAATGCTCACCATGGGGTGTGACGTCAGGATGCTGAAGTAGGCGTTACACTGCTCTATGGTGTCGAGGACATTGTATCGTTTTCGCTCTTTCATAGCCTCATCGTATTACGACAACCATTGTGACTTACACATACTTAGAACGTCGCGTTCTTTTGTATGGGTGTTATCAGTAAAAATGGTAATAAATTCGGTAATTTGTCTATTGTTGGTACATTGTATAATATCTACTTTTGCACCATCATTTATTGCCGGTGCGCATTGTTCTGTCGATTGGTTGATGAGGCTTTCATTTGGGTAATTTTCGACAGGACTTTAGGGGGAGCGCACCGGCTTCTTTATTTATAGCTTGGATAGAAACTTTTCGCGGTTTACGACGTAGCGTATATGCTCACCCGAGCCTATCAGCACATCGGCATCGTAGGCCTCAATCTTGAATGTCAATTTGCGACCATCGACCTCCACGAGCTCAGCTATGGCGCTTATCGTAGCCCCTATCTTTGAGGGTTTTAGGTGTGATGTAGATATCATCGAGCCCACTGTCGTGTCGCCCTCGTCGAGGTGTAGTGCTACGGCAAGCATTGCGGCATTCTCCATGAGTGCCACCATTGCCGGTGTGGCCAATACGGCCATGTCGCCTGAGCCGATGAACTCGGCTGTATTACCATCCGTGACACGCATCACGCTTTGGCGTTTTAATCCCTTTTCTAACATATTATATGTGATTTTTTTGTTTACAAAGTTAACAATAATTCTCAAAATACAACGTATCTATATATGAAATAGTTATCATTTGTATATATTTTTACAATCTTTGTCGTATCTTTGTATTATGAAAGCACGCAACCTGATACTCTTACTCATGTGCCTCGTGGTGCTCGATTGTGGTACTCTTACGGCACAGCGTTACCAGCGCGTGAGAGGTGTTCGTACGGCATATTGGGGTGTGGATAGTAGGGGTGACTCGGTGCTCTACGTTACGCTTGTGCCGGTGAACATCTACCACCGCATGCGCGACCTTCGAAAGTACGAGCGTATGGTGCGTGCCGTGAAGAAGGTATACCCCTTGGCTGTGGAGGCGGCAAAACGTATGGAGAACCTCGACGAGGAGCTTGCCAAGTACGAAAAACGCAAGGATCGCAAGGCCTATACCAAGGCTATCGAGGATGCTTTGAAGGAGGAACTTTCGCCCATGCTTTGGAAGATGACGCGCTACGAGGGTAAGATACTCCTTAAACTCATTGATCGTGAGACCAAGCATACAGCCTTTGGCATCATCAAGGAGTTCCGCTCGGGCTTCACTGCGGGCTTCTATCAGGCTATCGCCAAACTCTTTGGCAACGACCTTAAGCTGGAGTACGACCCCGATGGCGAGGATGAGATGCTCGAAGAGATTGTCAGATATTATAAGGCGGGCGTACTTTGAAATAATATTGCTCATATAGTATCAATGTAGTAATAAAGCATTGCTCATCCACAAAACTTTCTTATCTTTGTGCGATGATTAACCGCGAAACCATAGACCGCATATACGCAGCTGTCAATATCGTAGATATTGTCGGCGACTATGTCACGCTCAAACGTAAGGGTGTGAACTACGAGGCGTGCTGTCCTTTCCATCAGGAGAAGACCCCCTCGTTCAAGGTATCTCCCGCACGTGGCATATACAAGTGCTTCGGCTGTGGTAAGAGTGGTAATGCCATAAACTTCGTCATGGAGACCGAGAGTGCCACCTATCCCGAGGCGCTACGTATCATAGCCAAACGCTACGGCATTGAGGTCAGGGAGGAGGCCATGACCGACGAGGACATTGCTCGTAACAACAACCGCGAGAGCATGTTTGCGCTCAATGCGTGGGCTGCGGAGTACTTCCAGCGTTATATGTTCTCGGAGGATGAGGGTCGTAGCGTGGGACTTTCGTACTTCTCGTCGTTGCGCGGCTTTAGCGATGCTACGATAAAGAAGTTCGGCCTCGGCTTCTGTCCCTCGTCGGGCGTGCGTTTCTTGGAGGACTGTCGCGCTGCGGGGTATAAGGATGAGTATCTTGTGTCTACGGGTCTTGCCTTCCAGCGCGAGAGCGATGGCAAGTTGCGCGATAGGTTTTATGACCGTGTGATGTTCCCGATACATAATGTCTCGGGTCGTGTTGTAGGCTTTGGTGGCCGCACGTTGCGCACGGATAAGAAGGTCGCGAAGTATCAGAATTCGCCCGAGAGCGAGATATATAACAAGCGCCGTGAGTTGTACGGACTCTTCTTTGCCAAGAAGGCGATACAGCAGGAGGACTATGCCATTATGGTCGAGGGCTATGCCGATGTTATCTCTATGCATCAGGCGGGTGTCGAGAATGTCGTAGCCTCATCGGGCACGTCGCTCACGGAGGAGCAGGTGCGCCTTTTGAGTCGTTTCACGCGCAATATGACCCTCATGTTCGATGGTGATGCTGCGGGTGTTAAGGCGGCACTCCGAGGCGTAGATATTGTCCTTAAGGAGGATATGAACGTGCGCATAGTACTCCTCCCCGAGGAGCACGACCCCGACACGTTTGCACGTGAGCATAGCTCTGAGGAGCTGCGTAAATATATTGCCGATAATGCTCAGGACTTCCTCGCCTTCAAGGCGCGGTTGTTGCTGGGCGAGGCTACGAATGACCCTCTCAAGCGTTCTGAGGCTATCGCCGACATGGTGCAGTCTATCGCTGTCATCCCCGACCAGATAAAACGCTCGGAGTATGTGCGCTACTGTGCCGAGATTATGAATGTCGAGCAGCAGGTGCTGGCTGTGGCTGTTGCCCGTCAGCTTGATGGCGTGCGTGGCAACAACGAGGCGCAGGATTTCCTCCTACGCCAGCAGCGCCGCGAGTTTCAGACAGCCACGCCTAACTCGTTGTATGTCGCTCGCCCCGAGGAGCATAGTAGCGAGCCTATGCGCATCACCGTGGGCACGACCATCGACACGTTAGAGCGCGAGTTGGCTAAGTATCTGCTGAAATATGGACACTTAGATTTCGTTGTTGAGGAGGATAAGGACGAGTATACGTTCAATGTTGCTCGTTATATCTTCGACGAGCTGGATGCCGACAGTTTGCACCTACGTGAGGGTGTGTATCGCGATATTGTCGAGCTCTATCGCAAGGAGTGGGAGCAGCGTGGCGATGGTGTAGAGGTGCCTACTCACCCCTTTGTCAATAATGTGGATCATGCCGTGGCGAGTGTCAGCATCGACCTGCTTACGTCGGACGACAGCTACGTCATCAGCAAGATATGGCAACAGAAGGATGTGCATATCGAGAGTGTTGAGGAGCAGCTCTCCGAGGGTGTGCCCAAGGTTGTCATACTCTTAAAGTGGCGTATGCTTGAGGGGCGCATGGCGGAGCTTAAGAAGCTTATAGACGTTGGCAATGATGAAGATGAGGCCTTTGCAGCCAACCTTGCGCTCTATACTAAGTATCAGGCGGCACGTGTGGCTATTGCCAAGACTGTGGGCCGACTTATTTAGCCTATAAAAAAGGGTGGGCCCCGGGGTGTCGACGTATCACTACGCCAACGGTGTGCAAACAGAAAATAAACTTAAAAGATGTGTAAAACATATCAAAGATAAAAGAATTAGTTACCTTTATCCGGGGCCACCCACCACGATGGTGGCAAAACCTATGCCGAAAGGTGCTAATTGTGAAATAAGAGTAGATAATGGCGGACTATAAAAATATAAATATACGTAATAAGCGTGCAACCTTCGACTACGAGATATTGGAGGAGTACATCGCGGGTGTTGTCCTTGTAGGCACGGAGATTAAGTCCATACGCTTGGGTAAGGCTTCGCTCGTCGACTCGTACTGCTATTTCGAGTGCAACGAGTTGTGGATACGCAATGTAAATATTGCCGAGTACACGTGGGGTACGTGCAACAACCATGTCCCTAAGCGCGACCGTAAGCTGCTGCTCAATCGCAAGGAGCTTAACAAGCTGCAACGCGCACTTCAGGATAGGGGCCTCACGGTTGTGGGCCTGCGCCTCTTTCTCACCGAGCGAGGCCTTGCGAAGATTGCTGTTGGCTTGGCGCGTGGCCGTAAGTCATTCGACAAGCGCGAGTATATCAAGGAGAACGATGCCAAGCGCGAGATGGACAAGGCGATGAAGAATAATAGACGATAGATATGGCACTTATACTTTCAATTGAGACCGGCACGGACGTGTGCTCCGTAGCTTTGGCTAACGATGGTGAGCTTATGGCTCTTAGGGAGAGTGACGAGGGTCGCGACCATGCTAAGAAGGTTGCGCTCTTCGTTGACGAGCTCCTTCGCGAGACGGGTGTGCAGCCCGACGATCTCGATGCTATAGCCGTAGGCAAGGGCCCCGGCTCATATACAGGCCTGCGCATCGGCGTATCCTTTGCTAAGGGTATGTGCTATGCCCTGAATATCCCGCTTATTGCCGTGGGGTCGCTCGATGCTCTCACGGAGGTTGCACGCGAGGACTACGATGCCGGCATCCTCGATATCGAGGATGATGAGTGGGCTGTTGCACGCCTCTGCCCCATGGTCGATGCCCGACGTATGGAGGTCTACGCCCAAGTCTTCGATAACGAGGGTAAGCCCCTCTCGGATGTGTCGGCCGAGGTTATTACCGAGGAGAGCTTCGGCACGTGGCGTAAGGATGGCAAGCTCGTTATCTTTGGCAATGGCTCGTCGAAGTGCGTTACAACCCTCCCCGATGCTCTACATGTCGCTGTTGCACCCTCGGCACGTGGCATCGTGCGCCTTGCCGAGGAGGCCTTTAACGCAGATAGATTTGAGGATATAGCCTACTTCGAGCCCTTCTACCTTAAGGAGTTTTTGGTTATTCCTTCTAAGAAGAAGCTACTGTAATTTCTTGTGATAAGCCGCAATCTGCGACACATCCCTAAATGTAGACTACCACGGGCTGTACTATTTGTACTATCCCGTGGTAGTCTCTACATCTCACGACCTCTGACAAGAAATGTGTCCTTACGGTGGAGTATAAATATACTCGTCATGCCGAGGCGGGGCATCCGAGGCGGTGAGGTGGCGGGCGGCACAAAAAAGAGGCTGCGCCAATACGCAGCCCCCATTACTCATTACTCACTACTCATTACTCATTGAGCATAGCTCAAAACTTGTAGCCGACAATATAATCTTTATAACCGCTCCAATATTCTGCCGACTTATACGCCTCGACCGATGCTGTTGGAACATAAATCTTACGTCCTGAAGCATTCGAGTCAAACATATAAGAGCCTCCAGCTGGTGGAGTTGCCGCCTTGCAATATACACTTGTCAGCGAGCTGCAATAAATGAATGCATACCATCCAATCTCAGTAACGCTATCGGGAATAGTAACACTCGTCAGCGAGGTACACTCATAGAATGCTGCTTCTCCAATTGTTGTAACACCACTGGGAATAGTTACATCTGTCAGTGATGTGCAACCATAGAAGACATAATCTCCAGTCGTTGTAACACTGTCAGGAATAGCGACATCTGCCAGTGAGGTGCAATAAGCAAATGCAGCATATCCAATTGTTGTAACACTATTGGGAATAGTTATACTTGTCAGCGAGGTGCAATCACGGAATGCAGAATCTCCAATCGTTGTAACACCGTTGCCAATAGTTACACTTGTCAGCGAGTCGCAACCTTCGAATGCCTCCTTTCCAATCGAAGTAACGCCGTTGCCTATAGTTACACTTTTCAGCGAGTCGCACCAGTAGAATGCATAATCTCCAATCGAAGTAACGTTATCGGGAATAATTATATCCGTTGCTAATTCTCCATTGATATATAGCGCTGCGCTATTACCTAATGGATTTGCGTAATAATTAGCAAAATCAATTCTACACCACGCTGATAAATCGCTAATAAAAACCTTTTGTAGCGAGTCGCAACCTTCGAATGCCTCCTCTCCAATCGAAGTAACGCTATCGGGAATAGTTACACTTGTCAGCGAGCTGCAATCTTCGAATACCCGATATCCAATCTCAGTAATGCTATTGCCAATAATTACACTTGTCAGCGAGTCGCAACGAATGAATGCAGAATCTCCAATCTTAGTAACGCTATCGGGAATAGTTACACTTGTCAGCGAACTGCAATCTTCGAATGTAGAATCTCCAATCGAAGTAACGCTATCGGGAATAGTTACACTTGTTAGCGA
>JAFVWO010000013.1 GCA_017501625.1 Alistipes sp.
AACAAAAGTAACATGGTAACAGGGGTGGGGGTACCTGTTACCAATGTTACCCGTGTTACCCGTGTTACCCGTGTTACCCGTGTTACTCGTGTTACTCGTGTTACCCGTGTTACTCGTAGGTTCTTGTAGGTTCTTATGGGGCTGGCGATACCCGCGCCCTATGTAACCTATAAGAACCCACAATAACCTATAAGGCCCTACAAAACCCCATAAAACCCCACACCCCCACTAATTCCTCGCTCATTGCTCCCCACTCCACATTGATAATAGTGTTTTCGTGTAGCAATTATTAATTTTTTTTCGTATCTTTGCGCCATTATATATATACAAGAGGTATAGATAGTTAAAAATCAAAATAAAAACACAACAATTATGGGAAGAGCATTTGAGTATCGCAAGGCGAGAAAGATGAAGCGCTGGGGACACATGGCGCGCGTATTTACGAAGATAGGCAAGGAGATAGAGATGGCAGTGAAGGCCTCGGGCCCCGACCCCGCATCGAACCTGCGCCTACGTCTACTCATGCAGAACGCCAAGGCCGAGAATATGCCTAAGGAGAATGTCGAGCGTGCCATAAAGCGTGCTACGGACAAGGACTCGGCAGACTACAAGGAGATGATATACGAGGGTTATGGCCCTCACGGCATCGCCGTATTGGTGGAGACCGCCACGGACAACACCAACCGCACGGTGGCATCGGTGCGCATGTACTTCAACAAGTATGGCGGCACGCTCGGAACATCGGGCTCGGTAGGTTTCATGTTCGAGCATAAGTGCGTATTCAAGTTCAAGCCCACGGCGGGTGCCGACCTCGAGGAGATGGAGCTCGAGATGATTGACTTCGGTGTCGACGAGTTCTATGCCGAGGAGGGCGAGGTGACGGTATATGCTGCATACGAGTCTTTCGGTCAGATACAGACATGGATTGAGGAGAAGGGCTACGAGCTCGTCTCGGGTGAGGCCGTGCGCATACCCACGGACACCAAGGAGCTGAGCCCCGAGGAGCGCGAGGCGGTGAACAAGCTCATCGAGCACCTCGAGGAGGATGACGACGTGACAAACGTATACACCACAATGGCCGAGTCGGAGGATGACGACGAGGAGTAGTAACAAACATTAATCACACGATAAAGGTAATGAGTAAGTTTCAAGAATATAAGGGGTTAGACCTCGCAGGCGTGGCCGACGACGTGCTCAAGCGCTGGACCGAGGATGACACCTTCCACAAGAGCATAACGACACGCGAGGGTCACCCCACATTCGTATTCTATGAGGGTCCCCCCTCGGCAAACGGCACCCCGGGCATCCACCACGTGATGGCACGTACCATAAAGGATGTATTCTGCCGCTTCAAGACACAGCAGGGCTACCTCGTACACCGCAAGGCGGGATGGGATACACACGGACTCCCCGTGGAGCTCGGCGTGGAGAAGAAGCTCGGCATAACGAAGGAGGATATAGGCAAGAAGATAACCATCGAGGAGTACAACCGCCAGTGCCGCGAGGCCGTGATGGAGTTCACCGACATTTGGGAGGACCTCACACGCAAGATGGGCTACTGGGTGAACATGGACGACCCCTATATCACCTACGACAACAAGTTTATCGAGACACTATGGTGGCTCCTCAAGCAGCTCTACGACAAGAACCTCCTATACAAGGGCTACACCATACAGCCCTACTCACCCGCTGCGGGCACGGGACTCTCGACACACGAGCTCAACCAGCCGGGCTGCTACCGCGATGTTAAGGATACCACCTGCACGGCGCAGTTCCGCATCCTCGACCCCAAGGCCGAGATGGAGGGCTGGGGCACGCCCGTATTCCTCGCGTGGACGACAACACCGTGGACGCTACCCTCGAATACGGCACTCTGCGTAGGCCCCAAGATTGACTACGTAGCGGTGCGCACTTTCAACCCCTACACCGCAGAGAAGATTACGGCCGTCGTTGCCGAGCCTCTGTTGTACTCTCTCTTCAACAAGAAGGCCGAGGGCATAGCCCTTAGCGAGTACAAGGCGGGCGATAAGCTCATACCCTTCGAGGTTGTGGGCAAGTGGCGCGGCACGGAGCTCGAGGGCATGCACTACGAGCAGCTCTTACCGTGGGTTAAGCCCGTGGAGGCTGACGAGAAGGGCAACTGGAAGGAGGCCTCGGCCAAGGCCTTCCGCGTAATCCTCGGTGACTACGTGACGACGGAGGATGGTACGGGTATAGTACACATCGCGCCCACGTTTGGTGCCGACGATGCCTTCGTGGCACGTCAGGCAGGCATACCGTCGCTCTTCATGATAAACAAGCGCGGTGAGACACGCCCCATGGTCGACTTCGCGGGTAAGTTCTACCTCAAGGCCGAGCTCGACGACACGTTTGTGAAGGAGTGCGTAGATGGCGCCTACGACGAGTACGAGGGACGCTTCGTGAAGAACGCCTACGACCCGCAGTTCACCGTCGATGGCCGCTACGACGAGAAGGCTGCGCAGGCTGCCGAGAACCTCGACATATACATCTCGCTCAAGCTCAAGGAGGCAAACAAGGTATTTAAAATAGAGAAGCATACGCACAACTATCCACACTGTTGGAGAACGGATAAGCCCGTGTTGTACTACCCCTTGGATTCGTGGTTCATACGCACCACAGCGCTCCGCGAGCGCATGATGGAGCTCAACAAGACCATCTACTGGAAGCCCGAGTCTACGGGCACGGGGCGCTTCGGCAAGTGGCTCGAGAATATCAACGACTGGAACCTCTCGCGCTCACGCTTCTGGGGCACGCCGCTACCCATCTGGGCTACGGAGGATAGAACGGAGCTTAAGTGCATAGGCTCTGTCGAGGAGCTCATCGCTGAGATTGAGAAGGCTGTCGCTGCCGGCGTTATGGCCGAGAACCCATACAAGAACTTCAAGGTGGGCGACATGTCTAAGGAGAACTACTCGACCGAGAACATCGACCTCCACCGCCCCTATGTCGACAGCATCGTCTTGGTGTCGACGAAGGGTGAGCCCATGCGCCGTGAGCCCGACCTCATCGACGTATGGTTCGACTCGGGTGCCATGCCCTACGCTCAGGTACACTACCCCTTCGAGAATAAGGAGGGCTTCGACCAGATATACCCCGCGGACTTCATCGCCGAGGGTGTCGACCAGACACGCGGATGGTTCTACACGTTGCACGCCATCGCCACGATGTTGTTCGACTCTGTGGCGTTCAAGAACATCATCTCTAACGGCCTCGTGCTGGACAAGAACGGCAATAAGATGTCTAAGCGTCTTGGCAATGCCGTAGACCCCTTCGAGGTGCTTAAGAAGTATGGTGCCGATGCTACGCGCTGGTATATGATATCTAACTCGCAGCCGTGGGACAACCTCAAGTTCGATGTCGACGGTGTCGACGAGTGCCGCCGTAAGTTCTTCGGCACGCTCTACAACACCTACTCGTTCTTCGCCCTCTATGCCAACATCGACGGCTTCACGGGCAAGGAGCAGGAGATTCCCGTTGCTGCACGCCCCGAGATTGACCGCTGGATACTCTCGGAGCTCAACTCCATGGTTCGCGATGTCACCGCCTACCTCGAGGACTACGACCCCACACCTGCGGCACGCCGCATAGATGTCTTCGTGGGTGAGTTGCTCTCGAACTGGTATGTGCGCCTCAACCGTAAGCGCTTCTGGGGAGGCACGATGACCGAGGATAAGCTCGCAGCATATCAGACACTCTACACATGCTTGGAGACCGTGGCGATGGCCGCAGCGCCCATCGCCCCGTTCCTCACCGACCGCATATTCACGGACCTCAATGCCGTGAGTGGTCGCCATACGGAGTCGAGCGTACACCTCGCAACGTACCCCACATGCAACGAGGCACTTATCGACACGGAGCTCGAGGCTATGATGTCGTTGGCACAGCGCACATCGTCGATGGTCTTGGCACTACGTCGTAAGGTCAACATCAAGGTGCGCCAGCCGCTACAGAAGATTATCATCCCCGTCTTGGATAAGACCATGGCCAAGCATATCGAGGCTGTGCGCCCGCTCATCATGAACGAGGTGAATGTTAAGGATATAGAGCTTATCTCGGACACTACGGGCATCATCACCAAGCGCATAAAGCTCAACTTCAAGACCTTCTGCCAGCGCTATGCACAGCTCGCGAAGGCCATGTCGGTACTTGTCGCCACGTTTAGCGAGGAGCAGATTGCCGCTATCGAGGCAAATGCCGAGACCGTTCTCGAGGTTGCGGGCCAGCAGATTACCGTCACGGCTGCCGACTTCGACATCACGAGCGAGGATATGCCCGGATGGTTGGTGTCGTCGGAGGGTAAGCTCACCGTGGCCTTGGATATAACCATCAGCGAGGAGCTTCGCCGCGAGGGTGTCGCCCGCGAGCTTGTCAACCGCATCCAAAACATACGTAAGGATTCGGGCTTCGAGGTTACGGACAAGATACGTGTGGAGATTGAGGCTACGGCAGCTACGACTACGGCCGTTGAGAGCTTCGCTGAGTATATCGCACAGCAGACCTTGGCGTTGGATGTCAAGGCTGTTGCCGCACCCTGCGGAGAGTTCGTTGTCGACAGCGACCTCGACGACGAGCCTCTTAAGATTGCCGTCACCAAGGCGTAAAGGCGCAGTCATAGGGAAACTGGGGAGAGTAGGGAAATTAGGGAATTTAGGGAAATTAGGGAGATTAGTGAATTATCGTTTTCCTTATATTCCCTAAACTCTCTAAACTCCCTAAGCTACCCATAACTCCCCATAACTACCCACTCTCCCCACACCACAAAAGCAAAGGGATGACTAAAAATTAGTCATCCCTATTTTTATTTTTGTTCGGAGGTTGAATAAAAAGATGTAGTTTTAGGCTTGCGAAGCCCGAAAAACCGCAGTTTACTTGGCGTAAATGAGGATTTTGAGGGCGAGTATAACGACAAAATACACTTTTTATTCAGCCTCTTGCTTTTATTGCAACCGCCCTACTACCTACGGGCATTCTTTGCCTCTATGCACTCTGTGGCATGGGGCACACGCAGGAGACGCTCACGCGGGATGAGCTTTCCTGTGGTCTTACAGATGCCGTAAGTCTTATTCTTGATGCGCACAAGCGCCATCTCGAGGTTACGGATAAACTTAGCCTGACGTTGCGCAAGTGAGCCATATTCCTCGCGCGAGAGTGTCGTTGCGCCCTCCTCCATAACCTTGAACGTGGGCGACGAATCCTCGGTGTCGTTCTCATTGCTCGTAGCCGTGCGCAACATATCGTAGTCGGCACGTGCCGATGCCAATTTCTGCTCTATCAACGCGCGGAACTCTTCGAGCTCAGCATCGTTGTAACGGGTCTTCTCCTCTGCCATAATCGTAGCGTTTTAGTACGGTTATACACTTATATTAAGCGAAGATACGCAAAAATAATGACACATACAAATATTCTTACAAAAAATGCATAAAAAAGTCCCCAGCGTATTCTGAGGACTTCGTCTATGCAGCGACAACTGCCGGTTGGACGGTTACACCCTTGCGCGCAGGAAGCCTATGCCGAAGCGCTCCACGGCAGCACGCTCCAAATCCTCGCGAACACTCGGGTCGGCGATAGATATGAGCAGCTTGGCACGCTCCGCAAGCGACTTGTTACGCAGGTAGACGATGCCGTGCTCCGTGGCGATATACTGCGCCTGAAAACGTGTCGTAACGACACCTGCGCCCTTTGTCAGCGTGGGCACAATCTTCGATATGCCCTTGTTCGTTATTGAGGGTAGCGCTATGAAGCACTTGCCACCCTCGGAGAGGGCTCCGCCATACATAAAGTCGTGCTGGCCACCCACGCCCGAGAAGATACGCTCACCGATACTATCGGCGCATATCTGTCCCGTGAGGTCTACCTCTATTGCCGAGTTCACGGCCATGACACGGGGGTTCTGACGTATGTTCTGCGGGTCATTCGTCCACGCCACATCGCGGATGACGACATCGCGGTTGCCATCGAGGTAGTCGTAGAGGCGCTGGCTACCGAGGCAGAGGCATGCCATCGACTGTCCGGGGTAAATCTTCTTCAACGAGTTGTCGATGATGCCCTTCTGAATGAGGGGCACGACACCATCGGTCATCGCCTCGGTATGTAGACCGAGGTGCTTGTGGTTGTGCAGCGCATCGAGCACAGCATTGGGTATTCCACCCACGCCAATCTGCAATGTCGCGCCATCGGGAATCTCCGAGGCTATATAGTTACCTATGGCACGCTCCACCTCGTTGGGTATCACCGTGGGCACCTCTACAAGAGGCTCATCGCCACGTACCATGGCATCAATCTTCGACACATGAATCACGGGGTCACCGAAGGTGCGGGGCATATACTTGTTCACCTGCGCGATGATTGTCTTCGAGCACTCCGCCGCCGAGAATGCGAGGTCGGCAGATATGCCATACGAGCAGTATCCCTCCTCGTCGGGCTCCGACACGTTGAGCAGTGTGACATCGAGGGGCACCTGTCCCGAGCGGAAGAGGAAGGGTATCTCGCCAAGGAAGGCGGGAATTGTCTGCGCCACACCCTCCTTTATGGCGTTACGCAGGTTGTTGGCGACGAAGAAGCTCAGGGGCTCAAACGAGTCGCGCAACTCGGCCTTGGCATAGGGTGCATCGAAGCGACCGATGGCAAATGCCGAGTATACCTTCACGTCGCGAAGCTCCGCAGCGCGGTCGGTCATCGCCTGCACCAACACTTCGGGTATAGATGTCGAGCCTTGGATGAATACCGAGTCGCCCGACTTGATAAGTTTCACGGCCTCAGCCGCACTTACTAACTTCATAAGCAGTCGTATTGTTTAAATAGGGCTGTCCAAGTTATTGTCGGGCAGCCCAATATTTATTCTATTAATAGTCTTGACTAAACAGACGCAATCGCTTGTCGAGTTCGTCGTACTGATAGTCCGATATCATCGACACGCAGCCACGCAGACCCTCGCGCGTACTTCCCGTGGGTGCCAGCGTGATGGCCGAGATGCCGTAGTATATGAGCTTGTTGATAAGCTGCTCACCCGTCATATCCTTATATCCGAAGGTGAAGAAGAATCCATCCGACACATCCTTGTCGCAATCCTTGTCGTAGACGATGTGGAAGCCGTTCTTCCTCATTATATCCTTCACACGCTCGGCACGACGTGCATATTCGCGCGTGTGCTCCACGTAGTTGAGCTTGCCGTCGCTCGCTGCACGGAACATTGCCGCAAGAGCATACTGTGCCGAGTGAGGCACGCCCGACGAGAGGACGTAGAGGATGTTGAAGATGAAGTTGCGACGGAACTGACCATCGTTGCCATACTTCTTAGCGAAGCCCTCGTAGCAACGCTCCGCAAGTGCAGGGTTGAGAGCCACAACGGCGATACGCTGTCCGGCATACGAGAACATCTTAGAGCCCGACAACAGGTGCAGGCAGTTATTCGTATAGCGGGCAACAGAGGGCTGATAGGGTGGCTCGAAGGGCACAGACCTATCCTCGCGGAAGTCCATATTGAGGTATGCGAGGTCCTCGACGACGATGACGTCGTACTTCGTAGCAAGGCGGCCGATAATCTCGAGCTCCTGCTCCGTAAGACACATCCACGTGGGGTTGTTGGGATTCGAGTATATCATACCGCTCACACGGCCCTTGGAGAGTATCTCCTCGAGCTTAGCCTCGAGCGCCTCACCGCGGTAGTCGATAACATCGAAAGACTCGTAGCGCACGCCCTGCACCTTACACTGCATCTTCTGCACGGGGAAGCCCGGGTCGATGAAGAGGATGGTGTCGCGGTCCTCGCGCATCTGCGTGAGTGCCATGAACGAAGCAAACGCACCCTGCATAGAGCCCACCGTGGGCACGAAGCACATGGGCGGGATGTCGAGGTTGATGAAGGCCTTCACGAAGCGCGATGCCTCCTTCGTAAGGGGCTCAATACCCGTAATCAGGGGGTACTTCGAGCCTACGCCCGCAAGCAATGCCTCATGCTCCGCCTCGATGCCTATCTGCTCTGCGCGGAGGCCGGGCTCGCCAATCTCCATGCGTATATACTCCACGCCCGTCTTGGCCTCGATGTCCTTCACCACGCTCACAAACTGGCGTATAGATGCAGCACCGAGCTCCTTGGCATTGCGCAGACCATTGGCGATACAGATGTTATCAACGGTTTGTTTATCTAATGGTCTATCCATCGCTACTACTTTTTAATAGAGTTATCGTAACCGGCACGCACGGCAGCGAGGTTCTTCTCGATGACCTCCTCGCCCTTACGCGCGAATATGCGACGTATGCCCGCCTCAATCTTCTCGAACTCGATGTCGAGCATGGGTATGGCGGCACCCAAGAGCACCATGTTTGCTGCCTGCTGCGGAGCACCGGCACCCTTGGCCAGCTGCTCAACGTCGAGCGACACGCAGTTGGGCAATGCCGCGAGGTGCTTGTTGAGCTCCTCCATGTCGGGGTAGTTGGGGATGTTCACAAAGGGTACGTTTGACGTCACCACCCAGCCATCCTTCTTCAGATAGTCCAAGTAGCGCAACGCCTCCATGGGCTCCAACGAGATGATGATGTCGGCACCGCCCTTGGCGATGAGGTCCGAAGCGATAGGCTCGGTAGAGAGACGCAGGTTACTCTGCACGTCGCCACCACGCTGGCTCATGCCGTGAACCTCGGCCTGCTTGATGTTCCAACCCTCGGCCATGGCAGCCTCACCTATGACCGTAGCAATCGACAGAATACCCTGTCCGCCGACGCCTGCCAAAATGATATCTTTCTTCATAACTTTTTCCTGTTTATTTGTTAGCATTAGCGGACTTACTCCTTCTTAGCGGCTGCTGCGCGTGCCTTAGCATGGCGCTTAGCTGTCTGTATGCACTCACGACGAGGTATAACCACCGATACGCCCTTGTACTCAATCTCCTCACGTAGGATGTTCTTTATCTCCTCCATATTCTTCGGCAGGGGCACAACGACACGTACATGGTCGGGGTGAACACCCACGCCACGGCATATATCCTCCAGCTTACCCGTACCTGCCGAGTTCTGACCTCCGGTCATACCCGTGGTGAGGTTATCCGAGATGATGACTACGACGTTGGCGTTAGAGTTCACGCAGTCCAACAGGCCTGTGATGCCCGAGTGTGTGAATGTAGAGTCGCCGATAACGGCAAATGCGGGGAACTGACCGGCATCCGAGGCTCCCTTGGCCATCGTTATCGAGGCACCCATCTCCACACATGCGTGTAGTGCCTGGAAGGGAGGCAACGCACCGAGCGTGTAGCAGCCGATGTCGCCAAAGATACGAGGATTCTCATACTCGGCAGCCACCTCGTTCAACGCCTTGTACATATCTCTGTGGCCGCAACCCTGACACAAGGCGGGTGGACGTGCCACGACGATGTCGTCAGCTGCGAGGTTCTCGAGAGCCTCCATGCCGAGGGCCTTACGTACCGAGTCGGGTGTGAGCTCGCCCACGCGGTTCAAATCGCCCGTAAGACGACCCTTTACCTCCACTGTCGAGGGCACGATGGCGCGAACCATCTCCTCAACTACGGGCTGACCCTCCTCCATCACGAGAATCTCCTTAGCACCATCCTCGACCATCTTCTCGATGAGCGCCACGGGCAGAGGATACTGCGACACCTTGAGCACGCTGCGCTCCTCATGGTTAGCCACATTCTCCATGTAGTAGTTGTACGCTATACCCGTGCATATAACACCGCGCTCGGGCGTAGTACCCTTGCGGTAGAAGTTGTACTTAGACTCTACGGCAGCCTTCTGAAGGTCGTCCTGCTGAGCGAGGAGCTCTACATAGCGCTTCTTTGCAAAGGCGGGCAACAAAATCCAGTGACGCACATCCTCAGGACGGCTGATGTCGTTCTGCTTGCGCGGCTCGTCGGTGAGTGTCACCACAGCACGCGAGTGCGCCATACGTGTTGTCACACGCATCAATACGGGGAGCTTAACGCGCTCCGAGAGCTCGAAGGCCGCACGTGTCATGTCGTAAGCCTCCTGCTGCGACGAGGGCTCGAAGATGGGCATCATGGCGAACTTGCCATAGAAGCGCGAGTCCTGCTCGTTCTGCGACGAGTGCATCGAGGGGTCATCAGCGGCAACAACCACAAGACCACCGTTTACGCCCGTCATCGCCGAGTTAACGAAGGGGTCGGCAGCGACGTTCATACCCACATGCTTCATACACACAAGAGCACGCTTGCCCATGTACGACATACCGAGGGCACCCTCCATGGCAGTCTTCTCGTTAGTAGCCCAGCGGCAGAAGATTTTATCTGCAGCCTCGCCACGCTTCTCCTCGCGCAGCTGAATGAACTCTGTAATTTCGGTTGACGGCGTACCGGGGTAAGCATAAACACCCGACAGACCGGCATCAATAGCGGCCTGAGCAATAGCCTCATCACCGAGAAGTAATCTTTTCATATCGTTTATTGTTTTAGGTTTGTTCTGTTCACATTACTATATATGCGCAGTTACGCATCTTCAAAGTTACGAACATTTTTTCAGACTGCGAAATTTTTAGCCTATTTTTTCGCTCATTAGACATATATTTCATATCTTCGTGGCACAAATAGAAAGGATAAGCTATGAAGAGAATAGAACTAATGGTGATGCTTTTAGCCACAATGATAACCTTGGGCTGCGAGCACGGCAACGACAACACAAACCAAACGCCCACAAACCCTAACGACACCGAGAAGCCCGACAACGGCAACGACGACAACGACACGCCAGAAGTGCTCAGTTTCGACATCGACATTACGGCCACGTCGCGCACGACAGTGACCTTCGACATCACCCCCTCGGATGACGAGGCCGAATACCTCTACCATGTCGTTGAACGCACTACGGCAGAGGAGTTTAAGCGCGACACATACCTCATCAACAGCATCCTTCAGAGCCTCGACGAGGAGGCCTCGGCCAAGGGTCTCACCTTCGCCGAATATATGGCCGAGACGACCTGCAAAGGCCCGACAACAGCCGCAACAATCTCGGGTCTCGCACCCGCCACGGAGTACTACATCGTAGCCTTCGGTGTCGATGCCGCAAACGACTACCTCGCCAACTCGGAGCTTACGAAAGAGCTCTTCACGACGACAACGATAGAAGCCTCGGAGTGTACGTTTGAGGTGACCACGAAGGTCAAGTACAACAACGTGACATTCAGCGTGGTACCCTCCATCGAGGAGCACCACTGGCACCTCTTCACCATCACCCGCGAGGAGTACGACTACTACACCACCGGCGAGGAGAACGCCATGAGCGACAACACCCTCTTTCAGTGGCACCTGCAACGCGACATCAACGCCCTACGCAGCGAGGGATACAGCGACGACAACATCATCAAAGCCCTCATCTTCAACGGCACGTTAGAGCTTGAGGCCAAGGGACTTAATGCCAACACGGAATACTGCTATCTTATCGCCGGCCTACACCTCGACAACGAGGGCTTAGTTATAAATACCCCCGTCACTCTTGGCAGCTACATCACAGGGGATGTTCAGAAGTCGGACATGACCTTCGACATCAGGGTGTGGGACATTGAGCAGCTTGCCGCCTCGTTCTCCATCACCCCCTCGAATGACAAGGATGTATACTGCGCCCTTGTGCAGCCGTGGGATGGCGTGAGCACGGCAGACGAGCTTATGCACCAGATTGTCAACCAATGGGGAGGGTGGATGCCCACGATGGCCAACGACCGCGGACATATCGAGCACTCGGGAGCCAACAAATTCAAGCTCCCCGCTGCCGACATGGACTACTTCATCATCGCCTTCGGCTACGATGGCGGCATCACCACGGATGCTGCCATGGCTACATTCCGCACACTGCCGGGCGGTAGCATCGACGAGGCATCCTTCGAGATGCACACCACGAGCATCACGCCCTACACCTTCAAGCTCAACATCACCTCTTCCGACCCTACGGTGTACTACATCCCGGGGGCCTGCGCTGCGGAGGATTATGTCGAGGAGGAGTTTGTCGCCATGGAAGAGGAGGCCTTCAACTACTACCTCACGGAGTACCGCAAGTTTAACCCCAGCATCACCATTGCCGAGCTGTTAGACCAATACTACTACAACGGCAACAACAGCGTGGAGGTCACAGGCCTCGTTCCCGACACCCGCTATATGGGCTATATCTATATCTTCGACATACACACAGGCGATATTGTCCGCACCATCACCTTCGACGACCTTGCCCACACCACCACGTTGAGCTCCATAGCCCCGGGCATCGAGCTTGTCGGCTACTATTCGGGTGATGAGGAGGCCGGAGAGGTTTTCGATAATGCCGCAGCCACGGCGGGCAAGGCTATCGTCGTTGTCCGCTTCACGAATCTCGACAACGTGCGCACGCTCTTTACCACCTACGTCGAGGGCGACTGCACAAGTGATGTCGCCTATCCCGATGCGGAGCTGTGGAGGATAACCAACGGCTACTGGACGACGTGCAAGAAGTCGGAGCCCTACATGTTCTTCACTGCTACATGGAACGAGGCGTATACGGCTTTGGCCTACGCAACGGATAATCAGGGAGCTATGGGTGCCATCTCGCGCCTCTATACACACCCCACTGCCGCGGAGAAACGCCCCATCGAGGAGCTTATCGCGCTGGCAGCATCGCTGGAGTAGAGCGTTGCAGAGCGCTATTATGTTAGCAAGGCTGTATAAATAAAATAGGCCTACCGAAAGATATTCGACTGAATGACGAGTACCGTCCTTCATCTTAGCAACAATACCCACCACTCCGCAGAGCTGGTGCCTATTGTCGCAATCCTTCGATAGGCCCTTCCAACCTAAAACTACTAACCTAATTGAACCTTAAAACTTCACTGCAAAGGTAAGGGGTATTTTTTAAATAAACAAATAATTTACTAAAAAGTTTTAATAATTTTTTAAGATTTTTAGAAAGCAGTGGGTTTTTAGGGTTTTTTCGAGGTCGCAGAGGGGGTAGGTAGCGATGGGGAGCGTGGGGAGTATGGGGAGTATGGGGAGTGTGGGGAGTATGGGTAGTATAGGTTCTTGTGGGTTCTTATAGGGTTTTATAGGGCTGGGGTGGACAGAGAAGGATAGAAAACAACTCCCTAATCTCCCTAAATTCCCTAAATTCCCTAAATTCCCTATAACTCCCCACACTACCCATCCTCCCCACTCTCCCCATTCTTCCCCACTCTCCCCACACTACCCATTAACCAATTCCTCCCTCCTCCTCACAAAACAAAAGCCTTCTCGCTCAGATAAAATCTGCTTATAAGTTCAACTTTTTGGTGCGGCAGGCAATTAAAAAACATCATTTTCTAACTCCATTAGAAAAAAATGCTTACCTTTGTAGCAATGCGCGCATGCGCATGCGCATATACACACGTATAATTATGAAGCGAACAAGCACCATAGGATTCAATGTTCGTCATGCCATAGAGGATGACTCGGCGCTATCGTCGTACTCGCAATATATTATCGATGCGATGTCGCTGGCATGTCCACGTCGCGCCTACTTCCGCCTATATGCCGACAGGGAGTCGACAAACAAGAGCTACGGCACGCTCGTGGAACGACACAACGTCGAGGCCATGCTCCCCGATGGACGTGTGTGGCGCAAGATGCCATGGCTATGGCGCCAGTACCCTATAGACAACGACCTACGAAGGGGCGATGTGGAGCTATACCACAGCCTCGACGACACCCTACCCTACGGTCTCTCGCGCCACAACATACGCTCCATCGTAACGGTACACACGCTCGACTACCTCAGCACAAGGATGCTCCAAAACCCCATAAAGAGTGCCTATCGTCGCATCATGACACACTCATCGCTTAGGCGTGCCGACCGCATAATAACCCTCAGCGAGGGTCTTAAGCACGATATAGTCGAAATGTTCGGCATCGACAGCGACAAAATAGATGTCATATACCGCGGTTGCGAGAGCATATATGGCGAGGCACCCGATGCAGAGCTGCTGAGAGAGACAAAGGAGAAGTACGACCTCCCCGAGCGCTACATACTGACGTGCGGGACACAGCACCAGCGCAAAAATACGGCAGTGATACTCGAGGCTCTCACGCTCACAAACGACGACCTGCATCTTGTCATACTCTCGGAGCATACGCCCTACACCGCGAGGTTGCAACAACGTGCCAAGGAGCTCGGCATAACCCCGCGCCTGCACATCGTAGAGCCCTCGACGTTGGAGGAGCGCGTCGCCCTCTACCACCTTGCCGAGGTATACGTACACATGTCGCTATATGAGGGCTTCGCCACGAGCATCGTCGAGGCACTGACAGTAGGCATCCCCGTCATTGCGGCACGTGGCACGACACATGAGGAGGCCGGAGGACCACACTCGACATATATCGACAGCGACGATGCCAACTCACTTGCCGAGGCCATAGAACAACTCAACAGCGACAGCGCCCTGCGCGAGCAGAGCATAACGCAAGGCCGAAGCTACGCCACACGCTTCCGCCCCGAGGTGGCAGCATACAACATACTCAACTGCTATCGCCGCATAAACGTGGATATAGACGAATAGAGAAAAAGACAAAAGAGAACAAAAGGGTAACAGGCTACACAACAGATACTTACAGCGCGTATTACTAAAATAGGTATAAAAACCTATAGCGTTTTAGGCAAAAATAAGTATCTTTGGTGCGCCTAAGAGCCACATAAGTTTGAAAAGATAGACAACATAATAATAACGATTATGGAAAAAGTTACGAAAATCGTAGTCATGGCCAAGCAGGTGCCCGACACACGCAATGTGGGCAAGGATGCCATGACGGCCGAGGGAACGGTCAACCGTGCAGCCCTCGCCGCAATCTTTAACCCCGAAGATTTGAACGCCTTAGAGATGGCCTTACAGATGAAGGATAGGATAGGTACGGCGACAGTACACGTTCTCACGATGGGCCCGCAGCGTGCTGCCGATGTCATCCGTGAGGCTATGTTCCGCGGAGCTGATGGCGGCTACCTCCTCTCAGGCAAGGAGTTTGCCGGCTCGGATACCTTGGCAACATCATACGCATTGGCATGTGCCCTGCGCAAGATAAACCCCGACATCATCGTTGCAGGCCGTCAGGCTATCGATGGTGATACGGCACAGGTGGGCCCGCAGGTTGCCGAGAAGCTCGACCTCCCGCAGGTGACATACGCCGAGGAGCTCATCGCCATCGACGACAAGGAGATAACCATCAAGCGCCGCTTGGAGCGTGGCTCAGAGGTCGTAGTGTCGCCACTTCCTGCCGTAATTACTGTCAATGCCTCGGCCAAGGAGTGCCGTCCCCGCAACGCCAAGCGCGTGATGAAGTTCAAGTATGCCCTTGCCACGTCGGAGCTCGCCACAGCGGACGACAAGCTTAAGGCCTTTATCGACGAGCGCTCGTACCTCCACATCGTGGAGTTCGCGGCAGCGGATGTAGACCCCGACCCCGCACAGCTCGGCCTCAGCGGCTCGCCCACGAAGGTTAAGAAGATTGAGAATGTCGTATTCCAAGCCAAGGAGGCTAAGACGTTGACATCGGACGACAAGGATATTGAGGCTCTCATGCAAGAGCTTATTGCGAGCCACACGCTCGGTTAACCCCTCAAAAAGTGTGAAGTTATGAATAACGTATTTGTATATATTGAGATTGAGGATAGGGAGATTGCCGACGTGTCGTTGGAGCTCCTCACTAAGGGCCGCGAGCTCGCCAACACGCTTGGCGTGAAGCTCGAAGCGGTAGTTATAGGCAAGGATGTCGAGGCTCTTGCTCCCGAGTTGGCCAAGTATGGTGCCGACACGGTATGGGTTGCCGACGACGCGATATTTGCACCCTTCCGCACCCTTCCCCACACAGCCGTAATGGTAGGCCTCATACAGCAGGAGAAGCCTCAGATTGCGCTCTTCGGCGCTACGCCCGTGGGTCGCGACTTTGCACCCCGCGTATCGTCGGCCCTGCACAGCGGTCTTACGGCCGACTGCACGGAGCTCGTCATCGGCGAGCACAAGGATGCCAAGACGGGCAAGGAGTACGACTCGTTGCTCTACCAGATACGCCCCGCCTTCGGAGGCAACATCATCGCCACCATCGTCAACCCTGAGTGCCGCCCGCAGATGGCCACGGTACGCGAGGGTGTGATGCGCAAGGAGGCCCTCGCAACGCCCGCCAAAGGCGAGGTAAGGGTCATCGACTGGAAGCCTATGGTTAAGGATACGGATTTGGTTGTACGCATCGTCGAGCGCCACATCGAGGAGCGCAAGATAAACATCAAGGGCGCCTCTATCATCGTGGCCGGAGGCTACGGCGTAGGCTCGAAGGAGGGCTTTAGGCTTGTTCACGAGTTGGCCGACGTCCTCGGTGCCGAGGTGGGTGCCTCACGTGCTGCTGTCGATGCAGGCTTCACGGAGCATGAGCGTCAGATAGGTCAGACGGGTGTCACGGTGCGCCCCAAGCTATATATCGCCTGCGGTATCTCGGGACAGATACAGCACACAGCAGGTATGGATGGCTCGGCAATGATTGTATCTATCAACACCGACCCCGCAGCGCCTATTACGAAGATTGCCGACTACGCCATCACGGGTAGCGTCGAGGAGGTCATCCCCAAGATGATAAAGTATTACAAACAGAACTCAAAGTAACGAAGCTATGGCAAACTTTTTTTCAGATAATAAAGACCTACAATATCACCTCTCACATCCGTTGATGAAGAGGATTATCGAGCTTAAGGAGCGCAACTTTGCCGATGCCGCAGAGTACGACTATGCACCACAGGATGCGGATGATGCTCTCGACTCGTACCAGCGCGTATTGGAGATTGTGGGCGACGTGTGTGGTGAGGTTATCGCCGCGAATGCCGAGAGTGTTGACCACGAGGGCCCACGTGTCGTTAACGACCATGTGGAGTACGCCTCGGGCACGGTACGCAACCTCGAAGCTCTCAATGCCGCCGGCCTTGGAGGCATGACCCTCCCTCGCCGCTTCGGAGGACTCAATATGCCCGTTACGTGCTTCGCCATGGCTAACGAGATGGTGGCACGTGCCGATGCCGGCTTCGAGAATATCTGGGGCCTGCAGGACTGCGCCGAGACCATCAACGAGTTCGCCACGGAGGATATTAAGGCTAAGTTCCTGCCCCGCGTGTCGGCCGGCGAGACCTGCGCCATGGACCTCACCGAGCCCGATGCAGGCTCCGACCTTGGCGCTGTGATGCTCAAGGCCACGTGGGATGAGGCTGCCGGCGTATGGCGCCTAAACGGTTGCAAGCGCTTCATCACAAACGGTGATGGCGACATATCGCTGGTATTGGCACGTACCGAGGAGGGCACGAAGGATGCCCGCGGTCTGTCGATGCTCATCTACGACAAGCGCGACGGTGGCGTTAAGGTGCGACGCATAGAGAACAAATTGGGTATCAAGGGCTCACCCACATGCGAGCTTGTGTTCAACAATGCCCCTGCGGTGCTTGTTGGCGACCGTAAGATGGGACTCATCAAGTACGTCATGAGCCTTATGAATGCTGCACGCTTGGGCATCGCTGCACAGTCTACGGGTCTTTGCGAGGCTGCCTACCGCGAGGCATTGAAGTATGCCGCCGAGCGTGAGCAGTTTGGCAAGGCCATCAACGAGTTCGCTGCCGTGCGCGAGATGCTCAAGAACATGGAGGCTAAGACTCTCGCCTCGCGTGCCATGCTCTACGAGACAGCCCGCTTCGTGGATATTTACAAGCAGCTTGCCCATATCTCTCACGACCGCTCACTCGAGGCCGAGGAGCGCCAAGAGATGAAGTTCTACAACCGCTTGGCCGACGGCTTCACACCTTTGGCCAAGATGTTTGCCTCGGAGTATGCCAACGAGGTGGCCTACGACTCGATACAGATACATGGTGGCTCGGGATATATGAAGGACTACGCCTGCGAGCGCCTCTACCGCGACGCACGTATCATGAACATCTACGAGGGTACGACGCAGCTTCAGGTTGTTGCCGCCATAAACCACGTAACGAAGGACACATACCTCGAGCAGATGCTTCGCTACGAGGAGGAGCCTCGCTCAGAGGCTACGGCAGCCATGGCAGCACAGCTTGTGGAGCTACGCAAGGTCTACGAGCAGGTTGTCGAGCGCGTGGAGAGCTTCGACAAGGAGGCAAACGGCTATAAGGAGCTTCACTCGCGCCGTCTTGTCGAGATTGCGGGCTACATCCTCATCTCGCACCTCATGCTACGTCAAGCCACAGAGGTCGAGGCCGACTACCTCAACGCCGCGAAGATATTTGTCAAGTATGCAGCAAAGAAGATTACCGAGGCTGCTTACTATATCAACACGTCGGAGAAGAGCGATGTAGAGCTCTTCGGATAGACACTATATAGACTATATAGTTAGTAAAGAGGGCATCACACGTGGGTGTGATGCTCTTTTTTTACAAAATATTTGTGTCGAAGAAATTATTTACCTATATTTGCACCCCGTATCAACCTCTTATATAGGGCATAAGCAGGGTACAACCGAGGATGGCGTGAGCTATAACTCGGTATGTGGATTATCGGCGGAGGTGCCGTTATGGTACTGCTTAGGCAGCGATAATGTTGAGCGATAAACATTTAAATTTTGTTGCAACAATGAACAAAGATGCATTGATCAGACTCGTGAACGAGCAGATGTGGGAGAAGGGCGAGCAGGATGTGCCCAAGTTTGGTGCCGGTGATACTATCACCGTAACGTACCGTATCGTCGAGGGTAACAAGGAGCGCTTGCAGAGCTTCCGTGGTGTAGTTATCCAGATTAAGGGTACAGGCCGCACAAAGATGTTCACCATCCGTAAGGTTTCTAACGGTGTTGGTGTAGAGCGTATCTTCCCTCTTTACTCACCCCACATCGACAAGATCGAGGTGAACAAGTATGGTGTAGTACGTCGCGCACGTATCTACTACCTTCGTGACCTTACAGGTAAGAAGGCACGCATCAAGGAGCGCCGCATGAAGAAGACCGAGGAGTAGTCCTTGGCAGGCGTAACAAAGCAGAGAGCATCCACAAGTGGGTGCTCTCTTTGTTTTGAAACAATGAGGAGTGAGCAGTGAGCAGTGAGGAGTGAGCAGTGAGTAGTGAGCAGTGAGTAGTGAGCAGTGAGTAGAGAAATTAGGGAGATTAAGGAATTTAGGGAAATTAGTGAATTATCGTTTTCCTTATATTCCCTAAACTCCCTAAACTCCCTAAACTCCCCACTCTACCCATTCTCCCCACAAAACAACAGCCGTCATGGTAGCCCGCAATTTGTTGTCAGAGGGGTGCCGAGTGCAACACTCGGCAAAAATGCCACCGATGGGTAGTACTTGAAGTACGTCCCATTGGTGGCATTTTTTGTTAGGGGCCGCAATCGACCCCTTATCACAACAAATTAAAAGCGGAAGCCAAGTGTTACAACAGCCTTATGTCGCATGGTCTTGAAGGAGAATATCTCGCTCTCAATATCGAGGTTGGGGTCATAGGAGTCGATAGCGTAGAATGTCTGAATGGGGGTAAAGTGTGTTGTGGCATACTGATACGCGAAGTCGAGATATATGTTGTTGTTAAACTTAAGACCGAAGCCTGCGGTGATGATGCTCTCCTCGGTAGGCAGAGGATGGGTGAATACCACATCCTCGAACCCCTTACGTAGGGCTGAGCCACTCCATATATAACCCACACGCATAGGCAGGAAGGGGAGGATATAGGCCTCGGCACCTACACGTATAGTATTACTACCCTGAAAATATTCATCTATCCACTCGTTGTGTGCCACATCAATGGGTGCATATTGCAGATGTGTCGTCTGGTACCAGCTACGCTCATAGTCGGCAGAGATGATAAGGCGCTGAGCTACCGTCACCGCAGCACCCACAAGGAGGCGCGAGGGCGAGCGAAAACGCCACGAGTAGCTTCCCGAGTCCTCCCAGATGCCCGAGTATGCCTCGTTGTACATATATCCATCCTTGCCTACGTCGTAGTCCTCGGGGTTGGAGCCCGCGCTATATGTCTCCGACCACATATCTACGTCGTAGCGCAGAGCAAGACTATAGTATGTGGGCGTGTGATAGGCAACACCTATGCGCAGCCAGTCGACAGGGCGTGCCGTAACACCGAGTTTGAAGTTGAAGCCCGAGCCCGAGATGTTACTGCGCTGCATAGAGTTCATATAGTCGAGCTGGTAGGGGTAGGTGTCACCCGAAGGGTAGCCATCGGGGTAGTTATAACTCTCGCCATAGAAGACGTTGCGACGATAGCGCACATCCTGAAGGCCGAGCGAGGCACCTACATATATGCGGTCGATAAAGTTGAAGCCTACGGTGAGGGCGTACTCGCCTATCGAGCCACGTGTCTCCACCGACGATGACTGGTTTATAACGGCATCGGGCGATATGCGGTCGATGAACCAATTTTCACCCTCCTTATCGTAGTTTATAAGGCCATTCTTGTATGCAGCTGTGGCACCCCAGAGGTAGGGGTCGTTGCCAAAGATGAGGCGCCCCTCGCTGTTGGGCCTGAGGCCGTCGACATCCGCCATCGTGCAGTAGACGTTTGCCATGGAGCTTGTCGCAGCATTGCCATACGAGGCGCTGAGCGTATTTTGGTTGAAGTCGGCGATGCGGTTATATACGAAGCCTACGTTAAGGTTTGTGAGAGCCTTGGTGCTGCGATATACCGTGAAGACACCACCGGCACTCGCCATGCCGAAGCGCTCGGTATGGTCCGAGAAGTGTCTATCGCGCTTGGGGGTGCTCTTGTCGTAGTAGGGAACACCACCCTCCATAGGGCTCTTGGTAAACTGCATCATGGGCGTAATACTCACGTCGTTGTCGACATACATACCTATACCTGCGGGGTTCATCGATGCCGAAATCATATCGGCACCCAAGGCCGTAAAGGCGTTACCCATAGCCATAGAACGTGCCGTGCCATAGCTATGTGTCGTGAAGCTGAGGTTGTAGAGGTCGCCCCAGTGCAGTATGTCGTTATCGAGCGCCGTGCCTCCGAAGTTTACACTCTGCGCCGAGAGCGTTCCGAGGCCAAGAAGCAGGCTGACAATCGTGGTATAAATCTTTCTCATAACTATTTTCGTTTTTCGGTTATCATTCAACAAGGAGTATGCCGCAGGGTTACGACATACTCCTTATATATTTATCTGCGCGACGCTGTACTTCCCGTTGTACGCATGCCTCCGGAACGCGAGCTCCCCGAGAAGCCTCCCGAGCGGTTTGTCGAGGTGTTGTTGTTCATCGTACCTCGCGACGTGTTGCTACGGTTGTCGTATGTCGACGGACGGAAGTTATCGCTACGTCCCGCATTGTTTGAGGTGTTGTAGCGAGAGTCCGTGTTGCGCGTATTACGGTCACGCGAGCTGTTTACACCCGTTGTTCCCGTCCTGCGGTCGTTAACGCCCGTGCTCACAGCACCTTCGTAGCGACGGTTGTCACGACCATCAACACTTCCATAGTTGCGATTTGTCGTAGGCGACGTATAACGCGAGCCATGGTTACGCGCATCGCTGTTGTAGTTATGCTTAGGTCCTCGCGAGGCTCCCGTGCCTGTTGTCGGATGGTGGGGACCATGGCCGGGGCGGTGATGAGGAGGTCGCGGAGGATAGAAGCCGGGGTAATAGCCCGGGTAGTAGCCCGGATAGTAACCCGGATAATATCCCGGATAGTAGCCACCCCAATACCAATCATAGTAGGGGTTGTAGCATATCGTCCAGTTCCAGTCGTACCACGTATAGCGAGGATAGCCCCACCATGAGTAGTAGAAGGGGTCGACATATCTATTCCAGCCATAGTTCCATGGCGAGGCATAGATGCCGAAGGTCACATTCGTCGCACCCCACGAGCCAAACATCGAGGTTATATACTTAGGCTCAACCCACACTTGGTCGCCCGAGACCATCACGTTATAGAACGCAGGGTCGTAGGCCGTAGCGTAGAACATGGCATCGCTCGTTGCGAGGTTGTAATAGCTCGACGGCATGCGGTATGTTGGCGAGGTGAAGCCATAGAGACGTCGCGCATAGGCGCTCTCGTAGCTATCGGCAAGCACCGATGTAAAGCTGTCGCCCTCCATCATAGCCTCATACTCCGCCTGCGCTATAAGCGCCTCGTACTCCGCCTTACGTGCCTCGGCACGCGCCTTATTAGCCTCGGCCTCGGCCTTAAGCTCGTTAGCTACGGTCACACGGTTATCCGTGCGATAGAGGTCGCTCGACCCATAAGACGTCATCATCGCCGTACAGCCCCCAAGTAACATCGTCGCAAGAGCCATTATCACTATATGCAGTCCTCTTTTCATACTCCTAACGTATTGTTATCACAAAGATAATCATTTTTTCAAATAACCCTCTCATACACATGGTCAAGCACCCATATTGTCGGGCGAAACGCCCAAACGTAGTGCCAAGCCACCCTACTCCCTTGCCACCTCGCGGCGATTCATCAGCGCGTGGGTTATGGTCAGCTCGTCGACATACTCCAACTCGTCACCAAAGCCTATGCCGCGGGCTATGGTCGTAACCTTAACATCGGGAAAGGCCCTCAGGCGGCTGAGGATGTAGAAGAGCGTCGTCTCGCCCTCAACAGAGGTCGATATTGCCACGATGACCTCCTTAATATTCCCCGTAAGCAGCTTATCGCACAACAGGTCTATCTTCAAATCCGAAGGGCCAATACCCTGCATCGGCGAGATAACACCACCAAGCACGTGGTACATGCCGCGATATTGCCCCGTATTCTCTATCGACATAAGGTCCTGCACCTGCTCCACGATACATATCACCGAGCCATCGCGGCGCGTATCGCTGCATATAGGGCAGAGGTCGCCATCCGAGAGGTTGTTACAGCTACGACAGTAGCGAATGTCGTGCCGAAAGCGCGCTATCGACTGCGACAGCGAGTCCACAACCTCGGGCTCCATCTTGAGGATGTGCATCGCAAGGCGCATCGCCGTGCGACGGCCTATGCCCGGGAGACGCTGCAACTCACCACATACGTTATCCAACAACTTAGACATCGCCCACGAGGTTTATATCTTCTCAACATGCGACGTGCGTATCCACCCCTTCTCGCCATCGAGGAAGAGCACCTCGCTCCAGTCGCCACGGTCGCGTAGGAGTGTCACGGTAACACCCTGCGACGGACGACGTATAATCTTTGAAGCGCTATCGGGCGAGGCATGCACAGGCGTGGTATCGTTACATACGACCACGGCACGCTCATCCTCAACAACCGCTCTGCGACCCGACAATGCCAAGGCTGTAGCACAAATAAAGATGATGGCCATCGTCAAGGCCACGAAGAAGCCCACCTTACGCAACACCATACGCTCGGCAAGGAGATAGAGGAGCGCCAACACAAGTGTCAGTGCCAAGGCTACGAGCGACACTATAGTCCACCCGTTGGATGTCATCATATCGCGTAGCGCCAACCATACCGTAGCGATAAAACTATCGGGCACAGCCTCCGTATCGTTTGTGTGGTCCACGGCAATGTCGAGGTTATAGCGTGCATCCTCCAACGCGGGGTTGAGCCTCAGGGCACGGTGGTAGTTCAACACAGCACGTCCAAGCTCGCCTCCGGCAAAGGGGCGCGACACACCGAGGGTATACTGCTGCCCGAGCTTGAAATAGGCACCTGCAAGGTTGTAATAGAGGTCTGCGGAGCTCTCACCAAGCTCGACAACACGCTCAAAGCTCTCCACGGCACGAGCATAGTCGCCCTCCTCGTAAGCTGCAATGCCCTCCTTCCAACACGCCTCCGCCGTGGTACGACCATCGGCAGCACTACCTGCTATGGGCAGCAACGCTACGACCATCATCAATACTATTTTTGCTATATTTCTCATCTCTTAACGCTTTACTACATCCTCAATCTTCGAGATAACCTCCGCAGCAAAGGCATAAACCTCGCCCATGTCACCCTCGGCCGAGGGTGCATACTGCGCCTCCTCCGAGCGCGATATTATCTCGCAAAACTGCTCTGCCACCTCTGCCGAGACACCACGGCGGTACAACACCTCGCGTATTGTCTCCTTCGTGAGGTTCGACACGGGGATATTGAACTTATCGCTGATATATCCCCACATCGCGCGCAACATCTCCTCGTAGAAGGTGTGGCGCTTACCCTCCTCCATCGAGCGACGTGCCATGCGGAGGCGCTGAACAGCGACCTTATCGGCACGCTTCATACGTCGCGCCACGACATTGCGGTTGTCGCGTATACGCTTTCTAAGGAGCACGTAGGCTACGACAAACAACGCCACGATAGCGACCACCACAAGCCAATATATGGGCGTGAGAACCATCATCGCAGCCGCTCGTCGTGGGAGCTTGTCCGTATGTATATATCGTATGTCGCGGTCGAGCTGTCGCATAGTGCCTCCATAGCCGGCATAGCCTCCCGCCATGGGCGCTGCCGCTGCCGTGCCATCATCCGTCACCGTTATAGTCATAGGCTCGGTAGAGAGGGTGTGATACTTACCCGTTGCGGGGTCGAAGTAGCTAAACATCACGGGCTCGATACGGAATGTGCCCGCCGAGCGTGCCACGAAGGGATAGGTATATGTTATGCTCCCCGATGTGCCGGATGCTGCGAGTTTGACGTTATCCACAACCTTAGTGTCGTACTTCTCGAAAGAGTCCGGAAGCACCAAGCGTGGCGCTGTTATAAACTTAAGGTTTCCACTTCCCGATATCGTTATCTCAATCTGGTCGGCACTGTTACTCTCCAACTCCGACGACGGCATGCGGCTTTGTAGCGTGAAGCTACCCACAGCGCCATTGAACGATGCGGGGGCTCCCGCAGGGAAATCCTTGACGTCGATGACTATGGGTGGCGTTCTTAACTCGCGAGCTACGTGGTATATCTGTCGGCCTCCGAATATAGGGTCGAAATGTCGCTTATCCTCCACCACAACCTGCGCAAGCACACTCATCGTCGCCTCGGGGATGGTGATACGGCCACTCTGCTGTGGCGATAGAAGCAGCTCCTTTATCTTGTATGCCTCGTATACGCGACCATTGAGCTGCTCGCGCGAGGGCGTATTGTCAAACGTAAGTTCTTGCGACCAGAAGCCATCGAAGGAGGGCATATCGAGGCTCTCGATATTGTCGATATTGACGCGCGTATAGAGCATCAGCCATGCACGTATCGACTCCCCCTTGTATACCTCCTTATCCGACACTAAGAGTTTGAGAACGATATCTTCCTTGTTTATACGATTCTCGGGCGACTGCTCCGTAGGTTGTTGCGCACCACTGCCACCGCCATTCTCGGCTATGACCTCTATGGGCATACTCTTTGTCCGGTAACTCTTGCCATCGACCTTTATCGAGGCACTGCCTATGGTAAATGTGCCGCTCTCCGAGGGTAGCAACACGAAAGTGTAGGTGCAGTTGTACGTAGACGACTGCCTGCCATTGATGAATTGTATCGAATGTCCCGTAGAAACAGAGGGCCCTGCAAGCACCTCGAAGCCCTCAAATTCTGGGGCCTTGAAGCTGTTGCGCTCGGGCTCGGCATCTACCGTAAACTCCACACGGAAGGGTTGCCCGAGGGCTGTGAGCGCCGGAGCATCTACCGTGAACGACACCTGTCCCCATGCCACCCACGACGACGTGAGTGCCACAAGAACAAGCATAAATCTGAATAATACCTTCATTTCAAAAACTGTCTATTACCTTTCCGACACTTATTTAACGCCTCGGCAGGCGTTTTATTGTAGCGCGTGTGAGCATCGCTTATAGGTTCCTATGGGTTCCTATGGGTCTTTATAGGTTCCTATAGGGTTTGATGTGTTCCTATAGAGCTACCACGGTGTAATTAAAAGCGGAGAGTGGGGGTAGTTTGGCCTCTTGTCGCCGCTGGTGAAACCACAGCATCCTTGACGTATGTGGGAATACACAAGCAGGATGAGGTCGAAATAGCCCCGCTACCGCAGTGTGATTAAAAGCGGAGAGTGGGGGTAGTTTGGCCTCTTGTCGCCGCTGGTGAAACCGCAGCATACTTGACGTATGTGAGGATTTCACCAGCAAGCAAGAGGTCGAAATAGCCCCGCTATACGCTTTTAATGGGCGAAGTCGGCAAAGAAATCATTACCCTTATCATCCACGATGATGAAGGCAGGGAAGTTCTCCACGTAAATCTTGCGTACAGCCTCCATGCCGAGCTCCTCGAAGTCTACAACCTCAACTTTCTTGATTGAGTTCTTCGCGAGGATGGCTGCAGGGCCACCTATAGAGCCGAGGTAGAAGCCGCCGTTGTTCTTACAAGCGTCGGTAACCTGCTGCGAGCGGTTACCCTTAGCCACCATAACCATAGAGCCACCAGCCTTCTGGAAGAGGTCTACGTATGAGTCCATACGTCCCGCTGTTGTGGGGCCAAATGAGCCTGAGGCCATGCCTGCGGGTGTCTTGGCGGGGCCGGCATAGTATACGGGGTGGTTCTTGAAGTAGTCGGGCATGGGCTTACCCTCGTCGAGCATCTGCTTGATGCGTGCGTGAGCTATGTCGCGAGCAACGACGAGCGTACCCTTAAGATTAAGGCGTGTCTTGATAGGATACTTCGAGAGTATCTCGCGCACCTTGTCCATACCCTCGTCGAGGTCTATATCCACAGCGGGAGACATCGCGGGAGCCTCAGCGGGAAGGAAGCGTGCAGGATTCTTCTCCAACTTCTCGAGGAAGATACCCTCGGGCGTAATCTTAGCCTTAATATTACGGTCTGCCGAGCAGCTAACACCGATAGCCACGGGGCATGATGCCGCATGGCGCGGTGCGCGGATGACACGCACATCGTGAACGTAGTACTTACCGCCAAACTGAGCACCGAGGCCTATCTCCTGACATATCTTCTCGACCTTAGCCTCCCACTCGAGGTCGCGGAAGCAACGGCCACCCTCATTTCCCGATGTGGGAAGCTCGTCGAGGTAGCCTGCAGAGGCCTTCTTAACGGTCGAAAGACACATCTCGGCAGAGGTACCACCGATACATATTGCGAGGTGATAGGGAGGACATGCCGACGTGCCGAGGTCGAGGATATGCTCCTTGATGAACTTCGTCAACGACTCCTCGTTGAGAAGAGCCTTGGTCTGCTGGTAGAGGAAGGTCTTATTTGCCGAGCCACCACCCTTGGTGATGAACAAGAACTCGTACTCCATGCCCGGGTGACCACCGTAGATGTCTATCTGTGCAGGGAGGTTGGTTGCCGAGTTCTTCTCCTCGGTCATAGTGAAGGGAACGACCTGCGAGTAACGAAGGTTGCGCTCCTTGTATGTCTCGTATACACCACGCGAGATGCACTCGGCATCGTTTACTCCCGTGTACACATCCTCACCCTTGTGACCTATGCAGATGGCCGTACCCGTATCCTGACACGTGGGCAACTCACCCTCGGCAGCAACACACTGGTTCATAAGCATAGTGTAGGCAACAAACTTATCGTTATCCGTAGCCTCGGGATCCTTGAGGATGTTGGCGAGCTTCTGGAGGTGTGATGCACGGAGGTAGAACGACATATCGCCGTATGCCTCCTTGGCAAGCAACTCCAAGCCCTTGGGGTCTACTTTCAATATTTTGCGTCCGTCGCACTCTACGACCTTAACATAATCCTTCGTAAGAAGGCGATACTCCGTCTTATCCGCCTCGATGGGGAACGGCTCCTGATAGATGAAATCAGCCATAATTGTTTGAATGTTTATTAGTTATTATCAGAATTTTCTGTCACAGGGGTTAATATAACGCTCTCGAAGTCGACATTCTCCTCCACCTCCATGTCCAAGCCCTCGACTTTCAACTTAGGCTCCACAGCAACAGGCTCCGTGACGGGCTCCGCAATGGGCTCCGCAGTGTAGCTCCCGACAAAGTCGAGAATACCGAAGATGAACACCACCGACACCAATACGGGGCACACCCACTTCAGCAGGAAGCGCACAACGGGGTATGTAGCCTTGTCCACACCGCCCTCGGCCGTGAGCTCAGCCTTCATATCCTCCTTCTTCCACACCCAGCCGACGAATATCGCCGTCATGATACCCAAGAGTGGCAACATGACAATAGCCGTGAACGTATCCAAGAGTGCAAATATATTCATGCCGAGCACCGTGAAGCCGCTCCAGTCGCCCAACGACAGCGACGCTGCCGTTGCCAAGAGCATGGCACCGATGGTCACAAGCCACGCACCACGAGTGCGCGACATGCCGCGCTTCTCGACGAAGTACGACGTCACAGCCTCGTGCATAGATATTGTCGATGATAGTGCCGCCAGCGCCAAGAGCATGAAGAAGAGCGTAGCCCACAAATTGCCTGCGGGCATAGCCGAGAAGACCTTAGGCATAGCCACAAACGCCAGCTGCATGCCGCTCTCGTTCTCCACGCCGGCAGAGAAGATGATGACGGCCGCCGTGAGTGCCACAATCGTATCGAGCGACACCACACTTATGGCCGTACCTGCGAGCTTCGTGCCCTCCTTGAAGTAGGAGCCATAGATAAGCATCGCTCCCATGCCTATAGAGAGGGTGAAGAAGGCCTGACCCATAGCATCGAGGAAGGTCTTGCCCGACACCTTCGAGAAGTCGGGCGTAAAGACATTACCCAACGCCTCGCGACCCTCAGGCAGCCACAACGAGTATACCGCCAAGACGATGAGGATGACAAACAACAGAGGCATCATGATTTTCGATGCCTTCTCGATACCTCCCTGCACACCTCCGATGATGATGAAATGGTTGGCGAGGATGAAGATGTATGTGAACAGCAGAGGCATCCATGTTGCCGTGGTAAACTGCTCAAAATATGCGCCATAGTCACTACCCACAGCATCCGTAGCCGAGGCTATGGCATAGTTTATAGTCCAACCCGATATTACGAAGTAGTAGCCCATGATGAGGAACACCGAGACAAGTCCCGCAGCACCAAGCCACCCCCAGCCTCTACGTATCTTCGAGAAGGCATCTATAGGGTTACACTTCGAGTTGTGGCCCACCGAGAACTCAGCAATAAGGAGCGGTAGACCCAACAAGAGAATACATCCGAGGTATATGAGGATGAAGGCGCCACCACCATTCTCGGATGTGATATAGGGGAAACGCCAGATGTTGCCGAGGCCTATTGCCGAACCTGCAGCTGCGAGGATGGCGGCAATCTTACCACCGAAGCCTCCGCGTTTTGTTTTATTTTCAGCCATAACTGCTATCCTATTAATGTTACACTCACTCTATCAATCTTACCACCCAGCGGCGGGGCTATCTTTGCCACCGTACACTCCACCTCCACAATCTCGGGGAAGGCCTCCTTCACCGCCGTGATGATGTTCGATGCCGCCGCCTCGATGGTACGCTGCGTGCGTTGCATCGTGCGCTCGACAATCTCGTATACGGTGAGGTAGTTCACCGCCTCTGCGACATTATCCGTCGCCGGCAGCTCGCCCAACGGTGTACGTATAGCGAGGTCCACGCGAAAGCGATTACCCACCTGCTGCTCAAGGTCGTAGCAACCATGATAAGCACGCAGATAGATGCCGTCAAGACGTATGGTATAAATCTTCTCCACGGCCTACTCTACGGTTATAAGATAGTAGTTCTTCTTGCCGCGCTGTGCAAGCAGGTACTTGCCCGCGATGAGGTCGGCAGCGGTAACAGCACGCATGGGGTCGGTAACCTTCTCCTTGTTGAGCTGCACACCGCCACCCTGCACCATCTTGCGGCACTCACCCTTCGAGGGGAACACCTTGCATATCTCGGCAACGATGTCGATGAAGGGTTTTCCCAAGTTGTCATGCGCGATGGTAAACTGCGGAACACCATCGAATACCTGAAGGAGCGTAGCCTCGTCCAACGAGCGCAAAGCCTCGGATGTGGCATTGCCAAAGAGGATGTTAGATGCCGCCTGTGCCTTCTCCAGCTCCTCCTTCGAGTGTATCATCGTCGTAATCTCCTCGGCAAGGCGCTTCTGCAACACACGCATGTGGGGTGCCTCGTCGTGCTCGGCGATAAGAGCCTCGATGGTCTGACGGTCCAGAAGCGTAAATATCTTGATATAGCGCTTAGCATCGTCGTCGCTCACGTTCAACCAGAACTGATAGAACTTATAGGGCGATGTATATCGCGCATCGAGCCATACGTTACCGCTCTCGGTCTTGCCAAACTTCGTACCATCGGCCTTGGTGATAAGCGGACAGGTGATGGCAAAGGCCTCAGCCTCGCTGCCAAGCTTACGACGTATAAGCTCCGTGCCTGTCGTTATGTTACCCCACTGGTCGGCGCCACCGAGCTGCACCTTGCAGTTGTACTCGTTGTAGAGGTGTAGGAAGTCGTAGCCCTGCAAGAGCTGATATGTAAACTCCGTGAACGACATACCGTCACCCTCGCCATTGAAGCGCTTCTTCACCGAGTCCTTAGCCATCATATAGTTCACCGTGATGCACTTGCCGATGTCACGCGCAAAGTCGAGGAACGAGAACTCCTTCATCCAGTCGTAGTTGTTGACCAACAAGGCGTGGTTCTCGGCCGTAGAGTCGAAGTCGATGAGCTTCGCCAGCTGATTCTTTATGGCCTCCTGATTGTGGCGCAACGTAGCCTCGTCGAGGAGGTTACGCTCCTGCGACTTACCCGAGGGGTCGCCAATCATACCCGTAGCACCGCCAATGAGGGCGATGGGGCGGTGGCCACACATCTGAAAGTGCTTCAAAATCATCACACCTACGAGGTGACCTATATGGAGCGAGTCGGCCGTAGGGTCAATACCCAAATATGCCGTAGTCATCTCCTTCTGCAACTGCTCCTTGGCCCCCGGCATAATAGTGTGTATCATACCGCGCCATTCGAGCTCCTGAACAAAATCCTTAATCATTGTATCTGAAAATTTATTGATATTTTAATCGTTTACTCCCTACTCCACATCGAGCTCCATGCGTTCTATCATCTCCATGATACGCTCGTTCTTGTTGACCATATGTCGCAGCCTATCCTCCAAGGTTATGGGGCGCGAAACACGCACCTGCTCGTTCACTTCGACATTTAACTCTATGAGTCCCTCGGCACCGCTATGCTTGGCAATAAATCGTTGCCACTCGCTCTTATCGCGCATAATCTCGGTGTATAACTCTCCCGAGGGCACCGTGAGTGTAACCACATTTGCCGCCACGGTCATCGCCTGAAACGCTTCGACAAAGCGCCTACGGTCATGCATGAGCACCTCGACCATCCTCTCCTTGGCCAGCGTTATCTTCTCCTCGGCACGCGGGTCGACAACAACAACCCTTTTCTTCGCCACCTCCTCGGCAGCGAGCTCCGTCGCTGTCTTGGCATCGCCACTGAGCAGACCCGTGAGTGATACTCCCGACTTCGTAGCTCGCGAAGGAGCCACACGCCTTGGCGCAGCCTCAGCAACAGCCTTCGCAACCTCCACCGGTTGCTCCTTTGCCTGTTGTTCCCCCATCTGTCGCTCCTCCGCTCTCGCCTCAACCTTGGCCGCGGGGCTCTCCGCACCCTTTTCGGGCTGGGGCACTGGTGCAGGGGATGCAGTAGATGCCGCGGGTGTCGGTGCAACAAGCTCGGGGAGGGCGACATCCACCGTGAGGGTGTCAAATGTTACCTCACCATTTTTTTTTTGGCCGAGACTCGCAATCTTCATAAGTCCCAGCTCTACAAGCAATCGTTGGTTTGACGACTGTCGTATCTTACCATCAGCCTCCGTAAGGAGCGATATAGCCCCGAAGAGGAAGGCCTCGTCGCACATCGCAGCCTGCGCCTTATACCTCTCCACGAGCGTTCCCGTGAACTCCACAAGCGATATTGCCGGTCCCTTAGCCATGAGCAGGTCGCGCATGTGGGCATTGAGGCCCGCGATGAATATTTGTGGCGAGAAGCCTCGCGCAAGGACTCCATCGAACAACATGAGCGCATCGACATATCTACCCGCCACGAGCAACTCCGTAGCTTGGAAGTAGGTGTCGTAGTCGAGGACATTGAGCGTGGTGGCCACATCCTTATAGTTGAGTTTGGCACCGCAGAACGACACCGCCTTGTCGAACATCGACAGAGCATCGCGCATACCTCCATCAGCCTTGTGGGCTATAAGGTTCAACGCCTCATCGTCGGCCTCGACACCCTCCTGCTGGGCGATGTGACGCAGATACTCCACACCATCCTCGACCTTTATGCGGTTGAAGTCGTATATCTGACAACGCGACAGGATGGTGGGTATAATCTTATGCTTCTCGGTCGTCGCAAGGATAAATATGGCGTGGCGCGGAGGCTCCTCAAGGGTCTTAAGGAAGGCGTTGAATGCCGCCGCCGAGAGCATGTGTACCTCGTCGATGACAAATACCGAGTAGCTACCCTGCTGCGGGATGATACGCACCTGCTCAATGAGGTTACGAATATCGTCGACCGAGTTGTTCGATGCGGCATCGAGCTCGTGAACATTCAACGAGCGCCCCTCGTTGAACGAGCGACACGACTCGCACTCGTTGCACGCCTCGCCACCCTGCGGGTTCAGGCAGTTTATCGCCTTGGCAAAGATACGTGCACAGGTGGTCTTGCCGACACCGCGAGGGCCACAGAAGAGGTAGGCATGAGCGAGTTGTCCGCGCTCGATGGCATTCTTCAGTGTCGATGTTATATGACGTTGTCCCACAACCGAAGCGAAGGTCTGAGGGCGATACTTACGTGCTGAAACAATAAAATTCTCCATAGTTCGATTACTGTAACGACGGCAAAGATAGCAATTTTTTCGTTCCACGCGCATACGTGCGCGAACTTTTTCGTACCCCGTCATTGCAAATTCTCTGCTATGCATTATCTTTGCCAACGCAAAACCTCCATAACGGCTATGCTATGCCGCGTGGGGAAGACAACAAAAAAGACTATATTCCTATGAGAAAAATCCTCCTTGCTTTGTTACTTTTAGCCACTATCACGCACACCCGAGGTGATGGCTTCAACCTTATCGTCGTTGGCGACCCGCAGCCACAAACCGAGGAGCAAATTGCGCGCTTGGAGAGAGATATTATACCCAAAATAGGCGCCATCGTCGAGGAGTACCTCGCAACGGGCTACCCCACAGCCATACTCCTCACGGGCGACATCGTGTGGGACACGATGGCCTTCCTACCCCGCGTAAAGAGTATGTTCGAGAGCCTCGGTGTTCCCGTTTATGCCGTCGTAGGCAACCACGACCACCCCGCAGACATATCTGATAATGAGCGCGTTGCTGAGCGCCACTTTGAGGCTGCGTTTGGTCGCAGATACTACTCCTTCACGCTTGGCGACACCCACTTTGTGGCGCTCGACAACATCTGCTACAGCGACCACGACAACTACACCATAGACATCGACCGTAAGCAGCGGCGCTGGCTACGCCGCGACCTACGCAAGGTCGATACCGAGCAGCGCATAGCAATAGCTATGCACGCCCCCGTGGTCAACTACCGCAAAGGCGAGGTACTCGACTATGCCAACGAAATAGTTGATATTGTTGGAGATAGAGAGCTGCACTTTATCACCGGTCACCGCCATCGTCATGCCACGGCAGACATCTCACCCCGCATCATCGAACATAGCGTTGCTCAGGTTAACGGCAACCTATGGTTTGCCCCGATATGCTCCGACGGCACGCCACGCGGTGTCTTCTGCATCGAGGAGCGCGACAACGAATGGCGCTGGCAGCATCGCATATTAGGCGAAAAGTCGGATTATCAGCTTGTTACATGGCATGAGGGCATAGTCGCAGATAACGAGGAGTACGTCGTAGCGAAGGTTATCGGCTGGGACAGCATGTGGCGCGTAGAGTGGCTGGAGGATGGCACTGCGATGGGGGCGATGGAGCAGATAGAGATTGTCGACCCGGACTATATGCACTATGTCGAGCATGAGGCCGATTACGGCGACATTATCATGTCGCGCCTACGTCGCTCGGCATATCCACACAAGCACTATTTCCGCTGTCGTCGCACAAGGCAAAATAGCGAAATTACCATCGTTGCCACCGACCGCTTTGGCCGCGTATTTACACACGTTGTAGGCAGTTAGCGTATCGGCGTGATACGGCGCGTGACGGCAAGCGTAGCCACCGAAATACGACATTCGGGCACGGCATCGAGGATGGAGCGTATCGCCTCGGTCATCGTTGCGCCCGTAGTAAGCACATCATCGACCAAGAGTATATGTTTGGCCTTCAGGCGCTCAGGGTGGCGCACACCAAAGAGGCCCTCGATATTCTGCCAACGCTCGGCGGTATGTCGTCGTGCCTGCGAGGGGTTATTTCTGCGACGATAGATGGCACCGCGCTCAACACTTAGGCCCATGGCCTCGGCCATACCCTCGGCAAGGTATGCCGACTGGTTGTAACCGCGCTTAAGCATCTTCACGGGGTGTAGCGGTATAGGCACTATAACATCCACATCGTCATAACGTCCCGAACTACGAAGCTCCGAGCCATACCATCGCCCCATGGTGCGGGCTATATGCCAACGACCGCCATATTTGAAGCGGTGTACAAGGCTGCGCCAGAGGCTGTGACCCGAGTAGAAGAAGAAGGCCGAGCCCTCGACAATGGGCACGATGCCCGCGAAGCGCTCCCTAACGGGGTTATCCTGCGTAAGCCAATAGTTCGTAAGTGGTATATCGTAGCGACAGTGTATGCATATACCGTGCATCTGCTCCGCGACATACTCTCCGCAGGCGATACAGCGTCGCGGGAAGATGAGCGTGGCGATATTTGACAATATCTTACGAAGCATCGACATCGACATTTATCTTTACCGTTTTATACTGCGCATCATCGCCCACAATCTTCAACGCCTCGGCAAGGAGTTTACGTGCACGCGACAGCGAGGCTCCCGACTCTATCTTAAGCATTATCTCGCTGCGGTGCTCGCCACGCAGCATCTCCAACGCGGCAGATACGGGGCCCATGACCCTCGCGCCAAAGACTCTGCGCAGTACCTCTGCAAGGGCATGCGAGGCGCGATGCAACGTATCGTAATCCTCATGTCGCAACAAGAGGCGTATCAGGTGTGAATATGGCGGGTAGCCGAAGGCCTTACGCTCGGCAAGCTCGACACGCGCCATGGCGTGATAGTCGCCCGAGGCGACATACTCTATAATGGGGTGTTTAGGCTGCGACGTCTGTATGACCACACGGCCGCGGTCGTTACGTCTACCGGCACGTCCCGCAACCTGCATCATAAGCTGAAAGGCGCGCTCCGAAGCCCTAAAATCGGGCGTGGAGAGCAGATTGTCGGCATTGAGTATGCCCACGGTCGTAACACCTCCAAAATCGAAACCCTTGGTGAGTATCTGCGTGCCTACGAGGATGTCGGCCTCGCGGTTCTCGAAGCGCGTGACAATACGTTTGAAGGCACGCTCCGAGGTCGACGTGTCACCATCGAGGCGCTCGACACGTGCCTCGGGGAAGAGGCGCGCAATCTCCTCCGCGACCTTCTCCGTACCGAAACCCATGGTCGTAATATCCTGAGTCTCGCAGTTAGGACATACCGATGGTCGCTCCACCGTATATCCGCAATAGTGGCACTCCATACGTCGCGTTGTGCGGTGCTCGGTGAGTGTCACGTTGCAGTGCGGGCAGCGCGGCGAGTAACCACACGTCCGACACTGTATATAGGGGGCATAGCCACGTCTATTTTGGAAGAGGATAGCCTGCTCGCCATCATCGAGAGAGCGGCGTACAAGGCGCAAAAGGTCGAAATTGAAGTGCGTCTTACGCTCACCGCGCTTAACGGCACGTATCGTATCCGACACCACGACCTCCGGAAGGACACCATCACCCCAGCGCTCCTTAAGTTCTACGTAGGCATACTTGCCCGCGAGGGCGTTGACATAGCTCTCCAACGAGGGCGTAGCACTACCCAAGACAACGCGAGCATCCGACAGCCTACCCATCACAACAGCCACATCGCGGGCGTTATATCGTGGCTGCATATCGCTCTGCTTATAGCTCGGGTCGTGCTCCTCGTCGACGATGACAAGCGCACCCTTGGCGAAGGGTAAGAAGAGCGACGAGCGAACACCCACGATAAGTTCACCTCCATTCGACAACGCAAGGCGCAGGAAGGTCTGACCGCGGCGCAAGGGCGTGAGGCGCGAGTGATATGTCGTCGTGCGCCCCTCGAAGATACGCTCAAGGCGCGAAATAAGCTGCGAGGTGATGACTATCTCGGGGACGAGCAAAAGAACATCGCCACCCTTGGACAGCTGCTCGGCTATAAGGTGGATATATATCTCCGTCTTTCCCGAGCCCGTAACGCCATGAAGGAGTGCCACCCTCCCCTCGCCATGAGCCGCACGAATGGATTGCAGCGCTTGGTGCTGAGCATCCGAAAGCACGGGCAACAGGAACTTATCACCGCCACTATCGCGCGTCACCACACGTTGCTCCGCGACTATCAACCCGCGCTTACGAAGGTCGGCAAGTTGTTCTGCCGTGGCATCCACAAGACGACGAGGCACAAAGCCATCGTTGCTACAGCGCTCGATGGCGAGGGAGGCGATACTATCCAATAGCCGGGTACGTCGAGGTGCTCGGCGCTCATGACGGGTGACATAGGCTGCAAGAGCCTCCTCGTCACGCAACTCCTCGCTAAGCGCCACATAGCCCTCCATAGGGGGCTCTATGCTCCTCTCGTCGAGCTCCGCGAGGGATGTCGCCGAGGGTTTAGCCAACGAGGGTAGCGCCATGCGCATAACCTCGCCCACAGTACACATGTAGTAGTCCGCCATCCACTCCCACAGACGTTGCGCCTCGGGACTGACGAGTGGCGAAGAGTATAGCTTGGCGATAATAGGCTTTATACGCGGGAAATCGGGCTTCGTGGTGCTTATGCTCCATACGATGCCCGTATAGAAACGACTGCTGCCAAATTGGACGACAACAGCATCACCCACCTCGACAGCCAACCCCTCGTCGAGCGAGAAGGTATACATAGGCTGTGCCAAGGGTAGGACTACCTGTGCGTACAACATGGCAGCAGTGTTATTTAGTGTGTAGGCATTGCAACCCTTGAGGGTTACGCCTTATTCAGTGCATCGAAGCCCTGACCATAGACACCCATAACCGAGCCCACGGTGAGGAAGGCGTTGGGATCCTGCTCCTTCACGAGCTTCAATATCATCGACGTATCGCGCTTACGGCAGACAACCATAACGGCCTTCGAGGGGGTCTTCGAGTACCAACCCATGGTGTCGATGAGCGTAGCTCCGCGGTGTGCCTTAGTGCTGATAGCCTCAGCCATCTTCTCATAATCCTTCGAGAAGATGATAATCTGATTCGACTGCTGGTTACCCGACTGCACAAAGTCTACGGTGTAGCCAATCACGGCAATCATGATAAAACCATATATCACGCGGGCAAAGGCCAACGACGAGAGGGGCTCGATGACAATTTCGTTACCCAACACGGTGATTGTCGTAGTGAGGAAGAGCGACGAGATAAGGATACCGCAGTCGGTCATAAGCAATACACGACCATAGCTTACCGTGCGGAACTTATTGATAATCATCGCAACAATATCAGTACCTCCCGTTGAGCCACCCTGCATGAAGGATACGGCAATACCCAAGCCGCACGATGCTGCACCCGCAACAACGAGCAACAGGTTGTTGGCATCAACCTCGGCCATCATCTTAACCATCAAGTCCTGAGGGATATAAGCCTCAACAAGGTTAAACATGATAGACATCGTGAAGATACAGAAGAGCGTCTTTATGCCGAACTTCCAACCCACAATCATTACTCCCAAGATAAGGAGTATGACGTTGATGATGAATACCAGCGTACCGATGGTCAAGAACGAAGCCATGCTTGCCGGGAGTAAGGCGTTGATAAGCGTAGCCAAACCTGCAGCGCCACCACCCATACCTCCAGCCGGAAGCACACATACAAGCCAGCCAAAAGCGTAGCAGAACATACCGAAGGTCATCAACATATACTCTTTGATGCCAATAAGAATGTCACGAGATGAGATTTTGATACCCATATCCAAACAATGTTAATTGAGTTTAGCTGTTAGTTTCACTCTGTTTACGTTAGTAAATTTCAATTTTGCGGCGCAAATGTACAAACTTTCGCCCAAATTGTACAACTTTTACCAACTAATTTAAGAATTAGTGGGCAAGTGCCTATATACTACGCACTTGCCCGAATGACTATTCTAATACCACTTACTCTTCTCCGTACCCATCACAAACTTAAGCTCACCACCCGAGATAATCTCGTCGTGGGTGATGTAGTAGCGGTCCAGAGGCTTGCCATTGAGCTCCACGCTCTGCACATAGCGGGCCTCCTCGGTGTAACCCTCACGCACAACAGTGAAGATGCCACCCTCGACATCAATCTCCGCGCGGTCAACCATAGGCACGCCAAGGACATACTCGCCCTTAGCAGGCTCTACAGGGTAGAAGCCGAGTGTCGTCATCACATACCACGCCGACATCTGGCCTACATCCTCGTTACCCGAGAGGCCGTCGACAGCGGTCGAGTACATCGTGTCCATAATCTCGTAGAGGCGGTCGGCACCCTTCCATGGCTCGCCCAACATCGTGTAGAAGTATACGATATGGTGGCTTGGCTCGTTGCCGTGGACATACTGACCTATAAGACCCGAGATATCGGGCGTAACATCCTCGCCCTCCATCTTCGTGTCTGCCGTGAAGAGTCCATCGAGGCGCTCGATGGTAGCATCCACACCACCAAAGCACTCAACCAACAAGTCGAGGTCGTGGGGTACCAACCATGTATATTGCCAAGCATTACCCTCGCAGTACTCATTTGCTATACGTGATGCATTGAACGGATTAAAATCCTCGCGCCACTGGCCCGTAGACGACTTACCACGCACAAAACCCGTAGTGTGGTCGAAGTAGTTGAGCCACGAATGGCTACGCGCCTCAAGGTAGGCGGCATCCTCGCTCTTACCAAGCTTTTTAGCCACCTCCAATGCCGCAGCATCGGCAATGGCGAACTCCATGTCGTGGGCGATAGACTCGGCCTGAAGGTCGTTGGGCATATAGCCATACTGCTTGCGGAACTTACCACCACGCATGTCGTGCATATATGACTTATGTATAGCCTTCCAAGCACGCTCAGCATCGACACCCTCAATGCCCTTGGCTACGGCCTCCGACACAACGATGATACCCGGAGAGCCTACCATACAACCATTATCCCAGCCCCAAAGGTGCCAAATGGGGAGGAAGCCCTGCTCGTCGCACAGGTTAATCATCGTATTGATGACATCGTCCATACGCTCGGGGTGTGTGATAGTCATCAACGGAAGCTTCGCACGGTAGGTATCCCACAACGAGAAGGTTGTGTAGGTGTCGTGACCGGGATTTGCGTGTATCTCTTGGTCGGCACCACGATACGTGCCGTCGACATCCGAGAAGAGCGATGGCGCAACATACATGTGATACATGGCCGTATAGAATATCTCCTCCTGCTCGGGTGTAGCACCCTCGATACGTATCTTACGTATCTCGTTGTTCCACTTATTGTATGCCTCCTTGCGCACAGCATCAAACTCTGCATCCTTAACCTCGGTATCGAAGTTCTTGCGTGCACCCTCGATGCTTGTCGACGACAATGCCACCTTAACGCCAATCTGCTCACCCTCGGTAGTCTTAAAGTTCAGGCGATAGTAGAAGTTATCCTCGCCAATAGGCTCGAAAGAGTCGAAGGGCTTCGAGAACTCGGCAACGAAGTATACCTTCTGGAAGTTAGCCCAGCCATAGGTGTGGCGATGACCCTCCACGCGGTTATTGCCGACAGCCTCAGCATAGAGGTCCTCGGGGCGATCCCAGCAGCCACCATGCACAAGGTCGAGGATGATAGCCGCCTCGTCACTTGCAGGGAAGGTATAGCGGTGCAGACCACCACGCTCCGTAGCCGTCATCTCGGCAACGATATTGTAGCGCGTAAGGGGCACAGAGTAGTAACCCGGCTCGACAACCTCCCTCGTGCGGTCAGCCTCCGACCAAAAGCCCGTAGAGTAGTCGCCAAGACGTCCACGACCATAGGTCACCTCGCCCGTAACGGGCATAAGCGTGATGTCGAAGAGGTCGCCACAACCCGTACCCGAGAGGTGGGTGTGCGAGAAGCCGATAACGCTATTTTCCGAGTCGTGATAGCCCGAGCACCAATCCCACTCCTGTGAGATACTTGTGGGGCCCACCTGTGTCATGCCGAAGGGTACGTTTGCACCTACGAATACGTGGCCATGACCTCCGGAGCCAATCTTTGGGTTTACAAGCGCTGCATAGTCGCGCTCCTCAGTCGTTGAGCACCCCACAGCGAGGGCTGCAACAGCCGTTAGAAGTAGTAGTTTTGTTGTTCTCATAGATTAGTATGTTTTAAATTTTAGTTCCTTTGCCTTTATCAGTTCGTTGTGCGATATGCGATGGCGCTTTATGCGCTTACCGCCAAGCTCTATGCCGCTGGGGGCGATGTAGTCACCCTCACCCTCCTTGTGTATCACTATAACACCGGCATCGGTATCTATCTCCACGCGCTCGAAGCGTGGCGTTGTTACCGTATAGTATGGCTCGCCCGGGCAGTCGGGATAGATGCCCATCATCGAGAATATAGCCCACGTCGACATTGTGCCCGTGTCATCATTACCGGGCAAACCGTCGGGCGAGGTGGTATAGTTCTCGTCAAGGAGTTGCTTAACATACCTCTGCGTGAGGTGTTCGTAACCCTTCACACGGCTGAAGAGGTAGGGATAGGCTATATCGGGCTCGTTGGTAGGGTCGTAATGGCCCTCATCGAAGACCTTACGCAGCTTAGCCACAAAGCGCTTTGCGCCACCCATAGCCTCAATAAGCCCCTCAATGTCGTGGGGCACGAAGAAGGTATAGTTCCACGAGCTACCCTCATGAAAACCTATGGTATTGGAGAAGTTGGCACCCGCCGTAGGGTCGAACTCCCCGACATACGCTCCATCCTCGCCTATAGGTCGCATAGCGCCATCGGCCTTCGAGTAGTAGTTGCGCCAGCCTCCGGCACGATGCCTCAGCTCCTCGGCAAACTCTTCGTCGCCCATCTCGCGGGCGAAGGTCTGAAGAGCATTATCCGCAACGTAGTACTCCAAGGCATGCGACACGGAGTTGTCGCCCGACATATCCTGAGCAAAGAGCCCCACGGGGATATATCCTCGCTCGATATAGGGGTCGATATCGGGGCGTATGACATTATGCCTACCCTCGGTCGTTGCCGAGCGCTTCATAGCCTCGTATGCCGCCTCGACATCGAAGTCGCGAAGCCCCTTGAGGTAGCTGTCGACAATCACAGGGATGGCGGGGTCGCCCTCCATGGTGAAGGTCTCGCGACCGTAGAGCTCCCAGCGTGGCAACCAGCCCCACTCCTTCGACATCTCGACCATGGAGTTAAGCATATCGCTCTGCACCTCGGGATATACAAGCGTAAGCAGCTGATGAACATTGCGGTAGGTGTCCCACAACGAAAATACCGTATAGCGCTCATAACCCACGGCAACACCCGTTGTAGAGGACTCCATAGTGGGGTATTCGCCATTGACATCACTCACAACATTAGGGTGCAGCAGTGCATGGTATAGCGCCGTATAGAAGATTGTCTTATCGGCCTGCGTGCCACCCTCCACACGTATGCGACCAAGCATCTCGTTCCATCGCGCCTGTGCCTCGCTGCGCACCTTATCGAAATCCCTAGCACCAACCTCCGCATCGAGGTTCTTACGCGCATTTTCGATAGAGGTGTACGATATGCCGACCTTAACCTCTACCTCCGTGCCTGCAGCCACGGTGCCGAGCGAGAAGATGGCACCAATATCGTCACCCATAATCTCGCGACCGTAGCGCTCATACACCTTATACTCTCCACTATCGCCCGACCATGCCGCCTCAATACCCGTCATCTCGGGTTGCAGCTTCCAGTAGCGTATGCGCTCGGCAGGCTGCGAGAGGCGCACGACAAAATATATGGGAAAGACGGCCTGATTCGTATAGCAGAACGTGCCCAAGAGGCGCATACCCTCAATCTCGGTGTTGCTCACACGGCGAAGCATAGCTCCCGACTCGTTGGAGAGGGCTGTGCCGAGGTCGACAATGATGTTGGCCTCGCCACCCTCCGCAAATGTATAACGCTCCACCGAGGCACGCTCCGTGGCTGTAGCCTCGGCACGAACACCAAACTGCGTGTATGTCGTAGCGTAGTAGCCGGCACCGCAACCTCATCGACATACGTGGAGCCTCGCTTCGTGCGGCACGCCTCGACATCGCCCGTGGTTGCCATAGTGATGACAGCACCCAACTCCGGACATCCGACACCACTCAGAGCTCCATGTGCAAAGCCTACGCTATACTTATTGCGTATATCGTAGGGCGTACTCCACCAGCGGCTATCCTTATCGAAGCGGTTGAGCTCCGAGCCCGTGACATTGAAGGGCACAACAGCCATCATACCGTGTGGCACGACAGCCCCCGGGTGCGTGGCCGAGTAGTCGGCCGTACCAATAAACGGGTCGACATACTGAGTATAATTCGTGGGCTCCGAAGCCATAGCATATAGGCTCAGCGCTGCAGCCAACACTGTGAACACAAGTCGCTTCATAATCAATCTTCTATATTAGCTCTTTTACACTTCAAAACAAAACCTCCTCCCGGGGCCATGGCGACATTCACACCACCATCACTCTCGAAGGTGTAGCTCTCGCATATATATCCGCCGGCAGGGTTGTCACGATAAATCGTACCCTCCGTGGGGATAAAGTCGAGAGATAACGCCACATCGTGGCCCTCGCCTCCTGCAAGGCCCGCAATGTAGACCGTACCATCATCGGCGACACACTCCACAACGACATATTCGCCAATCTCTCCACTCAGACATCGGCGCGAGGCCCACGTCGTCGGTATCTCGGCAAGAAAGCGCGTATATTCCGGCTCACGCTCATACGCCGTAGGCGAGTCACAAAGCATAGCCAACGGCTGCTCGTAGACGACATACATCGCCAGCTGATGACAGCGCGTACCTTGGCTCATCGGGCGCGAGTAGTCGGGACGATATTCACCCCTATCGGCATTACGCATAGCCCCCGGGGTATAGTCCATAGGCCCCGCCAAGGCGCGAACAAAGGGTATCGTGACATCGTACTTAAGCTGGTCGTGCTCCGCACCGAGCCACTTCATCGTCTCCAAGCCATGCACACCCTCAAAGTTGATAGCATTGGGGTAGGTGCGCTGCAAACCCGTAGGCTTATAAACTCCATGATAGTCAACAAGCAACTCATAGCGTGCCGCAATCGCTGCGAGGTCGTATACAAACCTCACCATCGCTTGGTCATCACGGTCGAGAAAGTCTACCTTAAAGCCCTTAACGCCCATCTCCGAGTAGTGCTTGCACAGCCCCTCAATATCGCGCTGCATAGCCCAATATCCCGCCCAAAGGATAAGACCCACACCACGCTCCTCTGCATAGGTCGCCAACTCCCGAATATCTATCTCTGGGACAACCTGCATAAGGTCGGCAGTGCCCTTAACGCACCACCCCTCATCCAAGATGACATACTCGATGCCGTAGCGCGAGGCAAAGTCGATGTAGTACTTATACGTTTGATTGTTGATGCCAACCTCAAAGTCGACACCCTCCAAACCCCAATCGTTCCACCACTCCCATGCCACCTTGCCGGGCTTAATCCACGACGTATCCGCCAAGCGACACTCATCCGCCAAGAGCCACACCAAGCGGCTATCAACCAGCGCCCTGTCATCCTCCGCGATAACGACACCGCGCCATGGGAAGGTGCGCCTGCCGTCACACTCGGCGATATACTCCTTGCGACTCTTGACAACGCCCTGCAACATGTTATAGTCGCCCTGCTCGACAACATCGGGCACGGGGGCAAACTCCGTATCGAGGATGCCATCACTATCGCGGTTGGAGAGAAACATTCCCGGGTACTCCTCGAGGTTCGATTCAACGATAGCGACCCTCCAGCCGTCACGTTCAACAACCGCGGGCGTAAATATCAGCCTGCGCCAATCTATATCACCAAGAGATACATGCTCATACACGTTCTCGAACGACGTGTAATACTGCGTGGCATAATCCGACGTAGCATCCGGCTTATAGTTGACATACGGAATCCACGCCTTATCCTTCATATCGAAGGTAAACTCCGCGACCTCGTCAACAACATCATACCGTCCCTCGGCCATAGAGATGAAGCGATAGGCCACACCCTCGTCATAGGCACGCAACTCAACGGCATAGCCGTCAAACGTCACGACGGCAGCGTTATAATCATCGCTCGCAACGCGCTTTACACGCCCCCTACCTACATCTTCGCCCCACGTGCCCACGGTCGTTGTCATGCTCAACCGCGAAGGCTTCACCACCTCACGACCATCGCCATACGCCGACCAGCGAAGCGAGCCATCGCTCCAGCCAAGCACAATAAGGCATCTATCGGATGGCGACATAACCCCGACGACATCCTTCGGAGGTCGCGCATCAACGCTGAAGCACAGCAATATAGCCACTAATATAAGGGATACTCGTCTCATGCTCATCTATCTCTTGTTTCGGCCGTCGAGAGCAGTCCGCATGCTGCCTCTATATCCTCACCACGCGAAGCACGCAGCGTTGTCTGTATGCCTCGCTTCGTGAGCGTATCCCTAAACTCTATAATCCTCTCGAGCGGAGGCGAGAAGAAGGGCGAGTCGGGAATCTTATGGAAGCGGATAAGGTTGATGCGACACTTTATGCCGTCGAGCAGGCGCAACAGCTCCTTCACGTGGCGTGGCGAGCAGTTCATATCCTCCAAAACGATATACTCGAAGGATACACGGCGCTGGTGCGTAAAGTCGTAACGGCGCAATATGTCGCACACCTCACGTATGGAGTAGGCATTCTCAATGGGCATAATCTCCTTACGCTCCTCGGGGAAGGGGTTGTGCAGCGAGACAGCTACATGCACCTTCGACTCTTCAAGCAGTCGCACGAGGTTCTTGGCGAAGCCCGCCGTAGACACCGTAATGCGTGTTGGCGACCACGCCATACCCCACTCCGCAGTGAGAATGTCAAGGGCACGCATCAGCTCGTCGATATTGTCCAACGGCTCACCCATACCCATAAAGACGATGTTGGTCAACCTATCGCGCTCGGGGATGGATATAACCTGATTTATAATCTCCGTTGCCGTCAGCTGATGGCGGAAACCCATACGCCCCGTGGCGCAGAATTTACACCCCATGCGACACCCCGCCTGCGACGACACACAGAGAGTCATACGCTCACCATCGGGGATAAGCGCCGACTCGATATACTCCCCTTGCGACGTGCGAAAGAGATACTTCTTCGTACCATCGGTCGAGGTAGAGACCTTAAGTGGTGAGGTGAGGCCTACATCGCACGTCTGCTTAAGCTTCTCGCGCGACAGCTTCGACAGGTCGGTCATGGCATCGATGTCGGTGACGAAACGTGTGTAGAGCCAACGCGCAATCTGCTTAGAGGCAAAGCGCGGCAACTCCAACTGCTCACACAAACGCTGCAACTCGGCAAGCGAAGCACCATATAATCGGGGTTTATCGGTCATCCTCATCTTTTAATTTATCAATTCTCGACTACAAAATTAGTAAAAATTAAATATTTTTCGGCCTAAAGTTACTTTTTTTGGAAATTTATATATACCTTTGCATAGTGTAGCGAAAATGTGTATGAGTTGACAACAGGAGTTTTTCCGCACGATGTTTTTGCAAGATATTAAAAACTAAAAAATTAGATATAAATGGAGATTAAAAAATCACCTAAAGCGGATCTTCAAAACAAGAGAATTATTTTCTTGTTGTTTGGTCTCGTTATTGCCCTTGGCATCACGGGACTGGCATTTTCTATGAGTTCTAAGCCCGAGGCCGGAGAGTACAAGCCGCCCAAGCGCGAGACGACAGAGATGGAGCAAATCGACAACACACGTCAGGACCAGCCCGAGACTCCCCCCGAGCAGCAAAAGGCACAGGCACAGGTGGTAACCGACGTGCTTAACATCGTTTCTAACGACCAGAAGATTGAGACAAACATCGTCTTCGCGGAGGATGCTGACGAGTTCGACGACTTCGAGATGATTATCGAGGAGAAGGAGGAGGAGATTGTCGAGGAGGAGATCTTCATCACCGTAGAGGAGATGCCTAAGTTCCGCGGTGGCGGCCTTCCCGAGTTCCGCACATGGGTACAGCAGAATGTGAAGTATCCTCAGATTGCCCTCGAGAATGGTATTCAGGGTAACGTGGTTATCCAGTTCGTGGTAGGCTCTGATGGCAAGATGACAAACTTCAAGGTGCTCCAGTCGCCCGATAAGACCCTCTCGGATGCTACTATCGACGTGTTGAAGAAGGCTAACGAGATGAAGAATGGCTGGAAGCCCGGTAAGCAGCGTGGTAAACCCGTGAAGGTATCGTTCACACTGCCCGTAGCTTTCAAGATTCAGAACTAAAAGGCCACGGCACAATTCTAAAGGGGTTCACTTTTGCGGTGTGCCCCTTTTTTGAATGGTCGAAGCGCACCTTGTCAATAAATACACCTATTATATATAAGGATGAAAGAGGAGATACAAAAGAGAGGCAAGAATAAGGAGCCCATACCTACGGTCGAGGAGCGTAGAACACGCGCCGTACTCGTAGCCGTCATACGCGATAGCCAAAATCCGGATACGGCAATGGAGTACTTGGACGAGCTCGAATTTCTTGCCGAAACCGCCAATATAGAGAGTGTGCGACGTTTCACACAGCGCCTACCGCAACCATTGTCTAAAATATACGTAGGACCGGGTAAGCTAGAGGAGATAGCTCTGTGGTGCAAGGAGAATGAAATAGATGTAGCCATCTTCGATGACGAGCTCTCGCCCGCGCAGACACGCAACATCGAGCAGGCGATGCCCTGTCGTATCATGGATCGCACGCGCCTTATTCTCGACATATTCATGTCGCGAGCACAGACGGCCTATGCCAAGACACAGGTGGAGCTGGCACAGAACGAGTATATGCTGCCACGCCTCGCAGGTCTTTGGACACACCTCGAGCGCCAGCGAGGTGGCACAGGAACACGTGGTGGCGCCGGTGAGCGCGAGATTGAGACCGACCGTCGTATCGTGCGCAACCGCATATCGAAGCTCAAGGAGGACCTCAAGAAGATAGACCGCCAGATGGCCGTACAGCGCTCCAATCGCGGACAAATGGTGCGCGTAGCTCTCGTAGGTTATACCAACGTGGGTAAGTCGACACTGATGAACCTCCTCTCCAAGAGCGAGGTATTTGCCGAGAATAAACTCTTCGCCACGCTCGACACCACGGTGCGCAAGGTGGTATTCGACAACCTACCCTTCCTCATGTCCGACACCGTAGGTTTCATACGCAAGCTCCCGACGGAGCTTATCGAGTCGTTCAAGTCTACGCTCGACGAGGTGCGCGAGGCTGACCTCCTGCTACATGTCGTAGACATATCGCATCCGGGCTTCGAGGACCAGATTGCCGTGGTTAAGCAGACGCTTGCCGACATTGGTGCGGGTGACAAGCCTACGTTCCTTGTATTCAATAAGATTGATGCCTACACCTATACTCCGAAGGAGGAGGACGACCTCACGCCCGTGACTAAGGAGAACCTCTCGCTCGACGACCTCAAGAAGAGCTGGATAGCTAAGGCTAACACCCCCTCGATATTCATTTCGGCACGCGACAAGACCGGTATTGACAAGCTACGCAGCGACCTCTACGGCATGGTGCGCGAGATACATGCGGGGCGTTACCCGTTCAATAATTTCCTATACTAACCGAATAAAACCTCAACGCTATGGTAAAGATACTCAACAAGGAGAATACGATTCTCAACAAGTTCCTCGCCCAAATGCGCGATAAGAATGTTCAGTGCGACTCTATGCGCTTTCGTCGCAACATGGAGCGCGTAGCCGAGATTATGGCCTACGAGATATCGAAGAGGCTAAACTACACAACCCGCATGGTAGAGACACCTTTGGGCATTGCTGCCGTAGAGGAGATTTCGGACAAGGTGGTCATCGCCACCATACTACGTGCCGGCCTTCCGTTCCATCAGGGCTTCCTGAACTACTTCGACGATGCTGACAATGGTTTTGTGTCGGCCTATCGCAAGAGCCGCCCCGATGGCTCGTTTATCGTCGACGTGGAGTATGTGTCGACATCGGCACTCACGGGCAAGACTCTCATCCTTGTAGACCCCATGCTTGCCACGGGAACATCTCTCATGCTTGTGTACGATGCCCTTATACGTCGTGCCGGCGAGCCCGAGCATACACACTTTGCCGCGGCCTTCGCCTCGGAGCAGGGTGTCGACTATGTCCTCAAGCATACCGACCCGAAGAGGTGTACGTTATGGTGTGCTGCCGTTGACGCAGAGCTCACATCGAAGTCGTATATCGTCCCCGGCATAGGCGATGCCGGCGACCTCGCATACGGCGTGAAGCTGTAGAGAGTTATATGGCTATAAACAAGGGGCTGACTAAAAAGTAACTTAGTCAGCCCCTGATACTCAAGAGAGTGAATAAAAAGATGTAGTTTTAGGCCTGCGAAGCCCGAAAAAGCGGAGTTTACTTGGCGTAAATGAGCATTTTAGGGCGAGCAATTTGTTGCGAGAAGGTATTAGATACAACGCTCGGCGAAT
>JAFVWO010000014.1 GCA_017501625.1 Alistipes sp.
AACAATTAATCTCCTCAACGAGAACCTGTGTCAGATACTGACGGTGACCGTTACACTTCTGATAACCTGTTCTACGCTTCTTCTTGAACACCAAAACCTTATCGTCCTTAAGGTGCTTCAAGATCTTGCACTTTACCGAGGCGCCTTCTACTACAGGTGCACCTACCTTAACCTGACCGTCGTTGTCTACAAGCAGGACTTTGTCGAAGCTCAAAGACGAGTTTTCCTCGCCCTGAAGACGGTGAACATAGAGCTTACGACCCTTCTCAGCCTTAAACTGCTGACCTGCGATCTCTACTATTACGTACATTTAATCTAAAAATTAATGTGTTTAGCGCGGCAAATGTACGAATTATTTTCCAATCTGCAAACACCTAACCACAACTTTTTTATGCAGATGGGGCAATTTAGCCATAACACACCTTAATTTGTTCCAACACCCCTATTTGGCATACTTTTAGACATATTGCGAGCGTTAGTAGAATAACAGCCGATAACTCTTACGATGAAGAAAGTAGCGCACATTATTGTAAATATGGAATAAATTTATTAACTTTGAAAAGTGATTGATGTTGACCACAAAACCACAGCACGATGATTGACGACCGCATAAGAGAGTATCTTCTTCCCGAGCAGTTCAACGCAGCAGTACGCGCCGGCGCAGCGATAATGAAGATATACAAAAACAGCGACGACTACGACATCTCGCTCAAGAGCGACCATACGCCCATAACCATTGCCGACCGCATGGCGCACAACACCATAAAGGAGGCGTTGGGAAGCACGCGCATACCCATACTCTCGGAGGAGGGGCGCTCGATGCTCTACGACGAGCGTAAAAACTGGGAGCTCTTCTGGCTCGTAGACCCCTTGGATGGCACCGTGGAGTTTATCAAGGGCAACAACGAGTTTACGGTAAACATAGCGCTCATGGAGAATAACATCTGCATAAGCGCCATCGTATATGTCCCCTATCGCCATAAGATATATATAGCCGAGCGTGGTCGCGGTGCTTGGGTTATAGAGGATGTTGTCCCCGATGCTGCGGCAGCCTTCACCTACGACGACATACATGCCAACATCGAGCCGTTGCCACTCAAGAGCACACGCCACGACACCTTTCGTGTGGCCGTGTCGCGCTCACACCAGACAACCGAGACACACGAACATATCGCCACGCTGCGTGCCACGCACCCCAACCTCGAGATTGTGGAGCAGGGCAGCTCGTACAAGTTCTGTCTCTTGGCCGAGGGCACCGTGGACTACTACATACGCACAACCACAACATCGGAGTGGGACACTGCCGCCGGTGAGCTTATCCTCATGGAGGCGGGAGGCAGCACCTACGCCTACCCTACGGGTGAGACGTTGAGCTACAACAAGGAGAGCTTGGATAACCCGTGGTTTGTGGCAAGGAGGTAGCCCCCACAGCGCAATTATCTAATATAAACATAGGTCTTGAAGTTATGCTGCAAGACCTATATTTTTTGCTTATAACACCATAAAAAATAACGATTTGACTTTTTAGAATTGTTGTACTATTTTTGCAACGTAAAACCAATTAATAACTAAATAGAGATACATATTATGGCGACAATACATTTGACAAAGGGCGGTTTTGAGAACCGCATAGCGAAGATTGAAGATATGGCTAACGGCTGGAAGTTCTTGGGCACACGCCCTGCATTAATCGACTTCTACGCCTCATGGTGTGGCCCCTGCCAGCGACTGTCACCCATCATTGACGAGCTCGCAGCGGAGTACGAGGGCAAAGTAGACATCTACAAGGTGGATGTAGACCAAGAGGAGGAGTTGGCACGTCTTTTCAGGGTGCGCTCGATACCCACGCTCGTCTACATCCCCATGAACGAGACTCCCGTCGTGGAGCTTGGCGGCAAGAGCAAGGGCGAGCTTAAGATGAAGCTCGAAGCGATGCTTTAGTGAGTAATTATAGTGAGTTTAAGGAGATTAGGGAATTTAAGGAGGTTAGGGAGGCGCTATCAGGTATTTCACTAATCTCCCTAATCTCTCTAATCTCCCTAATCTCCCTAAATCACAACTCACTGCGTTACAAGCCTAATTTGTTGTCAGAAGGGGTTAGGCTTGGTCTCGACATGAAATCAGCCCGGATGGGACATACTAAACGTATTTCCCATTCGGGCTGATGATTGAGAGGCCGAGAATGGCCCATTACCACAAGAAATAATTTGTTGTCAAAAGGTAGTAGATGCAACGCTCGGCAAAAATGCCGTCGATGGATAGTACATAACGTACATTCCATTGACGGCACTTTTTGTTAGCGGCAGCAGATGCTGCCTTTTCACAACAAATTAAAAGGGCATATCGTCTATAACCCCCGCAGCACTCTGAGGCTCCTCCATAAAGGGAGGCATATCATGCACGGGAGGCTGCGCCTGACCCTGCAAGGGCTGAACACGCCATGCACGCACGTCGGTATACCAACGTCCCTGATAATTGCGCGACTCGATGTCGAAAGAGACAATATAGCTCTCGCCAACGCGGAGGTTAGCAACCTCCTGACCCTTATTCATAAAGGTCACGGCCAACTCCTTGCCATACTGCTTGTTAGGCTGCTCAAAGACAACCGTCTGGCGCTCCCACGTGCCACGTGCCGACTGTCCCGACACGGGAGGGAGAATCTCTAATACCTTACCTTCAAATTCCATATATTTAGACTACATTAATGTTATTTTTCCTAATAAATGGTTCAAGTGTTTGATAGCCAACATCCTACCATACCACTGATGCCGAACTACATTGTAGTTTGTTTCCGGATAGACGGCTCAAGTGGCTGATGGTTAACACCGCACTATGCCACAGATACTGCTATGCCGAGGGCCTCGACACGTGCTGCAATGGCGCGTAGCTCCTCCTTCTCAACCTTCTCAAGAGTCTGGCAGGGCGTATCGCGGTCGAGAGAGTAGACCATAACCTGCTTGGGGCGTATATACTCGATGAGCTTAAGCCATGCCGACACCTCCTCCTCGGTGGTGTTATCCACACGTTGGCCGAGGTACTCGCCACGGAGGAACATCGTCTGCACGATAAGCTCGCCCTCGAAGCTCTTAAGCTGCTCGACAAGCTTCGCAACGCTATATGCCCCCTGAGGCTTATTCACAAGCTGCACCGTAGCATCAAAGGCCGAGTCGAGCTTCAAGATATTGTTGTCGACACGTCGAAGAGCACGGCACACATCGTCGCGGTGGAGCTGCGTGGCATTCGACAACACCGACACCTTAGCCGCAGGGCAGTGTTTATCGCGGAGGGCGATGGTGTCGGCGATGACATTCTCAAAGTCGGGGTGCAACGTAGGCTCACCATTGCCGGCAAAGGTGATGACATCGGGAGGTGTACCCTCCTTAACCATGCGTGCGAGGGTCTCATCAAGCATAGCACGCACATCCTCACGGGCATTGAAACGTCGTTTACCCGGGTGGTCGGCATTCCAGCCGCACTCGCAATATATGCAGTCGAAGCTACACAGCTTAGACTCTATCGGCAGCAGGTTTACGCCGAGCGACAGGCCGAGGCGACGTGAGCGCACAGGGCCAAAGATTATGTTATCGTAGAGTGAAGTCATAGTTTTATTAAATTAGTGTTTACTACCCTTGGCGCCACCAAGCTTTGCTCCGTGCTTAGCCTGATAGGCAAAGATATTTTCCGAATAGCTCGTAGTCTTAAACTCCGAGTCGCGCTTGCGCTTAAACGCAACAGCAATGAGGCGGTCAACAAGCTCGTCGAACTTAACACCCGTGGCCTCCCACAGGTAGAACGACAACGAGCCGGGGATGGTATTAATCTCATTGACAAAGATGTCGCCCGTAGCCTCGTCAATCATAAAGTCGATACGCGATACGCCATCGCATGCCAGCACGCGGAAGGTCTTGCATGCCGTCTCGCGGATGAAGCGCGTAGTATCCTCGGGGAGTCGTGCCGGTATCTCCCTTACGGTTGAATGCATGCCCTCCGAGGGCTTATTCTTGCCGCCACCGAGATACTTATCCTCGTAGCTGAGAATCTCACCACTACGCACAGGCGCCTCGCACACCGACGCCTCGCAATCGTAGTAGTCGCCAAGCACCGAGCAGTTTATCTCCTTCAGGCGCTCGACAAGGCGCTCGACGATGATGCGCTTAGAGTACTTAATGGCGTTATCCACCGCGGCGATAAGCTCCTCGCGGTTGTGTACCGTCTTGATGCCCACCGACGAGCCGAGGTTTGCGGGCTTGACGATAAGCGGGAAGTGCAGCGCCTCGGCACGCTCGATACATCCCTCACGCTCCGACAACCACTCCTTATCCGAGAACCACGTGTACTCAACAACGGGGATGCCACTCTTCTTGAGTATCATCTTCATCGTAATCTTATCCATGCCGTTTGCCGAGGCCAGCGTATTGGGACAGGCATAGGGTATGCCCGTCATCTCCACCATGCCTTGGAACGAGCCATCCTCGCCCGAGGTGCCGTGCAGACAGGGGAGGATAACGTCAATCGTAGCGACAACATCGCTACCAAAGAGGGGCTTACACACCTTGTAGAGGTGGTTATCGCCATACGTGGGACGGAAATATACCTCCGTGACGGAGCTAAGCAACGCCTTCATATCGCGATAGTTATCCGTCGTGCGGAGCTTATCGCCCGTATACCAGTGTCCCTCCTTCGATATGTAGATAGGCACTATGTTATACTTATCCTCGTTCATCGCCGCCATAGTCTGTGCCGCCGTGATTACCGAAATCTCGTTCTCCACCGAGCGGCCACCAAAAATTACACCTACATTAATCTTCATCGTCTTATCGTTTGTTTTTTAAGTTACTTGAATGAGTCGGGCAGGTCGTTCTCGTAGAGCACCACATCGCCCGCCTTAAGGCGTGGTTGCAGCTCCGCCATAGCCTCCTTGAAGGATGCCACATGCGATATGCGCTCCTCGGCATAGCCGCCATCCTTAAGTCCCTCGGCGATAGCCTCGCGATTGACCTCATTCACCACATAGACACCATCGGGGTTGGCATGCGCTATGTCGCCACCAAAGGCACGGTTATTATCATATTGCTTGGCACCCATCTCCACAAATCCCGGGGTCACAACATAGCGACAACCCGACGTTGCGAAGCCCGCAAGCACCTCCAAGGCCATACGCGCACCCGTAGGGTTGGAGTTGTACGCATCGTCGAGGATGGTGACACCACCACCGCAGCGCATGCTCAGGCGGTGCTCCACCTGCTCAATCTGCTTCACAGCACGACGACACTCCGCCACCGTAACACCGAGGTGCTCGGCAACAGCCAATGTCGCAGTGATATTTAGGATGTTACCACGACCGAGGATATGTGTCACAAAGCCCTCGTCTACCCTATCACCATGTTTGAGGTTAAAGGTCGTCTCGAGCTGCGAGTAGCACACCTCCGAGGCGCGATAGTCCGCATCGGCACTCTCTATGCCGTATGTCGTAGCCCGAATATTATGCTCCTTGAGGTGTCGGCATGCCGCCTCAGAGTCTATGTTTACCACAGCAAGGCCCTCAGCACCAACGGCATCGACAAGCTCGAACTTCGTGCGAGCGATATTCTCTACCGTGCCGAAAGTCTCCAGATGCATCTCGCCCACCGAGGTGACGATGCCCACCGTGGGTTGCACAAGGTCGCATATCTCCTTGATATCGCCACGTTGCTTGGCGCCCATCTCCACGATAAACACCTCGTGGTGGGGCTTCAGATGCTCGCGTATGGTGCGCACAACACCGAGTGTCGTGTTGAAATTACCCGGCGTCATGACGACATTGTAGCGCTCCGAGAGCAGACGATAGAGGAAGTGCTTGGTCGATGTCTTACCGAAGCTGCCGGTGATGCCTATAACCTTAAGATGGGGCATTGAGCGCAGAATCCTACGCGCATCGTTGTAGTACCAGCGCGTAATTGCCGCCTCCAAAGGTCTGTTTATCCAGTTCGAGAGTATCGTCCAATAGTCGAGCGTGAGAAGCATGGCCGCCACAAGCGTATACTCCACAGCATAGATGTGGACAACGCCAATTATCGCTGCCGTAAGCAGCATGCGCGTGGCTATGAGGCGCTTAACACGCATGGTATAGACCAAGCGCACCTTGTACTTTATCGAGAACTCCGCAACAGCGATAATCGTCATCCACACACCAAAGATGGCTATTGCCGCGAGGTGTGTCGTGAAGGCGAAGCATACTGCCGCGAGTAGCGCCACGATGTTCATGTGCGAATGCCACTCGCCTGTCTGTCGCAGCCAACGGTTATAGCGCTCCGTGCGGTAGCTGTTCTGCTGAAACATCTGCACAGCATAGCGCGTGGTGGCAGCGAGATACAAGAGCCACACAAGGCTAAAGATATGTGTTGCAACACTCATCAGACTACTCTATTTTTAGGAATGACTTTAACGATGCGTGCCACAAATCCGCCCTTTCCAACATGGCGAAGTGACCCGCACCCTCGGCAACGACAAGTCCCGCATCGGGCATAAGTCGCTGCATAGTATGTGCATCGCTCAATGGCGTTGCCGTGTCCCTATCGCCCCAGAAGAGAAGCACAGGGGCCTTCACCGCAGGCATCACATGACACAAATCCTCATTCACGCACTTCGACAGCACGGCACGCATCATGGGCGTAGCACGATTGTAGTCCGACGATGCCGTGGCAGCACGGCGCTCCTCGATAATCATCTGCGCCTTGCGACGGCCTATGAGCACGGGGAGGGCACGCTTCATAAGTTTGAAGGTGTACACCTTGCGATAGTAGCTCCACGTGCGGCGCGGCTTGACACCGGCAGCATCCGTGAGCACCACGCGAGCCACCTCGTTGCGCGAAGCATATAGTATAGAGACCCTGCCACCAAAAGAGTGGCCCACAAGCGTGGGACGCACGATGCCCAACTCGCCAACGAGAGCCTCGATGGAGCGCGTATACTCCTCGACACCCCACACCGTGTTAGGCTCGGCACTCGCGCCAAAGCCCGCAAAGTCGACAGCCACAACCCTGAATGATGTTTTCAAGAGGTCGGCAGTAGTCTGCCAGATGCTACGGTCGCAGCCCCAGCCGTGGAGCAATAATACCGTATCACCCTCGCCCTCAATACTATAAGCAAGCTCGATGTCGTTGTATGTATAACGCATATCCATAACCGCAAAGGTATAAAAAAAAAGACAACACTCCAACACTTGAGGCTATAAGTTGGACATAAAATCGTGCTGAAACACTCTCTTATTACGATAAATGGGAATGACTAATTTGTACTTAGTCACTCCCATTTTATAAGCTCTTGTTTATGGTTGGCTACGATATATTACCGCCACCGCGCTGGCGTGTGAGCTCCGGAGCATCAAGCTCCATGTCGTTCTGGAGATTTATCATCTCGACGATGTTGTCGGCGCACTCCACGCCACCAATCTCCACGACCATATTCCACTGCACCTGCACCTGCACGATACCATTCATGAGCGACAGCGTGCCCATCACGCGATTCTGCGGAGCGAGGACTATAACGCCATCGACATCGGTATACTCGGCCATGAACATCGTCGCCATCAATATGTCGTGCGCCGTGGGCACAACCTTAACAACGATATTCTGCGCCATGCAACCGAGCTGCGTGAGGCGCTCGATGAGAGGCATGAGGTACATGTCGTTATACTCATCGAACTCGCGCGCTACAACCACGCCGAACTTCATATTCGAGGCCGCCGTCTCAACCATCATAGCTACATGCGTTACTCGAAGATATACTTCGCGTACTGAGCCTTAAGGTCGGGGTGCTTCTCCACAAGTGCCTTATACGCCTCCATGGCAGCAGCCTTATCGCCCATAGCCTCAAGCACGAGAGCGAGCTTCTTTGTTGCAGCCTCGACGTTCAACACCTCCTCGTTTGCAGCGATAGCCTTGCGGTAGAGCTCAGCAGCAGTCTGAAGGTCGTTCTCCTCGACAGCCACATCGCCACGGAGCGTGTATACAAGGGCGTTGATAACCTCACCGGCAGCACCCTCAACATCGGCATACTTTGCCAACGAAGCCTTAGCGTTGGCGATGTCGCCAGCCTTAAGATACTCGGCACCCGCGAGGTAAGCAGCCGTATTTGCAGCCTTCGTACCCTCATACTCGTTTACGATAGCCTCGAATGATGCCACATCACGCTCGGTGGTGAGCGCCACAGTGAGGGCTGCCTGCGCAGCGTTCTCCTTCTTAAGGTCGCTGTTCGACGATATGCTCACCCATGCGAAGATAGCCACCGCAATGAGTGTCACAGCTATAAGACCCTTGAGGAGCTTATTACCATACTTGTCAAAAAATAACTCCAACTTACCCTTAGTCTCTACCATGAGGTCGTTCTCGGGCATCTGTACTTTGTTTGCCATAAAATCGTTAATTATTTAATTATTACTTATTTATCCACTTCCACAGCACCAATTAGGCACTTCAACCCACAAAGGTAGAAAAAATTTAGCAACAACAAAATAGTTTGAAAGATAATTCTATTATGTGTTTCAATATTGTTATATTTACATCCCACCCCAAACCCCTGCCCTTGGCAAGGGAGGGGCTTGTGGCAAGGCGTTGCCTCGCTCGCCTACGGCGATGGCACTTGCACGATATCAACAATATAATTGTAGTGCATAATTTATTTAGGACAATATTGGATGTGTTTCAATATTGTTTAGTTATTTTGCTTTTACCCCTCACGCATATATTTTAACGGCACAGAAACGCCCATAGGCCAACTTTTTACTAATTTGTGGGCCATTGCTACAATGATTGCTGTTTTTTGAGTACCTTTGCACCTAAGATAAGCGACAAAAGATGAGGATAGAGAAGATAGCGATAGTAGACTTCAAGAATATATGCGACGAGCAGCTGGTGCTCGCCGAGGGCATAAACTGCTTCGTGGGTGACAATGGTGCCGGAAAGACCAACATCCTCGATGCCGTGCATTACCTCTCTCTCGCACGCTCGATGCACACCATAACCGACACGCAGAGTGTAAGGCACGGAGCCGAGGGATTTATCATTGACGGCCACTTCGTCTGCGGACAAGAGAGGCACGAGAGGGTCGTATGCGGCTACACAAAGCGCGGAGGTAAAGTTCTGAAGCGCAATGGCAAGGAGTATGACAAGCTATCGGAGCACGTGGGGCACTTCCCCATAGTCGTAGTGGCACCCTCGGACACCGCACTGATAAGCGATGCCGCAGAGGAGCGACGACGCTACATAAATCGTCTGATATCGCAGATAGACCGCACCTATCTCGCTGCCCTCATGCGCTATAACAGCGCACTACAGGAGCGTAACAAGCTACTCAAGCTATCGCCCGCAGAGGATATGTTGCTCATCTACGACAGCATGCTAAGCGCCGCAGCCGACATAATACACCTCAAGCGCAAGGAGGTGATAGGCCGCATGTTACCCCTCGTAGCACGGTACTATGCACTACTATCCGAGGGGCGCGAAGAGGTAGACATAGAGTATCGCTCGGAGCTACACAATGCCCCACTCACGGAGATACTCCTCGCGTGCCGTCAGAAGGACATAGTGAACGAGCACACAACAGCGGGCGTGCACCGCGACGACATGACATTCACCATTGCGGGGTATCCTCTACGCAAATATGGGTCGCAAGGACAACAAAAGTCATTCCTCATAGCGCTGAAGCTCGCGGAGTATACCCTACTTGCCGAGCATACGGGCGAGAAGCCCATACTCCTCTTGGACGACCTCTTCGACAAGCTCGACATGAGGCGCGTAGCACAGCTACTTAAGCTCGTAGGTGGCGACGACTTCGGACAGATACTCATAACCGACTGCAACAAGCACCGCTTGGAGCACACGTTGGGCGTGGCCGAGGCCGAGTACAGGTTGTTTAACATCAGTGGCGGAGGCATAGAACGATGAAACGCACAGCACCCAAGAGCATAGGCGAGATACTCGACGAGTTCTTCAAGCGACCATACGTAGCACGCAAGATAGCCGAAGGGCGCATACCCGACATCTGGAGCGAGGTGGTAGCACCACAGATAGCCGCAGCAACGAGAGAGATACGCTTGGAACGCGGCATATTATATATAGGTATGGCCTCGGGCGTGGCACGACAAGAGCTCTTCTACCAGCGCGACAGCATCGTAGCAGAGATAAACCGCCGTGCGGGCCACGACATCGTGCGTAGCATAGTGGTGAGATAGCGCAGCTACCAATTAGCAGTGAGCAGTGAGCAGTGAGCAAGTAAGGATTAATGATATATTTCGTTGTCGCTATCATTTTAACCCATAACTAATAAAAAGAGAGTGTCCGGCCGAAACCAGACACTCTCTTTCTATTGGGTGACAACCCGCATTACCACGTAAGCTCAACCTCCACATTATTCGTGGGATCCCACGCAAAAGGCTCGTGGAAGTTACCATCCTCGCCTACCCATGTAACGTAGATAAGGTGCTCATCCTTGGTACCATAGAAGAATGAGTTATATACACCCGGGAGACCTTCTTCGGTGTACTCCACCCACTCATCGAGGTCGAAGCGACCATCACCATTGAGATCTACCATCTCACGCCATGTACGTGTGTAGGTGTTATCCTCCTGCCACTCACACCTATGTCCGCAATCTCTCTTACCATTGTCGCAGCCCGCAACGATGTACGAGATAAGCTTCTCGGGAGTGTTGATATTAGTGCCGTAGTAGTCACTAACGAGATTCTCGGGGTGGTCAACCATAGAGTAGGCCACATAGCCCTTCTGAGGCTTAGTATACCACGAGAAGTTGAAGAACTCTACCTCCGTAGTCTCGCCCATGATAATCTCGGGCTTACCCACAGCCCAGTTGGCATCGGTACGCTTAACCATAACACCGATATTGGCAATAGGCGTGAAGTAGCATGCCTGAGGCTCAGAGTAGCCATTCTCAGCATCGATAGCCATGACTACGACAGCGTACTCCTCATCCATAGTAAGACCTGAGAGCTGAATCTTACCATCCACAAGTGCATATTCAGGTACCGACGTGTCGTAGATGCGACGATCGGTGGGGTTAGCGATGATAAACTCACCGGCCTTCTTCTTAGAGCCACCAAAGACGTCAGTCCAATCCGTGCTGGCGATAGGAGCGTATACATACAGGAACTTAGAAGCACCCTCACATGCTACGCTAATCTTAGTGTCGTCAACCTTATACTCCTCGAGTGTCAACGTGACAGCAAGTGCATTATACTCGTAGTTCTTGGTAGTATACTCCTTAACCAAAATCTTACCGAACTTACCCTCCTTGTCTACAGCCATGGCAAACAACGTGAGCTTATCACCCGCCTTAGCCTTGTCGTAGAAGACAGGAACAGGCTTATCCGAGATGACATTCTCGCCCTCAGAGAGAAGCATCTCCTTGCGATAGGTGTCGTCGGGATATGCTGAGGCCATGTGCGAAGGCAGAATGTTGTAGTAGATAGCAACGTGACCCTCAACAGTGCTAAGATTCATCGAGATACGTGTATACTCGATATTCTCGTCCGAGGCAACAACCTCGATAGTACCGCCATCGGCAAAGGGACTCGTCGCGAACTCGACATATACCACGTTATCCTCGACGAGCGACTGCGTTGCAGGCTTATTTATGCACCATGCAACATACTTAGTACCCGGATTGAGGCTCTGCGAGTAAGGATCGAACAACTCAAGGAATGAACCCTCGTAGGTTGTATGCTTATTGTTGAAAACCAACAACTCGGGGTGCTCGGTATAGTATGCAGCGAGCTCAGCAGCATCGAACTCCTCGGCAAGTTCATAACCAAGCATGTAACCCAAAGAGCCCTCGGCACCGAACTTAACAGTAGCATCAAAGATGCCGCTCTTGACAAGCTCAAGAGTGATAGTGCTGTGCGTATACTTGTACGACACTATCTCATTCTCAACAACGTACATAGAGCTATCCGACGTAGCACCATCGCGAGGTACTACATACCAGAAGGTATACTCCGTACCAACAACCATAGCCTCCTCTCTGAGCTCCTCGTATGGGGTAAAGATGGTCTTCTCGTCCATGAAAGCTACCTGACGTACATACTTCTGGGCATTCGCACCGGCAGCATCACCCTTGGCAAGAATATCGTTACAATAGTTCGTGAGCGTGCTTGCCTTGTAGCTCGACGAGGGGATGATACCACAGAGGATATAGTCTGTGCCATAGCTTGCCTCGACATATACACCCTTCTGCGTGAAGTTTACTGTAACGGCATTTGTAGATACCTTAACGCTCGCGATAGCCGATGAGCCATTGTTGAATACAACCATCAGCTTAGCAACACCCTCGATATCGGCATAACCGGCCTGAACCTGCTCGTATGTGGGCGCCTTGAACGTGAGTATCATTCTATCCTCCTTAGCCTCGTGCTTAACATCGCACGCCCAGCCGCGAGGCACCTGTGTCATATAGTCGGCAGCATCCTCTACATCAACATAGATAGTTCCCTCCCCGCCATAGGCCACAAATACAGAGTCCATAGGAAGGATGAGGTGGCCATGCTGCATGCCCACCTTGATGGCTGTACCATCGTGAAGCGTGATGACGCAGTAGAGTGCTACAGGATTGCCATCGGCATCAACCTGCCAATCCGAATATACAACATCAACGTCAGCGAACAACGAGCATACGTCAGACTCGGTATATCCCGTCGTAATCCATGTCTTACCACCGTCGAATGAGACCTCGATAGCTCCTGTCTCGTCGTTAACCTTAGTCTGAGGTGCTACATCGGCAACAGGGACATTCTTGCCGTTAACAAGGATAGGCTGCGGCGTGCCAAGACCATCGAAGTATGCCCAATAGAGGACACCCTCAATCTCAACCGTGGTAATCGTGTTGGCGGGGACATCCGTACCCTTAGGATAGACCGTAATCTTCGAGCCATCAGAGAGGGTCACAACCGTGCTACCATCGCTCTTCTGCGACACATCGGTAACGGTGGTCATGCCGCTGACAAGCGAGTTGAGAGCATTGAGCTCGTTCTCGACCTGCGTGCGGAGGTCTACAAGCTCCTGCTTAATCTGGTCAATCTCGTTCCAAATCTACGTGTCGTCATACGAGCATGAGACCGTAGAGGAAGCGAGGAGTGCTGTGGTGGCAAGTGCTGCCACAACACTCTTAATGTTCATAAAAAACTTCTTCATATAGTTATTTTTAAATAGTATGTTGTCTTATCAAAAACGCCACAACACATTGAAGCATAACTTAAACGCAAAAATATGAATTAAAATTCGGATTTGCAAATTTATCCATCACCAATTCATCTTTCGGGAATAAAAATGTAATACAAAGGCGGGAGAGCGCATAAATAAAGAGTTTAGAGAATCCCTATAATTCCCTAAACTCTATAAAAAAAACTTACAAAAATCTCGCACCCTATAATCTCGCACCCTCGAAATCTCGCACCCTATAATCACGACACGCGAGGTATACGCTCCATCTTAGAATGGCAGGTCGTCGGGGTCCTCCGCGGGTAATGCCGGCGCGGGAGCCTGCGGTTGCGGCTGCGGCTGATATGCAGGGCTCTGGTACGAGGGCTGCGAGGGCTGCTGATAAGCCTGCTGGGGTGTTGATGGCTGTGGTGCAGCACCCTCCTGACGGCGGCCGAGGAGCTTCATCTCGTCGGCGACAATCTCCGTGGCGTAGTGCTTAACGCCATCACGCTCCCACTCGCGAGTGCGAAGGCTACCCTCGACATATAGTTGCGAACCACGGCGCACATACTTATCGGCAACCTCGGCAAGGCCGCGCCACAGGGTGATGGTATGCCACTCGGTATGCTCCGTAGTCTCATTCGTCTGGCGGTTGAAGATACGCTCTGTCGTTGCAAGGCGAACACGCGCCACCTTAACGCCTGTCTCAAGGGTACGAACCTCGGGATCCATACCCACATTTCCTACTAATATTACTTTATTTATCATACTCTACATTTTAATTATCAACAACCATACTACTTTGCCGCACTGCTCTTCTTCGACTCGTACTTTATCTCGGCGATGATATTACCGTGAAGGTTGGTATCGGGGCCCTCGACCAACTCCATGCTTATAGGCAGGAAGTACATCGCTCGCATGAGAGGCTCGGGGAGCTTCGAGCGACGTAGGCGCACGGCATCCTTCTCCGTCATGATAATTATGGCACGAGGGTTGTGCTGCAACTTGGCATAGAGACGTCGCATATCGTTGGCCGTGAAGCTGTGGTGGTCGCCAAAGAGCATCTTATCGACAACATTGAAGTGTACCTCCACATCGCGCACGAAGGGGCGCGGGTTGCCTATACCCGAGAGGAGTATCGCCTGCTGGCCGTAGTTCACCTCCTCGCGGTCGTCGAAGTTAAAGAGCGGGCACACCCTATGGCTCTCTATGCGCGAGAAATAGACCTTCTGGTAGGCCATGGTGCGCAGCTTGTTACGCCACAGGCGCTTATCCAAGGGTGTCATCTCGTCCGAGCACTTCGTGACGACAAAGAGGTGTGCTGCCGAGAGGCGCGAGCGCAGGTCGCGAAGACGTCCCAAGGGCAACATCCTATCGTCGTCGATGGGTCGTGTGGAGTCTACAAGGATGATGTTCACCTTGGCCTTAACCTTGCGGTGCTGGAAGCCGTCATCCATGATTATGAGCGTAACATCGGGATGCTCCTTGCGTATGCGCTCGATGCCCGCCACCCTATCCTCCGAGACTACGATAATAGTCTCGGGCGACTTAAGCTTCATCTGTAGGGGCTCGTCGCCAACATCCAAGTAGGAGTCGGTGGTCTGCACCTCGCGATAACCCTTGGTGCGACGGCCATAGCCACGCGAGAGAACAGCTATACGATAGTCGCTGCTGAGCGTCGAGATAAGGTTCTCGACCATGGGTGTCTTACCCGTGCCTCCGACCGTGATGTTACCCACGCAGATGATGGGTATATCGAAAGAGAGGCTCTTGAACACACCCCAATCGTATAGGCGATGGCGAATAGCTATCACCATCGTATATATCCACGAGATTATGCCCAAAAATACCTTCATACCCTCATTTTGATTATGTGACAAGTAGCCACAATCCGCTCAAAGGTAATATTTTTTTTTGTAACGACCAAATTTTGTTTTTTATCGTCACGATTTACGGCACTCCTTCGCGGTAGTCACACGACACGGTATCGGCAGAATATTTAAGAATATGGGGATATTGTCATCCCCGTTTTGTGAGGTTGAATAAAAAGATGTAGTTTTAGGCCTGCGAAGCCCGAAAAAGCGGAGTTTACTTAGCGTAAATGAGCATTTTGAGGGCGAGTATAACGACAAAATACACTTTTTATTCAGCCTCTTTATAGGCTGTTTTTAAGAAAGTTGATAGAGTCCTCCCTGTGCATATTCAACGACATGTTTACTCTCGCCCAATCGACAGCCCCGAGGGGACGAAAATCCTTCAGCCGCGCAAAGTCAACAAGTCTATCCTCGAGCGCCAAGAGCTCCAAGAGCGACGTCATACGGTCGATGCCACGCTCCACATTGGCGATGACATGAAAATCCTTGTTATAGATAATCGAGAATACACTGCCGTGAAACGAGTCGGTCACGACATAGCTACAATCGCGGAAGTAGGTGAGCCACCTCTCGATGCTATCCTCGGGCTTAACATCGGCACCCACGCCCACGATGATAGGCTTAAGGCCTCGCTGTGCCGCCACAGCATGTATGTGGTCGACCTTCTGCGGGCTGCGGTCGAGGACATAGGCGAAGAGGTAGGCTTCGCACGGCTGCTCGAGGGGGGCGAGGAGCCTGTTATACTCCTCGTTGGTGAGCAGCAGCGTAGGGTCCAAGACATGCTTCGCCTCGACACCCAGATGGTCACGACAGAGAGCTACGGCCGACTTCTCGCGCACAGAGATAGCATCGAAGCGCTGCGCCAAAGCCCTACACATGGCGCTCTTCTTCTTGCGATACTCCCACACGCCCGTACCAAACGATGCGGCATAGGCTATGCGCTTGACATCAAACGACGAGGCAAAACGAAGGTACATATCCGCGATGCTGCGGTTATAGCGCGGGCGCCACACCTGATCGCTACCCACTATCAGCGCCTCCAAGCCATACTTTCGGACGCTCTTTGCCGAGGGCACGGCTCTGCGCGGGGTGATAAGCGATATGTAGCGCGACACGAAGCGGCGCAGCGGTATCTCGGTCTTGGCAACACGCAGCGGCGACTCACGATACGTAGCCTTGCACCCCACGGCATGCTTGAAAAAGACCTTGATGTTGTGCTTAGCCCACTTATACCACGGCACGGCAGCCGTAAGGTCAAAGGTGTAGGGCTCGTGGCCCAACTTCTTGAGCGTTTGCTGCAAAGCATAATTCTGGAGTATGCCGCCATAATTGCGCGACAACGGCTGTGTGACAATGCCTATCTTCATATCTTATCTACGTTTTACAATCTTATCGACAACGTACCTGATGCGGCTCAGCATACGACGTATGCCCCTCGGGTGGAGCTCGTTGAGTATCTGCTCCACGGCCTTCAGCTGCACCCTTTCGTACTCGGCCCAAAACTTGGCTCGCAGTGGCGGCTCGCTGACACTGTGTTTTATACACGGGTTATGGCGCAGGGCGTTATCATACTCCGTAGCGACACACTCCACCTGCGAAACGACACCCCGCAACAGAGCCTCACCACGTGGCGTATTCACAAGGATAAGACTCACACCCCTATCGTCGTCCAACGGCGCGTGGTAGCGCTCCACACCCCAATAATCGGCTATCGTGAGGTCGGCACCACTCCTTCCGCACTTCGCCGCACACCTGTAGCACGACGGGCGCAGGTATATATTCTTAAGGAAACCACGCATGAAGAGGTCACGACGATAGGGCGTAACCGTGCATACCTCCGCGGCATGCTCCGCACCCCCGGCAGGGGCAAAACATATCTTCACGTTATAGTTACGCCAGCCGTCGCGCTTATCTCTGAACGACAGGGCGGTAATATCGGCCGCGTGCATCTTAAGTCGCTTAGAACTCAGGTAGTCGCGCCACACGCGGGGACTCGGAACGCCATGACAGGCGATATCCACGGTGAGAAGGTTGTCGTAATCCCTGCCGAGAGCGTGCTTAAGAGCCGCTATTTGACACGGCGTGCCGCTAAACAGCACCTTGCGACCATCCTCCAAAAAGCGCTTGGCCGAGATGTAACTATCGCCCATACTGCTCTGCACGTACTTACTCCCACGTAGGATGGCGAGCTCCTCAGTGCTCTCCGCGTATGCATGTACGACGCTCCACGTCGTGTCGAACTTAGCGCCAAAGACGACACCCCCATCAGCGATAACACTTTCGGCAAGAGGGGTGAACACACCTCCAGAGGAGCTGCTCTGACGGACGGCATCGTCCCTATGTTTTGCAGCATATTGCGCCAAGGGCTCACGCGGAGCATAGGGGTTAATCACGGGGCACACCCTCTGACACAGACCGCAGTCGACACACCTCGCAACATCGACACGAGGATAGAGAAAGCCCTCGTTGTCCTCCTCCATCGTAATAGCGTGCGTGGGGCAGAGCTGAGCACAGGCACTACAACCACAACAGTCGCCCTTATGTTCTAAACGAATCATCGACATATTCAGTTTGGGTCAAATAATAGGACAAATGTACGAAAAAAGAAACAAGTATGCAACACGTGATGGCTCGTACTCCTCCGTAATTACATCTTCAAGGTAATTACTTAGGTATTCCCTAACGAAATATTCGGAAAAAGTATTATCTTTGCGGTGTATGAAGAGATTGATGCGATTGACCACACTGCTGCTCATATTCGTGGCGGCATGTGGCGGGGGCTCCACCGACAAGGAGAGCGACAACACTACGAGCATTACGGAGGCAGCAGAGCCTACACTACTATACGGCATCGACATTGAGGGGTACACCATCGAGAACGACACCGTGCGCATGGGCGAGACCGTGGGTGGCATCCTCGGGCGCAGAGGCATATCCGCAGTGATGGTCGACCGCCTCGACAAGGCGGCAAAGGATATATTCCCGCTACGACAGATACGCGCAGACAACGCCTACACCACATTCACACGTCACACCGTAGACAGCCTCGGCGAGCACGACAGGGTGGATTATGTCGTATACCACCGTAACGCCATAGATTATGTCGTCTTCGGCTTCGTGGGCGACAGCGTGAGCATAGCCCTCGGCTCACGTCCCGTAAACATCGTGCGCCAGCACCGCGAGGCGGTGATAACATCGTCGCTGTGGGGTGCTATCATGGAGCAAGACCTGCCCTACGCCCTCGCAGCAGAGTTCGAGGATATATATCAGTGGACGGTAGACTTCTTCGGCATACAGGCGGGTGACTCGTTCAAGGTAATCTACGACGAGAAGTACGTCGACGACACCCCCGTGGGTATAGGTCGCATCTGGGGTGCAGAGTTCCACCACGGAGGCAAGACCTTCTACGCCATACCCTACGCTCAGGAGGAGGGTAAGCTGCGATACTGGGAGGCGAATGGCGAGTCGCTACGCAAGCAGCTCCTCAAGGCACCACTCAAGTACACGCGCATAAGCTCCAAGTTCTCAAACTCGCGACTACACCCCGTACACAAGGTATATCGCCCGCATCATGGCGTAGACTATGCCGCACCCTCGGGTACACACGTACACTCGGTGGCCGATGGCGTTGTCATCTTCGCCGGCTGGGGTGGCGGTGGCGGTAACACCATAAAGATTCAGCATGCCGGAAGCATCGTGACGGGCTATCTGCACCTGCGAGGCTTCGCCAAGGGCATAAAGGTAGGCACACGAGTATCGCAGGGGCAGCTCATAGGTTACGTAGGCTCGACAGGCACATCCACAGGCCCGCATTTAGACTACCGTATATGGAAGAATGGCACGGCCATAGACCCCCTGAAGGTTCCTCAGGAGCCCGCAGAGCCCATAGCCGCAGAGCATAAGGAGCGCTTCGAGGCTGTGCGCGACCGCGTAATAAAGGAGCTCGATGGCGTGGCTACGGCCGAGGAGCGCATAACAGAGAGCGACATATTCCCCGTAAAGCAGGAGGCTGCCACGGAACAGAGCAACGACGATGCGCAGTAACGATATAGACAAGCGCTTCGGGCGCTTCATCGCCAAGCACCACGTGCTCACCTTAGCAACCGTGAACAGCCTTGGCGAGCCATACGTGGCAAACTGCTTCTACGCCTACGACAAGGAGCGTAACATCTTTGTGTTCACCTCCGACACGACGACACGTCATGGCGCTGAGATGGAGGCCGACAGCCGCGTGGCGCTGAGCATAGTCCTCGAAACACGTGTGGTGGGTCGCGTGCAGGGACTACAGGTCGTGGGTCGCGCAACAAGGGGCGACGAGGAGGCTAAACACCTATACCTCAAGCGCTTCCCCTATGCTGCCGTAGCACCCCTTACGCTATGGGTCGTGGAGCCCACGATGATGAAACTTACGGACAACACCTTAGGTTTTGGAACAAAACTAATATGGCAAAGCGAGGAGTAATAATTGTAGCCGGAGGGTCGGGGCGACGCATGCAGTCGTCACTACCCAAGCAATTCATGATTCTCGGTGGCGAGCCCGTCGTGGCACGCACGATAAACACCTTCAGCGAGGCACTGCCGGGGGCCGACATTGTCGTGGTACTCCCCGAGGAGCATATAGCACTGTGGAAGAACCTCGCAGCGCGGTTTGATGTCGCCGTACACAGGGTTATTGCCGGTGGCAAGGAGCGCTACGACTCCGTGAAGGCGGGCATCGAGGCCCTCCCCGCAGAGGTGGAGTATATCGCTGTGCATGATGGCGTGAGAGCCTTAGTGTCGAAGAAGCTGATACTTCGCGCCATGTTGGAGGTGGAGAGGCACGATGCCGTAATCCCCGTTGTGGATGTCGTCGACAGCATACGTCGCATCGTGGGCGACAACTCCGTCATAGTGCCCCGCAGCGAGCTTCGTGCCGTGCAGACACCGCAGGTATTCAGTGCCGAGGTGCTACGCCACGCCTACACACTACCCTACGATGCGGGCTTCACGGATGATGCCTCTGTTGTGGAGGCCGCAGGTGGCAGAATAACCCTTATCGAGGGCGAGCGCCAGAACATAAAACTCACCACACCCGAAGATATGGCGTGGGCAGAAAGCCTATTACAATGAGGAGTGAGGAGTGAGGAGTGAGGAGTGAGGAGTTATTAATTTTTCTGAGGAGTGTGGGGAGTATGGGGAGTATGGGGAGTATGGGTAATTATCTGATAGAGTTCTACCCAATCTACCCAATCTACCCAATCTACCCAATCTACCCAATCTACCCAATCTACCCAGTCTACCCAATCTACCCAGTCTACCCAATCTACCCAGTCTACCCAATCTACCCAGTCTACCCAATCTACCCAGTCTACCCAGTCTACCCAATCTACCCAG